>JAGQTQ010000185.1 GCA_020438905.1 Mycobacterium sp.
GGCTGTAGCCGCCGGACAGCGCCAGTACCCGCATCACCCGGGGGTCGTCGACCAGGTCGCGGTAGAGGTCGTCGGTATCGGGCAGGGTCAGCTTGAGCATCACCTGCCGGCCGTCCCCCAGAGTGCCCAGCGCGGCGATGATGGACTGCTTCAACTGCTCCTCGGCGGCGCCCTTGGCGGGGCTGTGGATGTCGATCTCGGGTTCGATGATCGGCACCAGCCCGGCGGCCAGGATCTGCGCGGCCACCTCGAACTGCTGCTCGACCACCGCATCGAGTCCGGCCCCGGGTGCGGTGATGAACGAGCGCATTTTCGTGCCGAAGACGCCCAGGGCGCGCGCCCGGGGCAGCAGGGTGTCCAGTCCGGGGATCGGCTTCATCACCTGCGCGCCGTCCAGTGCCGGGGCAAGCCCCTTGTCCACCTTCAGGATCGGCACGATCCTCTTGACGTTCCACAGGTAGTCCGCGGTCGGGCGGCCCTCGACGTCGCGGTCCATGGTGTCCTCGAACAGGATGGTCGCCAGAATCCGGTCGCCGTCGAAGCTGGGGCTGGTGATGATGCGAGTCCGCATCCGGTGGACCAGGTCGAACATCTGCTCGTCCCCGGAGTAGGCGTCCTCGGGGATGCCGTAGAGCCGAAGCGCCTTGGGTGTGCTGCCGCCGCTCTGGTCCAGTGCGGCGACGAAACCCTGGCCCCGGGAGATCTTGTCGGCCTGTTCGGAGTTCATGGCCTCATGGTGCCAGAACTCTTGACGGCTGTCGGGGGTCGGGTGTTTACTCACGGTGTCGAACAAACATTCGAAATAAGATGACGATGATCGGGGCTGGAGGTGGTCGATGGCGGCGGCGATTGCCCTGGGCGAACTCCAGCACAACCGTGCTGAACAGCTGGAACAGCTCCGACGCCAGATGGCGGCGGTGTCCGGGAAGGCCGGTCCCCGGTGGGGCGCCGCAGAGCCCGCCGAGGCCGCGCTGCCGGCGTCGGAATCTTTGCTGCCGATCCCGAATTCGCTGGCCGCGGCGCTTCCGGCCGGGTTGCCCAGGGGCACGGTGGCGGTGGTGTCCGGAGCCCGCTCGCTGCCGGTGGGCATAGCCGCCGCGGTCAGCGCGGCCGGTGGGCACGTGGCGATCGTCGGCCTGCCGGAGTTCGGGCTGCTGGCCGCCGCGGAGATGGGAGCCGATCTCAGCCGGGTTGCGGTGATCCCGCAACCGGGGTCCGACCCGGTTGAGGTGGCCGCGGTGCTGATCGACGGGATGGACCTGGTGGTGCTCGGTCTGGCCGGCCGGCGGGTTCCGGCCACCCGGGCCCGGGCGGTGGTGTCCCGCGCCCGGCAGCGGGGTTGCACCCTGCTGGTCACCGGGGGCGACTGGCAGGGCGCGCCGATGCGGATGGACGCCCGGGTGCGCGGTTACGAGATCACCGCCGCCCGCGCGGGCGCGCCGGTGGCCGGGTGCGGACGCATCGGTGCGGTGCGGTTGTCCGTCCGGGCCCGGGGGCGTCCGTGAGCCCGACGAGGGTGTTGGCGGTCTGGTGCATGGACTGGCCGGCCGTCGCCGCCGCGGCTGCGGCCGGGCTGGAACCCACCGCGCAGGTCGCGGTCACCCTGGCCAACCGGGTGGTCGCCTGCTCGGCGGCGGCCCGCGAGGCCGGGGTGCGACGGGGGCTGCGCCGGCGCGAGGCCCAGGCGCGCTGCCCTGCGGTGCACGTCGCCGCCGCCGATCCGGCCCGCGACGCCCGGTTCTTCGAGGGCGTGGTCGTGGCGGTGGACGATGTGGTGCCGCGCGCGGAGGTGCTGCGGCCCGGCCTGCTGGTGCTGGCGATCCGCGGCGCGGCCCGCTACTTCGGCTCCGAACAGGCCGCCGCCGAACGGCTGGTCGACGCCGTCGCCGCCGCCGGCGCCGAATGTCAGGTGGGTATCGCCGATCGGCTGGCCACCGCCGTCTTCGCCGCCCGGGCCGGCCGGGTGGTGGAGCCGGGCGGTGACGCGCAGTTCCTCTCGGCGTTGTCCATCCGGCAACTGGCCGCCGAACCCAGTCTGTCCGGTCCGGGCCGTGCGGAGCTCGCCGATCTGTTGTGGCGCATGGGAATCCGCACCGTGGGTCGATTCGCCGCGCTGCCCCGTGGCGACGTCGCCTCTCGGTTCGGGGCCGATGCGGTCGTGGCGCATCGTTTCGCCCGCGGCGAGCCGGGCCGCACGCCGTACGGCCGTGAACTGCCGCCGGACCTCGAGGCGGTCATGCAGTGCGATCCGCCGATCGATCGGGTTGACGCCGCGGCCTTCGCCGGCCGGACGTTGGCGGCCACCCTGCATCGCGGACTGGAGGGAGCCGGGGTCGGATGCACCCGGCTGGCCATCCATGCCGTGACCGCCGGCGGCGGCGAATTGAGCCGGGTGTGGCGGTGCGCCGAGCCGTTGACCGAGGATGCCACCGCCGACCGGGTGCGCTGGCAACTCGACGGCTGGCTGACCTCCCGGAGCGTCACCGGGCGGGGCGGGCTCGACGGACCGGTCACCATGCTGCGACTGGAGCCGGTGGAAGTCGTTTCCGCAGAAGCGCTTCAGCTTCCGCTGTGGGGCGGTCTGGGTGAGGAGGACCGATTGCGGGCCCGGCGCGCCCTGGTCCGGGTGCAGGGGCTGCTCGGCCAGGAGTCGGTACAGGTGCCGGTGCTCAGCGGTGGCCGCGGACCCGCCGAGCGGATAACCCTGACTCCGCTCGGGGACGAACCGATACCCCGCGCCGCCCCGGACCGGCCCTGGCCCGGTCAGCTCCCGGAGCCCTCGCCGGCGGTTCTGCTCGACGATCCGGTGGAACTGCTCGACGCCCGGGGCGATCCGGTGCGGGTGAACGCCCGCGGATTGTTCAGCACCGAACCGGACCGGATCGACGGCGCGGGCTACCGGGGGGAGCTGGGCTGGTGGACCGGCCCGTGGCCGGTGGACGAACGATGGTGGGAGGACGCCGAACGCCGCGGCCGCACCGCCCGGGCGCAGGTGCTGGTCTCCGGGGTCGCGCTGCTGCTGTGTTACCGGCAGCGCCGGTGGTACCTGGAAGGGGTCTACGAATGAGCCAGCCGGCGCGCGAAGGGCCCCACCCGTTCGATGAAACGCTCGAAGAACGCCGTGACGTCCACCTCCACGCCCACCCGGGCGTTGGGTGGCCGGCCCCACCGCCGGCTCCAGTCGGCGATCGTCATCGCCCGGGTCAGCGTCCCGGTCAACTCCACGGCCACCGCCGCGGCACGGGTCCGGATCAGGCCGGGGTCCAGGGCCACCGCCGCGGCCAGCGGGTCGTGCAGGTGGGCCAGGTAGCCCTCGCCCTGGCCGGCGTGGAATTCGAAGTAGAACCGCATCGCGTCGTCGAGCACCCGGATCAGCGGATTGACGGCCTCCGGAGTCGATCCCGCCTCTCGTGCCAACCGCTGCATGATCTGCGGGGTCATCACCGCGTTCTCGGTGACGTTGAGACCGCAGACGATCGGGAGCGCGTCGTCGGCCCGGCCCCCGGGGGTGTCGAACGCCGCGAACACCTCGGCGGCGGCTTCCGGGTCGACGCTGACGTTCCATTCGGCCACCGGGGTGGTGTTCCCCCGGTAATCGAAGGAGCCGCCCATGATCACCAGGCGCCGCAGCAGCCCCGGCAGGGCCGGCTCGGCCCGCAGGGCCAGCGCGAGGTTGGTCATCGGGCCGCATACCAATCCGACCAGTCGGCCGGGGTGGGCGCGGGCGGCCCTGATCCATGCCTGCGCGGCGTCGTATCCGGTGAGTTCGGCGTCGGGCGTGGGCAGTTCGGCATAGCCCAGTCCGGCCGGGCCGTGGGTGTCCTCGGCGGTCCGCATCGGGGCGGTCAGCGGCCCACCGGCGCCCCGGGACACCGGGACGTTCCCGGCCCCGCAGAGTCGCAGCAGGCCCAGGTTGTTTCGGCACACCTGGTCGACGTCCACGTTGCCGCCGGTGGAGGCGATCCCGACCAGGTCGGCCTCCGGGCTGGCCAGCAGATACACCAGCGCCATCGCGTCGTCGACCCCGGTGTCGACGTCGGCGAACACCGGGACTCTCACGGTGCTGCGGCCTCCGCGAGGCGGTCGCGGAACCATTGGGGCCACGGCCGCTTGTCGAAGGTGGTCGCGTCCACGCAGACGTGGGTCAGCGCGGCCTCGGCGATCAGGTCTTCGCTCCGTCCGATGCGATACCGGCTGCGCAGGGAGGTGTGTCCGGGCGGTTCGATCACGACCTCGACCACCAGTTCGTCATCGAACCGGGCGGGGGAGCGGAACTGCAGTTCGGCGGCGACCACCACGAAGTCGATGCCGCGCCGGGTCACCTCCTGATAGCTGCCGACCAGTGCCCGCAGGGCCTCGGTGTGCGCCATGTCGGCCCAGGTCAGATAGTGGCCGTTGAAGGCCCGCCCCTGCATATCGCACTCGGCGTAGCGCACCCGCAACGACATCGAGAACTGTGCGTCGGCGGTCAATCCGATTCGATCGCGAAGTTGGTGATGCCGTCCCAGTCCTGCAGCACCCAGCCGGTGATCGGGTTCCCGGTGAGCACCACCTGGCTGGCATTGGGCAGCGGGTGGTCGGTCAGCAGGCTCGGCTTGCCGTTGCGGGCGTTGAGCAGGGTCCACATCATGATCGCCAGGCCGCTGGAGATCGCGACCGGCTTCTCATCACCGCTCTCGTAGATCTTCTGCACCGCTTCGGTGAACGCGTTGTTGAACTGGTTTCAGACGTGTGCTCTTCCGATCTCGCCGCTCTCGTAGATCTTCTGCACCGCTTCGGTGAACGCGTTGTTGAACTGGTTTCCGTTCACCGAGCCAG
>JAGQTQ010000068.1:0-15164 GCA_020438905.1 Mycobacterium sp.
AGGCAGTGGTCGGCGTGCAGGTGCGAGAGCAGGACGTAAACCTCGTTGGGGTCGGCGTAGCGCTGCAGCGCCCCCAGCACTCCCCCGCCGAAGTCGAGCACCAGCGGCGCGGTGTCCTCAGCGGTCAGCAGGTAGCCGGACGCCGGGGAATCAGGCCCGACGACACTGCCCGAGCAGCCCAGGACCGTGAGTCGCACAGCGCCAAGCTTGCCACGGATAACCTCCCTCGTGGCCCAACATGGGTTTTCCCGCCGGCTCAGTTCGCCGTGCGACTCGGGGCGGGCACGCCGGTGACCACCGGGCCTAGGAAGCGGGCGGCCAGCGCGGTGAACGCCTCGGGGTCGCCGGTGGCCTCGAACACCCGCGAGGGCGGCTCCGCCGCCGGGCTCTCGGGGTGTGGGCGCAGCAGATCGCGTTCGGTGAGCACCCGTAGCAGGTCCTTGGCGGTCTCCTCCGCGCTGGACACCAGGGTCACCGAGTCCCCCATCACCAACTGGATCACCCCGGACAGCAGCGGGTAGTGCGTGCAGCCCAGGACCAGCGTGTCGACCTGCGCGCGCTGCAGCGGTTCCAGATACGCCTCGGCCAGACCGAGCACCTGGCGGCCGCTGGTGACACCGCGTTCGACGAAGTCGACGAACCGGGGGCAGGCCACCGCGGTGACCTCGACGCCCCGGGCGGCGGCGAAAGCGTCCTGGTAGGCGCCCGAGGAAATCGTCGCGCTGGTTCCGATGACCCCGATCTTCCCGGTCCGGGTGGTCGCCACGGCGCGGCGGACCGCGGGCAGGATCACCTCCACCACCGGCACGTCGTAGCGTTCCCGGGCGTCGCGCAGACACGCCGCCGAGGCGGTGTTGCAGGCGATGACCAGTGCCTTGACCCCCCGGCCGACAAGGTCGTCGCCGATGGCCAGCGCGTGGGCGCGAACCTCGGGGATGCTCAGCGGGCCGTACGGGCCGTTGGCGGTGTCGCCGACGTAGATGACGTCCTCGTCGGGCAGCTGGTCGATGATGGACCGGGCCACGGTCAGCCCGCCGACACCGGAGTCGAAGATCCCGATCGGCGACGAGCGGTCGGTCATGGAGCCCCGGTCATGACGCGCTCGGGGGCAACTCGCCGGCCTTCTTGCGCTGGCGCGCCTGCCGTTCGGGGCTGGACAGCCAGTAGGCGGCCAGCACCCCGGCCAGCGCCCCGCACAGGTGCCCCTGCCAGGACACCCCGCCGCAGCGGTCGAGCACCGGCACCGCACCCCACAGGATTCCGCCGTAGACCACCAGCACCAGGAGGCTGACGGCGATCTGCCAGAGGTGGCGGGTGAGCCAGCCGAACACCACCAGGAATGCCAGCCAGCCGAAGATCAGCCCGGAGGCGCCGATGTGGTTGGTCGGCATCCGGCAGCTGCCCAGCCCGCCGATCAGCCAGGTGCCCAGGCCGCCGACGATCCAGATGATCGCGGTGGCCCAGACGAACCGCGACAGCCCGGCCAGGGTCACCAGGAAGCCCAGCACCAGGGCCGGGATGGTGTTGGCCAGCAGGTGCGCCCAGTCGGCGTGCAGCAACGGGGCGAAGAGAATGCCCTTGAGCCCGTCGGTCTCCAGCGGCCGGATGCCGTTGCGGTCCAGCGAGTGCCCGGTCAGCTGGTCGATGATCTCGATCAGGTAGAGCAGGGCGACGAAGGTCAGGATGGTCACGCCGCCGACCTTCCACACCGGCCATTTGGCGGGTGCGGGAGAGGTCATAAGGCCAAGGTTACCGGTCGGCCGCACCGCCGCGAACGTGCGCGAAATGCCCTGGCGGGCGGCGTGTCGCGGAGCTGACCCGCACGCTCGCGCCGGCTCAGCGTCCCAAAAGGTCCCGGTGGGACGGAATCCCGGCCACGGGTTCCGCGGCCAGCACCCCGGCGACCACCGCGCGGGCCAGGCAGTCCGCCGCGGCCGCCCCCACCGCGGTGGTCAGCCGGGTCTCCGGCGACATCGCCGCGGGGGTGTCGGGGTCCGGCGGCACCCTCACCGCGCCGGTGGCCAGGGCGAAGACGGTGTCCCCGTCCAGCGGGGTGTGCGCCGGGCGGATGGCACGGGCCAGGCCGTCCTGGGCGGCCACCGCGACGCGATGGCAGGCCGCCTTGCTCAGCGCGGCGTCGGTGGCCACCACCGCGATGGTGGTGTTCAGCGGGCTGGACTCACGGTGCCGACCGGCGTATTCCCGGAGTCGCGAGGCAGACGGCGCACGCAGCCCGAACTCGGCGGCCAAATCCGACATCCAGGGCAGCCCGGTCGCCGGGTCGAACACCTCGCCGGCGGCGTTGACCACCACGATCGCCCCGACCGTCACACCGCAGTCCAGCACCGTCGAGGCGGTGCCCACCCCGCCCTTGAGCACACCGGCCCGCGCGCCGACCCCGGCTCCCACACAGCCGACGGCCACGTCGACGCCGGCGGCCGCGGCGGCGGCATAGCCGAACTCGGCGGTGGGCCGGTTGGCCCATGCCCCGACAGGGAGATCGAAGATCACCGCGGCGGGCACGATCGGCACCACCCCGCCGGTCATCGCCACGCCCCGGCCGCGCTCCTCCAGCCAGGCCATCACCCCGTCGGCGGCGGCCAGCCCGTAGGCGCTGCCCCCGGTGAGCACCACGGCGTCGACATGGCGGACCGTGTTGGACGCCTCCAGCGACTCGGTCTCCCGGCTGCCCGGGGCCCCACCGCGAACGTCGACCGCCCCCACCGTCCCAGCCGGGGCGATAACCACGGTTGTTCCGCTCGCCCAACCGGTTCCCGGTTGCTCCTCGGAGCCCACGGTGGCGTCGACGTCACATCGTTGATGGTGGCCGACCAGGATGCCGGCGACATCGGTGACGCTGCCGGTCATCGAATCGGCTTGCCCATCAGCCCCAGCACCAGATACTCCTGCAGCACCGTCAGCCACTGGTAAACCTCGAGATGGGCCGCCATCGGATGCCCGGAGGGCAGCCGGTCCGGGCCCTCGGGCCCGATCTGCAGGAGCGTGCCCAGGGTCAGCCGGATGTCGTTGACGGCCGCGATCCAGGCTTCGGCGTCCTCCTCGGTCAGCTCCAGCCGTCCGCCGCCGACGGGCAGGGTGTCCAGCAGCCGTTGCGCGGCGGCAATTTTGCCGTCGATGATCTGCGGTTCGTGCAGGCTCCGAAGGGCCCCATTGGACGTGTCGTCAGAGGCCTCGGGGCCATCCTTGACGAAGTCCGGCAGCAGGCGGCGCATGGTCGCGTTCTCCGGCGGCGCGGAGTTGCCGGCGCGGATACCGGTGATCTGCTCCAACGGGTCCGAGGGCGCCGAGGACTGCCGCTCGTCGAGCATCTGCTGCACCGAGGTGGCCATATTCCTCAGCAACTCGACCTCGTGGCGCTCCAGCGCCGAGACGAATCGGGGACCCTGGGCGGTGTCGACCCGTTTCCACTTACGCACGTGTCGCTGCGCAGCCCGGCTCAGCGGTCCTGCTGCATGGTCGCCCACAACCCGGCGGCGTGCAGCTTGGTCACGTCGATCTCCATCGCCTCGCGACTCCCGGAGGACACCACGGCCTTGCCCTCGTTGTGAACCTCCAACATGAGCTTGGTGGCCTGGGGTTCGCTGTATCCGAACACCTTCTGGAACACCAACGTCACGTAATTCATCAGGTTGACCGGATCGTCCCAGACGATGGTCACCCACGGTGCGTCGATGGCTTCCAGGAGATCGGTCTCCTGGAGTCCCCCGGTCCCCGGCCGGGGCGGTGCTTCTGAGGCGCCCATGCCGACAAGGATAGCGAGGGAGACGGTGATCCCGGCCCCCGCTCGGGCCAGCCGTTACGGTTGCGGGGTGAGTGGGCCTGGAAGCGGGTTGGGGACGCCGGCGCTGCTGACCGACAAGTACGAGCTGACCATGCTCGCCGCGGCACTGCACGACGGAACCGCGACCCGGCGCACCACCTTCGAGGTGTTCGCCCGGCGACTGCCCGACGGTCGCCGCTACGGCGTTCTCGCCGGAACCGGACGCTTCCTGGAAGCGCTGGGCGACTTCGCCTTCGACGACGCGGCACTGGCGGCGGTGGCGGACTTCCTGGACCCGGCGACGCTGGACTACCTGTCCGGTTTCCGTTTCACCGGCGATGTCGACGGTTACGCCGAGGGCGAGTTGTACTTCCCGGGCTCGCCGGTGCTCTCGGTCACCGGCACCTTCGCCGAATGTGTGCTGCTGGAGACCTTGGTGCTGTCGATCCTCAACCACGACAGCGCGGTGGCCTCGGCCGCGGCCCGGATGGTCAGTGCCGCGGGCGGGCGCCCGCTGATCGAGATGGGGTCCCGGCGCACCCACGAGCAGGCCGCGGTCGCCGCGGCGCGCGCCGCATACATCGCCGGGTTCACCGGAACCTCCAACCTGGCGGCCGCCCAGCGCTACGCGGTTCCGGCGCTGGGAACCTCGGCGCACGCGTTCACCATGCTGCACACCGTCGCCGGCGCCGATTCCGACGCCTGGGAGCAGGCCGCCTTCCGCGCCCAGGTCGCCGCGCTCGGGCTGAACACGACGCTGCTGGTGGACACCTATGACGTCCGCAGCGGGGTGGCCAACGCGATCGCCGCGGCCGGCACCGGCCTGGGGGCGGTGCGCATCGATTCCGGGGACCTCGGGGTGCTGGCCCGCCAGGTCCGCGCGCAGCTCGACGGCCTGGGCGCGCTGGGCACCCGGATCGTGGTTTCCGGCGACCTCGACGAGTATGCCGTCGCCGCGCTGCGCGCCGAACCGGTCGACAGCTACGGAGTCGGCACCTCGGTGGTCACCGGCTCCGGCGCCCCCACCGCCGGCATGGTCTACAAACTGGTGGAGGTCGACGGGCTGCCGGTGCGAAAGCGCAGCAGCCAGAAAGAGTCCCACGGCGGTCGCAAGGCCGCGATGCGGCTGTCCCGTGCGTCCGGAACGGTCGTCGAGGAGGTGGTCCACCCAGCCGGGGCGGCGCCGGAGGCCGAGGGGCAGGCGCGGCCGCTGACGGTGGCGCTGGTCCGTGCAGGCGAGGTGCTGGCACCGCCCGATCTGTCCGCCGCGCGCACGTTGGTCGCCGCCGGGCTGGACAGCCTGCCGTGGGAGGGCCTGGCCCTGTCCCATGGGGAGCCGGCCATCCCCACCCGGCAGATCCCGCCGCGGTGAAGCGGCCGCCCCCGGTGACCGACCTGCTGGAGCGGGCGGTGGCGGTGATCGGCGGCGCGCAGCGCCCAGGTCAAGTGCAGATGGCCGAAGCGGTGGCCCGCGCCTTCGACACCGGCGAGCACCTGGCCGTCCAGGCTGGCACCGGCACCGGAAAGTCGTTGGCCTATCTGGTGCCGGCCATCGCCCGCGCGGTCACCGAGGACTCGCCCGTGGTGGTCTCGACGGCCACCATCGCGCTGCAGCGCCAGCTCGTCGACCGCGACCTGCCCCGGCTGGTCGACGCGCTCGCCGACGCGCTGCCCCGCCCCGCCCGGTTCGCCCTGCTCAAGGGCCGGCGAAACTACCTGTGCCTGAACAAGGTCCACGGCATTCCTGATGGGAAACCCCACGACGCCGATCAGGAGGAACTGTTCTCCGCCGCCGCGACCAGCGCGCTGGGCCGCGACGTGGCACGGCTGACCGAATGGGCCTCGGACACCGAGACCGGCGACCGCGACGACTTGCGCCCCGGGGTCTCGGAGCGGGCCTGGTCACAGGTCAGCGTCTCGGCGCGCGAATGCCTCGGGCCGGCCCGCTGCCCCTACGCCGCCGACTGCTTCTCCGAGAAGGCGCGCGCCGAGGCCGGCCAGGCGGACGTCGTCGTCACCAACCACGCCCTGCTGGCCATCGACGCCATCGCCGAGGCATCGGTGCTGCCCGAACACGACTTCCTGGTGATCGACGAGGCCCATGAGCTCACCGACCGGGTGACCTCGGTGGCCACCGGCGAGCTCACCCCCGGCCCGCTGGGGGTGACCGTGCGCCGCACCGCCCGCCTGGTCGGCCCGGAACCGACCCAGCGGCTGGAGGCGGCGGTGGCCACCTTCGCCTCGGCGATCCACGACGGGCAGCCCGGGCGCATCGACCACCTCGACGACGAACTGGCCACCTATCTGACCGCGCTGCGCGACGCCGCGGCCGCCGCCCGCTCGGCCATCGACCCGGCGCCCAAGGATCCGGCGGCGGCTGCCGCCCGCACCGAGTCGATCGCCGCGCTGACCGATATCGCCGACACCGCCGCGCGGGTGCTGGACTCCTTTACCCCGCCCATCGCCGAGCGCACCGACGTGGTGTGGCTCGACCACGAGGAGCAGCGCGGATCGGCGGCGATCACCCCGGTGCTGAGGGTCGCGCCGCTGTCGGTGGCCGCGCTGCTGGCCGAGCGGGTGTTCGGCGCCTCGACGACGGTGCTGACGTCGGCGACCCTGACCCTGGGTGGGTCGTTCGACGCGATGGCCGAGGCCTGGGGCCTGTCCCGCGGCCCGGACTGGCGCGGTCTGGACGTCGGCTCGCCGTTCGACCACGCGAAATCCGGGATTCTCTACCTCGCCGCGCACCTGCCCCCGCCCGGTCGCGACGGTGCGGGATCGGCCGAACAACTCGACGAGATCGCCGGCCTGATCGAGGCCGCCGGCGGGCGCACCCTGGGGCTGTTCTCCTCGATGCGGGCGGCGCGGGCGGCGGCCGAGGCGATGCGGCAGCGATTGGACACCCCGGTGCTGTGCCAGGGCGAGGACGGTATCGCCGCGTTGATCGAACGGTTCGCCGCCGACCCGCAGACCTCACTGTTCGGCACTCTGTCGCTGTGGCAGGGGGTCGACGTGCCGGGCCCCTCGCTGTCGCTGGTGCTGATCGACCGCATCCCGTTTCCCCGCCCGGACGACCCGCTGCTGACCGCGCGGCAGCGCGCCGTCGCGGCGCGGGGCGGCAACGGGTTCATGGCGGTGGCCGCCAGTCACGCCGCACTGCTGCTGGCCCAGGGGGCCGGGCGGCTGCTGCGCCGCACCGACGACCGCGGGGTGGTGGCGGTCCTGGACTCCCGGATGGCTACCGCCCGGTACGGCGGCTACCTGCGGGCATCGCTGCCGCCGTTCTGGACGACCACCGACCCCACCCTGGTCAGGAATGCCCTGCGCCGCCTGAGCGCAACCGGCCAGCGTTGATCCCGGCAACTATGGTGGGGTCCATGCGCGCGGCCCGGATACCCTCCCTGCTGGCCGTCGCGGCCCTGTTGGTCGGCGGCTGCGGGGTCCCGATCGCCGGCCGACCGATATCGGAGTTCTCCGATCCGTTCAAGGTCGGCGGTTTGGAGGCCGTCGACGGCCCGACCGGCCTGCGCCCGGACGCCAAGGCGGAGTCCCGCGAGGTGACCGACACCGACGGCGGTGAGATCGACCTGCTGGCCGGCCAGTCGGTCAGCGACCTTGAGGAATTCTGGAGGTTCGCCTACCCGGACGCCTTCGGCGACGAGTTGACCCCGATCAAGGAGCTGTTCTCCTGGGACTCCCGGGACTATGACGGCATCTTCTGCGACGAGACCACCGAGGGTCTGGTCAACGCCGGCTACTGCGCTCTGGACGACACCATCGGATGGGACCGCGCCGTTCTGATGCCCTCGCTGCGCGACGCCTACGGCGACATGGCGATCACGATGGTGCTCGCCCACGAGTACGGCCACACCATCCAGGATCAGGTGCCGCTGAACCCCAAGGGCGTGCCGACCCTGGTCACCGAACAGCAGGCCGACTGTCTGTCCGGGGTGTACCTGCGCTGGGTCGCCGAGGGCAAGTCACCGCGCTTCACCCTCAACACCGGCGAGGGGCTCAACAACATCCTGGCGGCGATGATCTCCTTCCGCGATCCACTGATGGGCGAGGACTACTACGACATGGGCGACGAGCACGGCTCGGCGTTCGAACGGATCTCGGCGTTCCAGTTCGGGTTCACCGACGGGGCCGCGGCCTGCGCGAACATCACCATGCAGGAGATCAAGCAGCGCCGGGGTGAACTGCCTGTGGAGCTCCCCAGCGACCAGACCGGGGAACTTCCGGTCACTGAGGATTCCGTGCGCGCCCTCCTCGAGGCCCTCACCATCGTCTTCGCCCCGCGCACCCCGCCGGAGTTGAGTTTCGACGCGGCCTCTGCCTCGACCTGCCCGGACGCCCGGCCGAGTCCGCCGGCGTCATACTGCCCGGCCCGCAACACCATCACCGTCGACCTGCCCGAACTGCAGGCGATGGGAACCCCCAACGAGGGCTACGAGGGCCCGCCGCTGCAGGGTGACAACACCGCGTACTCGGCGCTGGCGTCGCGCTTCATGATGGCGCTGCAGCACGAGCACGGCGGGGTGCGACTGGACAACGCCGAGGCCGGCCTGCGCACCGCCTGCCTGACCGGTGTGGCCACCACCCGATTGTCCAAGGACATCACCACGCCCGACGGCAACACCGTGGCGCTCACGGCCGGGGACATCGACGAGGCGGTCTCGGGTCTGCTGACCAACGGCCTGGCCGCCGGGGACGTCAACGGCGAGGCGGTGCCGGCCGGGTTCTCCCGCATCGACGCCTTCCGGGTCGGCGTGCTCGGCGACCAGGAACGCTGCTACTCGCGCTTCCCGTGACCGGGCTCACACCGATTCTCAGACGGCCTTGGTGACCCCGTACCAGGACAGGATCGCGTCGCCTTCGTCGGTGGACCTGGTCAGGGTGGCGTAGGAGCGGATGAACGACTCTCCCACGCACCCGTCGATCTTGACCCGGAAGTTGCTGATCGAGACCCACGGCGCCGAGCCCTTGTACTGCTTCTTGGTCACCGGTACCACATTGATGAGGCCGGGTTTGAGGCCGACGGTGATACCGCCGGCGAAGTTGCTGCCGATACCGGGGATGACGCCGTCGATCGGGAAATCGACGACGTCGACGCCGATGAACTGGATCGAGGGGCTCACGCCCGCGGTGCCGGTGAGTGACACACCGTTGGAGGTGGTCATGTCGATACCGCAGCCGATCTGATAGCCCACCTCGAAGATCCCCTCGGGGGTGTCACCGCCCGGGCCTTCCAGCGATCCGTTGAACACTCCGCCGACGGCATACTCCCGGGTCGAGATCGCGGTGGTCAGCGGAGCCACCGCCATCTGGGTCTCGTCCTTCGACGAGATCTCCAGCGTCCAGCCGTCCGGGGCCGTGGTGGTCTGCGGCGGGCTGGAGGCGACCTTGCCGTCGTCGACCGGCGCACCGTCCACCGCTGCCGCCTCCGCGGCGCCGCCAGGACTGCTGGCGGCGATCGGCGTGATAGTGGGCCCGCTCGCGCGGCCGGAGGGGGCGGTGGCCGGAACGGCCGGCTCGGCAGCGGCCGGGGTTTCCGGGTTGTAGACGCTCGGGGGGTTCGGGGAGATGATGACCGGACCCGGCGGGCCGGGATTCGGCTCAGCGCCCACCGGCGCTGCGGTCACCATGGCGAGGACGCCAGCCATCACCGCCGTACCGCGCAACGCCCCTGGAATCATCACGACCTCCGCGCACCTCCCAGAGGCAAACTACAGGTGCCCTCCGGAGCCGGTGACGGAGTCCCCCGGCCCACCGTCGGCAGCCAGCCTGACCAGCCCGAACTCGGCGGGCTCGGCCAGCAGCGGGTGCCGGGGCAGCACTCTGACCGTGTAGCCCATCGCCCCGGCCCGAGGGAGCACGGTGGTCACGGTGAAGATCTGCGCACCGCCGTCGGCCGAGCCGGTGTGAGCCATGTCGATGTAGTCGGGGTTGCACAACGTGTCGCCGGACTCGACCCGGCCGAGCACCGCCTGCACCACCACGTCCCCGGTGGACAACCCGTCGAGAAAGACGGTCGCGGTGAGGGTCAGTTCGGTGCCCAGCAGAGGGACGTCGGGCAGGCCGGTGCAGTCGACGTCGACCACCGCCACACGCGGCCAGGCCGCGGTGACCCGGTGCCGGTAGGCCGCCAGTTCGCGGGCAGCACCGAAGGGCAGGTCCCCGACGGGTTCGACGGTGCGGCGCAGCGCGGCCGCCGCCGGGGCGTAGTACCGCTCGGTGTAGTCCCGCACCATCCGGGAGGCCAGCACCTTCGGACCCAGCGACTGCACGGTGTGGCGGACCATTTCCACCCATCGCGCCGGAACGCCGTCGTCGTCGCGGTCGTAGAACTTCGGCGCCACCGTCGCGGCCAGCAGGTCGTAGAGCGCGCCGGCCTCCAGATCGTCGCGGCGCTCGTCGCTGGTCACCTCCGCGGTCGGGATCTCCCAGCCGTTCTCGCCGTCGAACCACTCGTCCCACCAGCCGTCCCGGATGGAGAGGTTGAGCCCGCCGTTGAGAGCACTCTTCATCCCCGAGGTTCCGCACGCCTCCAGGGGCCGCAACGGGTTGTTGAGCCAGACGTCGCAGCCCCAGTACAACAGTCGCGCCATCGACATGTCGTAGTCGGGCAGGAAGGCGATGCGATGACGCACCTCCGGACGGTCGGCGAACCGGACGATCTGCTGGATGAGCGCCTTGCCGGCGTCATCGGCGGGGTGCGACTTGCCGGCGACGATGAGCTGCACCGGCCTGTGCTCGTCGAGCAACAGGGCCTCCAGGCGTGCCGGATCGCGCAACATCAGCGTCAAACGCTTGTAGGTGGGCACCCGGCGGGCGAACCCGACCGTCAGCACACCGGGATCGAACGCCTCTGGGATCCAACCCAATTCGGCCTCGATCGCGCCGCGCTGCAACCAGGACTCCCTGAGCCGACGACGAACGTCGGCCACCAGTTTGGCGCGCAGCCGGCAACGGATCGCCCAGATGTGGCCGGCGTCGAGCTGGCTGAGTCGCTGCCACTCCCACGGCTCGCGCCACGGCTCGGACGAACCCGCCGGCTCGCGGCCGAGTTCCAGCCATTCCGGTGCCGCCCAGGTGGGTCCGTGCACCCCATTGGTGATCGACCCGATGGGAACCTCGGCGGCCTCGAAGCCCGGCCAGAGTTCCTCGAACATCGTCCGGCTGACCCGACCGTGCAGCTGCGAGACCCCGTTGGATCGCTGCGCCAGCCGCAGCCCCATGTGGGCCATGTTGAACTTCCCGCTGTCGCCGCCCGGCCATCCCGCGTCGGCCTCGGCGCCGAACCCCAGCACGCGCGTCACCGGCACGCCGGGCATCAGGCCGCCGGCGGAGTCGTCGGCGAAGTAGCGGTGCACCAGCTCCACCGGGAACCGGTCGATACCGGCCGGCACCGGGGTGTGCGTCGTGAACAGGGTGCTTGACCGCACGACGGCAAGGGCTGTGTCGAAGTCCAGGCCGTCGGCGTGCATGTACTCGCGAATCCGCTCGAGCCCCAGGAAACCGGCGTGGCCCTCGTTCATGTGGAACACGTCGGGGACGGCATGCCCTTCGATGGCGGTGAAGGCACGGATCGCACGCAGTCCGCCCACACCGGCCAGCAGCTCCTGCCGGATCCGGTGCTCCTGGTCGCCGCCGTAGAGCCGGTCGGTGACGTTGCGCATGTCGTGGTCGTTCTCCGGGACGTCGGAGTCCAACAGCAGCAACGGGATTCGGCCGACCTGGGCGATCCACACCCGGGCCCGCAACGTGCGCGACTCCGGCATGGCGAGTTCGATCAGCACCGGCTCCCCGCCGGGCCGGCTGAGCAGTCGCAGCGGCAGCGCCCGAGGATCCAGCAGCGGATAGTTCTCGTGCTGCCAGCCGTCGGCGGTCAGCGACTGCCGGAAGTAACCCGAGCGGTAGTTCAGGCCGACACCGATCAGCGGCAGCCCCAGGTCCGAGGCCGCCTTGAGGTGGTCACCGGCCAGGATGCCCAGCCCGCCGGAGTAGATCGGCAGCACCTCGGCGACACCGAACTCCATGGAGAAGTAGCCGATGCCGGTCGGCAGCACGGCGTCGGGCTGCTCCTGCAGCTGCTGATACCAGCGCGGCTGGGTCAGATAGTCGTCGAGGTCGGCCGCGAGGCGATCGACGCGCTCGACGAAGCCGTCGTCGGCGGCCAGCTCGTCCAGACGCGACGGGGCGACCTCCGCCAGCAGCGCCACCGGGTCGCATCCGATCCGAGACCACAACTCGGGGTCGACGTCGGCGAAGAGTTCCTGGGTCGCGGTGTCCCACGACCACCGCAGGTTGGTCGAGAGCCGACCCAGTGCGGCAATCCGATCCGGAAGGTATGCGCGGACGGTGAACCTGCGGAGGGCTTTCACACGTGATGACCTTACTGAGGTCGGGACCGTCCCGCCGTCCGCGCTTCGGCCTCATCGGGTGAGTTCGGCCACTACGGTGGAAAGCGGCGCCGCCGCGCGGCGCCGGAGGCAGAAAAGGGGTACCGAGTGCCGAGTCGCATACAGATCGACGACATCGCACCGGTGGTGTCCGGCGGCACCTACCCCGCCAAAGCGGTTGTCGGCGAAGTCGTGCCGGTGTGCGCGACGGTCTGGCGGGAGGGCCACGAGGCGGTGGCCGCCACCCTGGTGGTGCGCTACCACGGGCCGGCCTACCCCCAACTCGGAACGGGCTCCCTGCGTCGGGCCAAAGCTCCCGTCGCCGGGGCCGACGTCGCGGGAGCGTCTTCGCGGGTCAAACCGACGCAGCTCCGGATGGCGCCTGGCCGCACCCCGGACGTGTTCCACAGCCAGTTCACCCCCGACCGGGTCGGGCTGTGGACGTTCCGGATCGACGGCTGGGGCGACCCGGTCACCGGATGGCACCACGCCGTCACCGCCAAACTCGAGGCCGGCCAGGGCGAGGAGGATCTGCACAACGATCTGCTGGTCGGCGCCGACCTTTTGGTGCGGGCCGCCGCCGGGATGCCGCGCGGCGACCGGGCGCCGCTGTTGCGGGCGGCCGAGACGCTGCGTCTCCCCGGCGACCCTCTGACCCGGGCCGCACCGGCGCTGTCGCATCAGGTGACCGAGTTGCTGGAGCGCTACCCGCTGCGCGAACTGGTCACCCGCGGCCACCAGTACGGCGTGTGGGTCGACCGGCCGCTGGCCCGCTGCGGCGCCTGGTACGAGATGTTCCCGAGATCGACCGGAGGCCGTGACGCCGACGGCGAACCGGTGCACGGCACCTTCGCCACCGCCACCGAGGCACTGCCCCGCATCGCCTCGATGGGCTTCGACGTGGTCTACCTGCCGCCGATCCACCCGATAGGCAAGGTGCACCGCAAGGGCCGCAACAACGCGGTCACCGCCGAACCCGGCGACGTCGGCTCGCCGTGGGCGATCGGCAGCGACGAGGGCGGCCACGACGCCGTGCACCCGGCGCTGGGCACGATCTCCGATTTCGACGCCTTCGTCGCCGCCGCCAACGGGCTGGGCATGGAGGTCGCCCTCGACCTGGCGCTGCAGTGCGCCCCCGACCACCCCTGGGCCACCGAGAACCGGCACTGGTTCACCGAACTGCCCGACGGCACCATCGCCTACGCGGAGAACCCCCCGAAGAAGTACCAGGACATCTACCCGCTGAACTTCGACAACGACCCCGACGGGCTCTACCACGAGGTCCTGCGGGTGGTGCGGCACTGGATCGACCACGGGGTCAGGATCTTCCGGGTCGACAACCCGCACACCAAGCCGCCGGACTTCTGGGCCTGGCTGATCGCCGTCGTCAAGGCCACCGATCCCGACGTGCTGTTCCTGTCGGAGGCCTTCACCCGCCCGGCCCGGCTCTACGGCCTGGCCAAACTCGGCTTCACCCAGTCGTATTCGTATTTCACCTGGCGGACCGCCAAGTGGGAGCTCGAGGAGTTCGGCCGCCAGATCGCCGAACACGCCGACTACGCCCGGCCGAACCTGTTCGTCAACACCCCCGACATCCTGCACGCGAGCCTGCAGGACGGCGGCCCCAGCATGTTCGCCATCCGGGCGGTGCTGGCCTCCACCATGGGTGCGTCCTGGGGGGTGTACTCCGGGTTCGAGCTGTTCGAGAACGCCGCGGTGCACCCGGGTAGCGAGGAATACCTGGACTCGGAGAAGTACGAGCTGCGCCCCCGCGACTTCGACCGCGCGTTGCAGGAGGGCCGCTCGCTGGAGATCTTCCTGTCTCGGCTCAACGAGATCCGGCGGGTCCACCCGGCGCTGTGCCAGCTGCGCACCATCCGGTTCCACGGTGTCGACAACGACGCCCTGATGGCGATGAGCAAGTTCGACCCGGTGACCGGGGACACCGTGCTGGTGGTGGTCACGCTCAACCCCTTCGTCGCCGAAGAGGGCTTCGTCTGGCTGGACATGGAGTCATTGGGTATGCACCCCTACGAGCGTTTCTGGGTCCGCGACGAGATAACCGGGGAGGAATACCAATGGGGCCAGTCCAACTACGTTCGCCTCGAACCGGCCAAGGCGGTCGCCCACATCCTGACCATGCCGGCGATCCCGGAAGGGCAGCGGGCTCTGCTGCTGCGCCGCGAATGATTCAGCCATGACACGTAATCCGATCAGCCCCAACTTGTCCCCCGACCCCGGTGATCTGGCCCGGCTCATCGCCGGAGTGCACCACAACCCGCACAGCATCCTCGGGGCGCACGAGTACGACGAGCACACCGTGGTCAGGACGCTGCGCCCGCACGCCCTCGACGCAACCGCACTGGTCGGCGGCCGGCGGTATCCGATGACCCACATCGACTCGGGCCTGTTCGCCGTGGCACTGCCGTTCACCGATCTGGCCGACTACCGGTTGGAGGTCGGCTACCCGGGTGCCGACGGCGTTGCGCATGTCCACACGGTGGCCGACGGCTACCGGTTCCTGCCCACCCTCGGCGAGGTCGACCTGCACCTGTTCGCCGAGGGCCGCCACGAGCGACTCTGGGAGATCCTGGGCGCCCACCCGCGCTCGTTCACCACACCCGACGGTGTGGTCGAGGGGGTTTCGTTCGCCGTGTGGGCCCCGAACGCCAAGGGCGTCAGCCTGATCGGCGAGTTCAACGGCTGGGACGGAATCGACGCCCCGATGCGGGTGCTGGGTTCCTCCGGGGTCTGGGAGCTGTTCTGGCCGGGTTTCCCCACCGACGGCCTCTACAAGTTCCGGGTGCACGGCATCGACGGCGCCGTGACCGACCGAGCCGACCCGATGGCCTTCGCCACCGAAGTCCCGCCGCACACCGCCTCGAAAGTCTTCGTCTCGCACTACGAATGGAACGACGGCAAGTGGATGGGCCGGCGTGCCGCGACCAACCCGGTCTTCGAGGCGATGAGCACCTACGAGG
>JAGQTQ010000068.1:15173-16100 GCA_020438905.1 Mycobacterium sp.
GTTCGTGGCGGCCGGGCTTGAGCTATCGCGAGTTGGCCGAGCAACTCACCGATTACGTTGTGGGCCAGGGCTTCACCCACGTGGAACTGCTACCGGTCGCCGAGCATCCGTTCGGCGGATCCTGGGGTTATCAGGTCACCTCCTACTACGCCCCGACCTCGCGGTTCGGCAGCCCCGATGACTTCCGGCATCTGGTGGACCGGCTTCACCAGGCCGGGGTCGGGGTCATCATGGACTGGGTGCCGGCGCACTTCCCGAAGGATTCCTGGGCGCTGGGCCGCTTTGACGGCACCGCGCTGTACGAGCACTCCGACCCGCGGCGCGGCGAGCAACTCGACTGGGGCACTTACGTCTTCGACTTCGGCCGGCCCGAGGTCCGCAACTTCCTGGTGGCCAACGCCCTGTACTGGTGTCAGGAGTTCCACATCGACGGCCTGCGGGTCGACGCGGTGGCCTCGATGCTCTACCTGGACTACTCCCGCCCGGCCGACGGCTGGACGCCCAACGCCTACGGCGGGCGGGAGAACCTGGAGGCCGTGCAGTTCCTCCAGGAGATGAACGCCACCGTGCACAAACTCGTCCCCGGCATCGTCACTGTCGCCGAGGAGTCCACCTCCTGGCCCGGGGTGACCCGGGCGACCAACCTCGGCGGCCTCGGCTTCTCGATGAAATGGAACATGGGCTGGATGCACGACACCCTGGACTACGTCAGCCGGGACCCGATCTACCGCAGCTTCCACCACCACGAGATGACGTTCTCGATGCTCTACGCCTACAGCGAGAACTACGTGCTGCCGATCAGCCACGACGAGGTGGTGCACGGCAAGGGGACGCTGTGGGAGCGGATGCCGGGCAACGACCACGTCAAGGCGGCAGGTGTGCGCGCCCTGCTGGCCTACCAATGGGCCCACCCCGGCAAGAAGCTGT
>JAGQTQ010000068.1:16115-17804 GCA_020438905.1 Mycobacterium sp.
TGTTGTTCATGGGCCAGGACTTCGGGCAGCGCGCCGAATGGTCCGAGGAACGGGGCCTGGACTGGTGGCAACTCGAGGAGAGCGGTTCCTCCTCGGGCATCGCGCGCTTCATGGCCGACGTCAACGGCCTGTACCGCAGCCGTCCGGCGCTGTGGAGCCAGGACACCCTTCCGCGGGGCTACTCCTGGATCGACGCCAACGACTCGGCCAACAACGTGCTGAGCTTCCTACGTTTCGGCGCCGACGGTTCGGTCATGGCCTGCGTATTCAACTTCGCCGGGGCCGAACACAGCAGCTACCGGCTGGGCCTGCCGCAGGCCGGGACCTGGCGCGAGGTGCTCAACAGCGACGCGACGGTCTATAACGGCTCCGGCATCGGGAATCTCGGCGCGGTGCGGGCCGTCGACGAGCCGTGGCACGGCCGCCCCGCCTCAGCGCAGCTGGTGCTGCCCCCCAACGGTGCGATCTGGCTCGAGCCCGCCTGACTCCCCCTTCCCGGCGAGCAGACGCAAACGACCCCGAAACCCACGGCGTGTCGCGACATTTTGTGTCTGCTCGCGCCAGGGAAATCAGTACAGGGCGTTGGCGAGGTTGCGCCGGCCGGCGATGACATCCGGATCGGCCGCGTCGAACAGCTCGAACAACTCAATCAGCCGGGTCCGCACCCGCGAGCGATCATCCCCGGAGGTGGCTTTGACCAGCCGGGTCAAACGCGCGAAGGCCCCGACGGCGTCCTGGCCGAGAATCTGCACGTCGGCGGCGGCGAATGCCGCGTCGATATCGTCCGGGGCGGCATCGGATACCGCGACGGCGTCCGGCGGCAGAACCGATGCACGCTGCAGGAAGTCGATCTGCCGCAGCGCCCCCTTGGCTTCTTCATGGTTCGGGTCGCGCTCCAGAATCACCCGGTAGGCGGCCCCGGCCCCGACGAAGTCGCCGGTCTCCAGTTTCTCGCGGGCCGCGTCCAGGGCCGGGTCCGCCGGCGGCTCCTCGGCCCCGCCCCCGGCCAGCTTGCCGGCGGTGGCCGAGAGCAGCGAGTCGACCCAGCGGCGCAACTGCTCCGGCGGTTGCGGCCCCTCGAAACTGGCGATCGGCTGCCCGCCGGCCAACGCGACCACCGTGGGCACCGCCTCGATGCCGAACATGGAGGCCACCCGCGGCGCCGCGTCGACGTTGACGGTCGCCAGCGACCACTTGCCGTTGTCGGCCCCGGCCAGGCCGGCCAGCGCGTCGACGAGCGCCACACAGGCCTCGCTGCGCGGGGACCACAACACGACGACGACCGGCACCTGGCTGGACCGGACCAGCACCTCGGCTTCGAAGTTGGTCTCGGTCACCTCGATACCGGCACGGGGGCCGCCGGCCCCCTGCTGGGCGCGCTGCTTGAGCCCGGACAGATCGACCGCTCCGGCCATGGCCGGCGACATTCTCGGACGGGGACGAGTCACGACGCCAAGTCTGTCACGTCAGGGCTTATGAGCAACATCACACCGCTGCCAAGCCTGGGCGTCCAGCAACGACGCCGGCCGGCTAACCGGCCCGCAGGATCAGCGCGTCGCCCTGACCTCCGGCCCCGCACAGGGCCGCCGCGGCGTAGCCGGAGCCGCGGCGCGCCAGTTCCAGGGCGGCGTGCAGGGTGATGCGCGCCCCGGACATTCCGATCGGGTGGCCCATGGCGATCGCCCCGCC
>JAGQTQ010000068.1:17910-24496 GCA_020438905.1 Mycobacterium sp.
CGCCTTCTTGATCGCGTTGGCCGGCTGGGACTGCAGGGTCGAGTCCGGGCCGGCGACGTTGCCGTGCGCGCCGATCTCACACAGCCAGCTCAGACCCAGTTCCTGGGCCTTGGCCTTGTTCATGACCACGACCGCGCAGCCGCCGTCGGAGATCTGCGAGGCCGAACCGGCGGTGATGGTGCCATCCTTGCGGAACGCCGGACGCAGGCCGGAAAGCGACTCGGCGGTGGTGTTGGCCCGGATCCCCTCGTCCTCGCTGAACACCAAAGCGTCACCCTTACGCTGCGGAATCTCCACCGGCACAACCTCGTCGGCGAACACGCCGTCCTTCCAGGCCGCGGCGGCCTTGCGGTGCGAGCCGGCGGCGAACTCGTCCTGCTCCAGACGGGTGAACTTGTCGGCGTCATTGCGCTGCTCGGTCAGCGCACCCATCGGCTGGTCGGTGAAGACGTCGTGCAGACCGTCGTAGGCCATGTGGTCTTTGACCGTCACGTCGCCGTATTTGTAGCCGGCCCGGCTGTCCATCAGCAGGTGCGGGGCCCTGGTCATGGATTCCTGTCCGCCGGCGACGACGACGTCGAACTCACCGGCCCGGATCAACTGGTCGGCCAGCGCGATGGAGTCGATCCCGGACAGGCACATCTTGTTGATCGTCAGCGCCGGAACGTCCCAGCCGATCCCGGCCGCGACGGCGGACTGCCGGGCCGGCATCTGGCCCGCTCCGGCGGTGAGCACCTGGCCCATGATCACGTACTCGACCAGCGAAGCAGGGACGCCCGCCTTTTCCAACGCCGCCCGGATCGCGACGGCTCCCAGGTCGGTACCGGAGAAATCCTTCAGCGAACCCATCAGCCGTCCAATCGGCGTGCGGGCCCCAGCAACGATGACCGACGTCGTCATTTCAACCTCCAAGGCGATGGTGGCCGAGCGATCCGATGACCGGCTCAGCGTGTCTCTGTCCGTCAGGTTACCGTTGGTCCTATGACCACTGAGCACGTCGACGCCCGCCCTCTGCTGGCGAGCGCCCTGGTCACCGCGATCGACCACGTCGGTATCGCGGTCCCGGACCTGGACGCTGCCATCGCCTGGTACCACGACAATCTCGGGATGATCGTGGTGCACGAGGAGATCAACGCCGAGCAGGGCGTTCGCGAGGCGATGCTGTCGGTTCGGGCCGCCCCGCGGGGCAGCACCCAGCTGCAGCTGATGGCCCCGCTGGACGACACCTCGACCATCGCCAAGTTCATCGACAAGCGCGGCCCGGGCATCCAGCAGCTGGCCTACCGGGTCAGCGACCTCGACGCGCTCTGCGATCGGCTGCGCGCGCACGGTGTGCGTCTGCTCTACGAGGGCCCGCGGCGCGGCACCGCGAACTCCCGGATCAACTTCATCCACCCCAAGGACGCCGGAGGCGTGCTGGTGGAGCTGGTCGAGCCCGCCGAGCACTGACCGGCCCCGAACTCCGTCAGGACCAGCGACGGGTGGGACCGCGATTGGAACGGTTGGCCCAGCATGAGGTGTGCCAGTGCCGCCGGTCGGCCGCGTCGGAGTCCTCGCTCCTCCAGACCACGACATGGGGCGTGCCGGCGGGGATCTCGTGGTCACAGCCCGGACACCGGTACGGCTTGACGGCCCGGGCACCCGGCACCGGCCGGACCTGGTAGGGGTGGCCGTCCGCGCCGGTCTCCACCCGCTCGGGCATCGGCAGCGGGGGCAGATCGCGTCGGGGTCCTCGGGATCGCGCCATCGCGGTCAGAACAACCGGTACTCGTCGCTGTCCATGCCGCGCATGACATCGTAATCCAAAGTCAGGCAACGGATTCCACGGTCGGTAGCGAGCGTTCTGGCCTGCGGCTTGATCTGCTGCGCGGCGAACACCCCGGCCACCGGGGCAAGTAGCGGATCCCGGTTGAGCAGTTCCAGGTAGCGGGTCAGCTGTTCGACCCCGTCGATCTCGCCGCGCCGTTTGATCTCCACGGCCACCGAGCGGCCCTGCGCGTCGCGGCACAGAATGTCCACCGGGCCGATGGCGGTCATGAACTCCCGGCGCACCAGCGTGTAGCCCTCCCCGAGCAGTTCGATGTGCTCGGCCAGAAGTTCCTGCAGGTGCGCCTCCACCCCGTCCTTGACCAGTCCGGGGTCGACGCCCAGTTCGTGGCTGGAGTCGTGTTCGACCTCCTCGAGGGTGATGCGCAGCTGTTCACCGGACTTGTTCTCCACCACCCACACCGGCAGCGGGCCGTCATCGGCCTCGCTGAGCCAGCATGGCGGGCTCATCCAGTTCAGGGGCTTGTAGGCGCGGTCGTCGGCATGCACGCTGACCGAGCCGTCGGCCTTGATGAGCAGCAGCCGACGCGCCGACGGCAGATGGGCGGTGAGCCGGCCGAAGTAGTCCACGGTGCACTGGGCGATTACGAGTCGCACCGGTTCAGCTTAGGGGGCGCGCACACCGAATTAGGCTGGCGCCACCATGAGTTCACAACCGGGCGTGGCACAGCGACTGGGCCGCATTCTGGAGCGGATCACCCGGCAGAGCGGACGATTGTCGTCGATACCGGCCTACGGGTCGTTGTTGCTGGGCCGGGTCAACGAGAGCCCCGAACGCCGGCGGTGGCGCGTCCAGGTCATCCTCACGGTGTTCACCGCCGCCGTCAACATTGCCGCCATGGCGCTGTCCTATCTGCTCATCGTGGTCGCGGTCCCCGAGCCCAGCGTGTTCAGCGACGTGCCGTGGTGGCTGCCGAGGCTGGTCACGCCGACCTACATCGTCTGCGCGGTGGCCTTCGGCACCTGGTGGCTGCACACCCGGACGCTCAGTGACCTGCGCTGGGCGATCGAGGGCCGGATACCCACCCGCACCGACCAGCGCAACGCGTTTCTCACCCCCTGGCGAATCGCCATCGCCCACCTGGTGTTGTGGCTGGTGGGCGCCGCCCTGCTGACAACGCTGTACGGCATCTACGACCCGATCTTCATCCCGCGCTTCGCCCTGCCACTGAGCTTCGTGGGCCTGGTGGTGGCGACCACCTGCTATCTGTCCGCCGAGTTCGCGCTGCGGCCGGTGGCCGCCCAGGCCCTGGCCGCCGGGCGCCCGCCGCACTGGATCGCCCCGGGCATCATGGGCCGGACCCTGACCGTGTGGATGCTCGGGTCGGGGGCGCCGTTCGTCGGCATCGGCCTGACCGCGCTGCTGTCCTTTCAGATCAACAATCTCACCCAGCGCCAGCTCGCCTTCGCCATGCTGATCATCTCGACGGCGGGTCTGACCGTCGGCTTCCTGCTGATGTGGATCCTGTCCTGGCTCACCGCCACCCCGGTACGGGTGGTGCGGGCGGCGCAGAAACGCGTCGAGGCGGGTGATCTCGATGCCAGCGTGGTGGTGTTCGACGGCACCGAACTCGGTGAGTTGCAGCGCGGCTTCAACTCGATGGTGGCGGGTTTGCGCGAGCGCGAACAGCTGCGTGATCTGTTCGGCCGTCACGTCGGGCGCGAGGTCGCCGCCGCGGCCGAACTTCGGCGTCCCCGACTCGGTGGGGAGGAACGCCACGTCGCCGTCGTGTTCGTCGACGTGGTTGGCTCCACCAAGATGGTCAGCAGCCGACCCCCGATGGAGGTCGTCGAACTCCTGAACAAATTCTTCGCCGTCATCGTCGAGGAGGTCGACGAGCACCACGGCCTGGTCAACAAGTTCGAGGGTGACGCCGCGCTGGCGGTGTTCGGAGCCCCTAGGGCCATTGACGACCCGGAGAGCGCCGCGCTCGCCGCGACCCGGGCCATCGCCCGGCGTCTCAAAATCGAGGTCCCGGAGTGCCCGGCCAGGATCGGGGTGGCGGCCGGTGAGGTGGTGGCCGGCAACGTCGGCGCCAAAGAACGTTTCGAGTACACGGTCATCGGCGAGCCGGTCAACGAGGCGGCCCGGCTGGCCGAACTCGCCCGTTCCGAGCCGAGCCGGGCGGTGGCTTCCGCGGCGACCGTCGCCGCGGCCTCCGAACGCGAGCAACGGTTCTGGCGTCTCGGGCGTCCGGTGCGGCTGCGCGGATACCCCCAACGAATCCGGATCGCCAGCCTGGTCGGCGGGACATGACGAGCTCAATCGGTTGGCGCTGACCGCAGCCATTCAGTGGCGGCCGCCAACGCGTCATCGAGGCTGCCGAATACGACATCGTCATAGCCCCGGCCCGGCCGGATGACGGCGGAGTCGGGATCGACCAGAAAACCTTTCTTACCCGCCGTCTGCAGGATCGAATTCATGCCGGCCAGCAGGTCCCGGGCCGCGTCGTTGATGGTGTCGACCCGGGTGACGTCAAGGACGGCCACCGAAAAATCATCGCTGTCGCGGTCGACGGTGCGAAGGACCTTCTCCGCGCCGGCGAACATCAGGTCACCGTGCATTTCGTAGACCCGCACCCGGTCGAGTGCGGTGTAGACCGCCCGGATGGTGGCGCGCGACTCCCGGCTGACGGTCAGGAAATGCAGACCGAGCCGCTCCGAGAGCGCCCGGCAGGCCAGCACTCCCCGCACGCTGTTGCCCCGTGCATCCAGCAGCGGCGAGTACACCCCGATGCCGAGTTGCCCCGGCAACACCGCCGCGATCCCGCCGCCCACCCCGCTCTTGGCGGGCATGCCGACCGCGCTGACCCAGTCCCCCGCGCCGTTATACATGCCGCAGGTGACCATCACGCTCAGGGTCCGCTGCACCACCTTGGCCGCGGTGACCCGCCTACCGGTCTGCGGGTTTACTCCACCACGGCCCAGCGTGGCCGCCATCCGCGCCAGGTCCACGCTGGTCACCCGCAGGGCGCACTGGCGGAAGTAAACGTCGAGGACGTCGTCGGGATTCTCCAGCACCCCGAAACTGGTCAGCATGTAGGCGATCGCCCGGTTCCGGTTTCCGGTCGCCTTCTCCGATCGATAGACGTCCTCGTCCATTTCCAGCGGCCGGCCGGCACAGGCGGAGTAGAACTGCGCAATCGTGGCGAAGCGCTCGTCGGGGGTGGGGCCGGGAATCAGCGAGACCGCGGCAATGGCCCCGGCGTTGATCATCGGATTCTTGGGCGCTTTGGTGTGTTCGTCGACGCTGATCTCGTTAAAGGCATCGCCGGAGGGTTCGACGCCGATCTTGGCGTCAACCGCGTCCTGCCCGACCGCGTCCAAGGCGAGCGCATAGGTGAAGGGCTTGGAGATCGACTGGATGGTGAACTCGGCTCTGGCATCGCCGGATTCGTAGACATAACCATCGGCAGAAGACACTGCGAGCCCGAACCCACCTGGGTCGACCTGGGTCAGTTCGGGGATGTAATCGGCCAGCGCCCCGTCTGTCACCGGTGAAAACTCGGCCACCAACCGGTCGAGGTAGCGCTGAACCAGTTCGGCCATCGTCGGATCTAATCACGGCGGCACCGGCCGGCACCCCGGAGACGAGCAGCCGAAAATTGTGCGACGATCGAGGCATGACAGCACTGCGGTACCGGACGATGGACAGCCCGGTCGGTCCCATCACCCTTGCCGGCGCCGGGACGACGTTGTTTCACCTGCGGATGACCGAACAGGCCCACGAGCCCGACCGCAGCGGGTGGACTCCCGGCGAGCCGGATGCCTTCGCCGACGCCGTCGAACAACTCGGGGCGTACTTCGCCGGGGAACTGACGGAGTTCGACCTCGACTTGGAGCTCGCCGGCACCGACTTCCAGCGCCGGGTCTGGTCTGCGTTGCAGACCATTCCGTACGGGCAGACCCGCTCCTACGGCCAGATCGCCGAGCAGATCGGCTCACCCGGCGCATCCCGGGCCGTCGGACTGGCCAACGGACGCAATCCGATCGGCATCATCGTCCCGTGCCACCGGGTCATCGGGGCGGGCGGCGGACTGACCGGCTACGGCGGAGGCATCGACCGCAAACAGACCCTGATCTCCCTCGAGGCACACAATGCGCGGGTGCCGGCAGGCAGCGTCTAGGAGCGCTGCGGCACGTCGGATTGGTGGCCGGTCCAGCGTGCCCCGGGCAGCTAGACCGACGGAATGGCCTGAGCTCCCGAGCCCAGGAGATAAAGCGCTACCAGCGATCCGAGGCCGACCACAACGGCGGCAATCGATACCGGCATTCCGAATCGCGGTGCGCGGTGCCGCGCCACCGCCAACGAGGAGACGGCCGTCAACAGAGTAGCCGCCAGGGCGATCATCTTGTGAAGCCGTTGCGGATCGTGGCGGTTACGCAGGTTCTCCAGAGCGCTGTAGTCGGCCCTGGCCACGGCGTCGGCGAACACGGGCTCCTCGGCCCGCTGGTAGAACCACTCGCCGCTGGTCAACGGGGTCAGCACGACGGTGAGAGCAGCCACCCCCAGCGCGAACCACAGCAGCCTGCGGGCGCGCGGCCGCAGGCCACAGACGATCGCCAGGACGGCGGTCACCGCAGGCAACGCCAGCATCATCACGCCGGTCAACGCGGCCCGCTCCCGAATTGCACGATGACAGATTAGCCAATTCGGCAATTCGAGGCCATCGCCGACAATTGATACAGCGGATTTAATTGGCGGGAATTTCCCCGATCAGTAATTGGGCCAGAAATACCCTGGTATGGGAAGAGCGCC
>JAGQTQ010000186.1 GCA_020438905.1 Mycobacterium sp.
TCGGGCTCGTCGAAGGTGCACGCGGTCGAGCAGCAGGAAATCATCGATGAGGCGTTCGGGTGAGGCCCGCGCCCTCGACCTGACCGCGCCCTCGACCTGACCGCGAGCGTGCGTGTCGGCACCGCGACACGCCGTCCGGGTGAGAAGTTCGCGCACCCTCACCCCGGCACGACGGCGCGCAAAGCGGCGTTGGTGAGCGTCGCGGTGGGCCTGTCGCGGCCCACAACGCCAACTCTACGATCCGGTTTAGCCGACGGGGAACCGCGTTCACGCGGGCCAGTCCGTTCTCAATTCATCGAGGTAGCGGGCCCCGAACGCGTCGGCGTATCGACCCGCGCTGGCCAGCACCGCGGCCCGACGTAGCCCGGCTGCCCCGTCCAGCGCTCCGGCAACCTCCGGCGTCTCAGTCACCTGATAACGAGGTCGTGTTGTCGGCATGAAATCCAGTGTGCCACCCGTAACAGGGGTGGTACACCATGAGCGCGAAAAGCGCGATCAGCCCCCGAACAGCGGGAACAGCTGCCGCCCGTTGAGGACGTTGTCGACCGCCCGCGGGCACAGGAACGAGATCGCCATACCGGTGAACGCGGGGGCCGCGCCCAGCGGCTGGCCGATGGTGTCGGAGACCTTCCCGACGATGTCGGCGGTGTTCTGGCCGCGTTCGGCCAGCAGCGGGCACACCGACTGACCCAGGGCCGCCGCATCGCCGGGGGTGATCCCGGTGATACCCAGGCCGTCCAGCGCGAACAGGAAATCGTCGACACTACCTGTCGGCTCAGCCTGGGCGGGTGCGGCGAACACACCGCCGAGCAGACCCGCGGCGAGCAACAACGAACCGGACATCCGACGCAACTTCATAACAACAGCATCGTAGGACGACTCCGCGCCGTTACGCATCCGATGGGCCGCTGTTACCCTCACGGTTACTCGACACCCGTCAAAAGGAGCACCCATGCAGGGATTCGCCGGCAAAGTCGCCGTGGTGACCGGAGCCGGTTCGGGTATCGGCCAGGCGCTGGCGGTCGAGTTGGGCCGCTCCGGGGCCTCGGTGGCGATCAGCGACGTCGACACCGAGGGCCTGAAGGCCACCGAGGACCGACTGGCGGCGATCGGAGCCAAGGTCAAGGCCGATCGTCTCGACGTCACCGAGCGGGAGGCGTTCCTGCTCTACGCCGACGAGGTCGCCGAGCACTTCGGCAAGGTGAACCAGATTTACAACAACGCCGGCATCGCCTACAGCGGCGACGTCGAGGTGTCGCACTTCAAGGACATCGAACGGGTGATGGACGTCGACTACTGGGGCGTGGTCAACGGAACGAAAGCCTTCCTGCCGCACCTGATCGCCTCCGGCGACGGCCATGTGGTCAACGTCTCCAGCGTGTTCGGGCTCTTCGCCGTCCCCGGCCAGGCGGCCTACAACTCGGCGAAGTTCGCGGTGCGGGGTTTCACCGAGGCCTTGCGCATGGAGATGGCGTTGGCCAAGCATCCGGTCAAGGTGACCACCGTCCACCCGGGCGGGATCAAGACGGCGATCGCCCGCAATGCGACCGTGGCCGAGGGCCTCGATCAGGTCTCGCTGGCGGAGGCTTTCGACACCAAGATGGCCCGCACCTCCCCGGAGAAGGCCGCGCGGATCATCCTCGACGGGGTGGCCAGGAACAAGGCCAAGGTGCTCGTCGGCACCGACGCGAAGATCTTCGACGTGCTGGTTCGCGCGACGGGCTCGGGGTATCAGCGGATTCTGACCACGCTGTCGACCCGGCTCCTCCCGCCGACGCGCTAGCGGCCCAGCGGGTTCTGTTCCAGCCACTGCTGGGCCACCGACTCCGGATCGGCCCCGCCCCGGACCTCCCGCAGCATGGCGGTCAGGGCGGCGGTGTCGAGCACCCCGGCGATCTCGTTGATCGCCCGCAACTGCATCTGGTCGAGTTCGTTGCGGCGGTAGAGCGCAACGACGTTCTCCGCCGGGATGAGTGTCGGCTTGCGGTCGACCAAAACGACGACGCCGTCCGGGACCGCGGTGCTGGCCGTGGTGGTCCAGACCGCGGTGACCGTGCCCGCCAGCAGTGCGTCGAACACCATCGCCTCCGTGCCGAACTCACGCGCCGGGGCCAGTGCGCACTCCCCGACGGCATCGGGTGGCATGGTTCCCGTGGCGGTGCCGACGCTGACCTGCGCGCAGCGGTCCACCACTGCCGTCAGATCGCGGCTGGCCCATTTCTGGGCCGTTGATTCGGTGACGGCCAGCGCCGGCTTGTCCTCGGCCGCGGGCGCGTAGTCGCCGGCAGCGATGCCTTCGGGCAGCGCACCGATCATGGCCCGGTACACCCCCTCGGCGGACCGTGCCGCCGACCCGGGGTCGAACCGCTGAAGCAACCGGCCGGTGAGCCCGGCCGCGACGCCGGCGGTCCCGGTGTCCAGCGCCTCCAGGGGATCATCGGAGTTCTCCACCCGGGCGGTGGTCCCGTAGTAGCGCAGGCCCGCGGCGTAGACATGGGCCAGCAGGGCGTTCTCCGGGTCGGCTGCGGCCGCCACGGTCATCGTGGGTCCCGGTCCGGGCCCCGCGCACGCGGCCACCGTCGCCGCCACTGCACCCAGCAGTAGCAGCGAACGGATCATCGCCCGACCTCAGACCTCGGCGGCGGCGGCCACCGCGGCGGCGACCGCGGGACCGACCCGCGGGTCCAGCGGGCTGGGCACGATGTGGTCGGCGTCGAGGTCGTCGCCCACCACCGAGAAGATCGCCTCGGCCGCGGCCACCTTCATCTTCTCGGTGATGCGCCGGGCGCCGGCGTCCAGCGCGCCGCGGA
>JAGQTQ010000069.1:0-9238 GCA_020438905.1 Mycobacterium sp.
GGGCAGGAAGTGCTCGAACAGGTCGCGGCTGGGCATGGTGCCGCCGGCGAAGAAGTACTTGCCCATCCAGTCGGTGGTCTTGAAGTCGTAGGCGAAGCGGCGGTTGCCCAGGATCTGCACCATCATCCGGCCGTCGTCGTTGAGCCAGGAGCTGACCTTGGCCAGCACCATGTCGTAGTTCTTCATGTGCTCGAGCATTTCGCAGGAGACGATCACGTCGAACGCGCCGCGGAACTCCGGGTCGTCGAAGGTGCTGGCGTCGGCCTTGACGTTGGTGAACCGTCCGGCGTGCCTCTCGTTGCGGGAGGCGATGAACTCCTGCTGGGTGGCGCTGTTGGACAGGAACGTGACGTGGACGTCGTCGTAGTTGTCCAGGACGTAGCTGCCGTGTGAGCCCCAGCCGCAGCCCAGGTCGAGCATCCGCACCTGGCCTTTGGCCGCGACCACTTCGCTCAGTTCGAGCCGCTGTTCGATGAAGGTGTGCAGCATGGCGACCTCGGCGTCGGCCAGGCTCGTCGAGGCCTCCGGGAACAGGCAGCACGAGTACTTCAGATACGGCCCGAGCATGAGGTGGAAGAAATCGGTGGGCACCTCATAGTGCTGGATGTTGGCGTCGTCCTGGTGCAGCGCGCCGGCACTGCTGCGCAGTTTTTCGAAGTACTTCTTCTTGTAGAAGGCCTGCTTGTCCAGGTCACCCCCGCACTCGAAGGTCTTGACCCACTGGGCGCACATCAAGCGGACCAGCGCCCGCATCACCGCGTCCGGGAGGAGTCCGCGTTCTTTGAGGGCCAGGATGGTGTTGAAGAGCCGTTCCACGCGGTCGATCCAAACACACCCCGGCGCCGGCTACCGCAGGTACAGCAGGACCGTCAGCACCACCAGGACGGCGTAGACCGCCAGCGAGGCCACCCCCACCTGGCGGTCGACTCGCAGCAGGGACTCTTCCGCCTGCTCGTGCACCGAGCGCCGGCTGCCGATCACGGTGTAGACCATCGCGATCAGGATGTAGACCATCGAGAGGATGTAGACGACGTCGATCATCATCAGGTAGCCGACCTCTGGCAGGTTGGAGGTGACCGTCCACTGCAGGGCCATCAGCGTCAGCATCGCCGTCACGGCGATACCGGTACGGGCCTCCTCCAGCCGCGCCGGGATCACGTAGATCAGCGCGGTGAGCAGGATGATGATGGTGACCGGCAGCATGATCTTGATCGCCAGCGGCAGCACCTCACGCTCAACCGGGATCGTCACGGTCACCCTCGAGTAGTCCGGTGAGCCGGCCGCCAGATCACCGAAGTCGGTCGGGTACTCGTAGTTCCGCACCGCCAGGGTGGGCGGTTCGATCACGAAGCCGGGCAGGGAGATGCTGGCGTCGATCGCGACCGGTGTTTTATCGGGGACGAATTGGATCTTGCTGGCGTCATTGGCGCCGTCCTCGAACTGCAGCAGCAGGTTCTGCACGTCGAACGGGTACTTACGCAGGTTCATCTTGGAGATCCACAGGCCCCGGATGCGGAAGGCCATGTACTTCGACCCGTCGGGCATGTCCTCGGGCTCCGCGTGGAGGCGTTCCACCACGACGCCGTCGAACCCGAAGGGGTTCATCACCTCGAAGCTGGCCGACGGGTCGATGTCGGGGTTGCGCCAGCGCAGCCACACATAGATGTCGGCGTTGAAGCTGTTCGACGTCAGCGCGAGGTCATAGATGTCGTTGACGAAGACGCCGACGAAGACTTTCTCGGGTTCCTCCTGCGCTGCGGCCTGCGGTGTTGCGGCCAGCGACACTCCGGCCAGGACGGCGAGAACCCCCAGGATCATCACGAATGCCCTCAGGAGGGTGGACGGATGGCGGTTGGGGCCGATCAAACGGTCTCGCACGGCCCGCAAACTACCACCGAACTGTGAGGTCGCCCGTTTGAGCAGCGTCGCCCCCGAACTCGTCGGTTGCCGATGCTCCGAACCCGGTCGGCGTCCGCGGCGGTGAGTTCGTCGGGCATATTGCTGTTGCCCACCTTCAAGCGACAAGGACCCGAGCGGAGCTGGGCGGCGGCGACCCTTGTCGCTACAAGGTGGGCAAAAATCCATGTGACTCTCCGGGCCCGGCCGGCGTCGGACGGTCCCCGGCGCGCCCGGGTTAGCTCACCAGGCCCAGCCCCCCACCAGGCCCAGCTCCCCCGCCAGGCCCAGTTCCCCCACCAGGCCCAGTTGCCCCACCAGGTCCAGTTGCCCACCAGGTCCAGTTCCCCCGCCAGGCCCAGCTCCCCCACCAGGCCCAGCTCCCCCACCAGACCCAGTTCCCCCATCAGGCGCGGTTCACCGGGCACATCGCAGTTGCCCACCTTCAAGCGACAGGCACCCGAGCGGGGCTCGACTGCGGCGACCCTTGTCGCTACAAGGTGGGCAAAAATCCATGTGACCTTCCGAGCCCGGCCGGCGTCAGACGCTCCCCGGCGCGCCCGGGTTAGCTCACTAAAGTGGTCAGACGTTCCCTCGGCAAAGGAGACCACGTGTCCTCGGGCGACGCACGCGCAGTGCTGATCACGGACGCCGACGCGTTCGTCGGCCCTGCGGCCGTACACCGGTTCCGCGCGCAGGGAGACGCCGTCACCGCGATCTCCGAACCGCTGGCATCGCGGGAGCACGCTGCCGAACTGGTCGCCGAACACGGACCGTTCGAGGTCGTGATCGCCAACCTTGAAGCTCCGATCACCGTCGCCCCGATCACCGAGCACGACGACGCCGCGGTTCGAGAGGCCTTCACGCGGCTCGTCGACCCGCTGTTCTGGCTGTTCGCGGCGTGTCTACCGACGATGATCGAAGCCGGCGACGGCGCGATCGTCGTGCCGACCTCTGCAACGGCCATCCGCAGTTCGACTCACCCGATCGCCGCTTACCAGTCTGCGCGGGCGGCCCAGATCGCTCTTGTCCACAGCGTCGGCCGCGAGATGGCCGGCCACGGCGTCCGGGTCAACGGCATCGCCCCGAATTTCATCGAGAACCCGTCGTACTTCCCGCCCGAGACGATCGCCGATCCGCGCTTCCAGCAGTCCCTGCGCAGGAATGTTCCGGCACAGCGGATGGGCAGCGGCGATGAAGCGGCGTCGGTGCTGTGGTGGCTCGCCTCCCCCGAGGCGTCCTACGTCTTCGGCGCCATCATCCCCACCGACGGGGGATGGACCCTCGGATAGTGCGGGGTACTTCACGTCCGAGCCCCGTCTGTATGCAAGGGAACCGAGGTCAATACCCCCTCTGCCGGACTTGGCCTCGAACTAGAACTCCGCCACCCGGATTTTCGATGAGTTCTCGGCGAGAAAGCCGTATTGCCGTTCAGGCCGGCGGTCACCCCTAACCGCTAGCGTTCCGCCCATGCAAAGAGACGCGGATGCCGATCAAAGGGATGCACCGCCGTCGGGCATCCGAGTGGTCCCCCGCGGGATCTGCCCGACAGTGTCCCGTGGAGCGTGCTTGTCTGCGATCGTCGATGACGTCGCCGCCGGCGACGTCGAAAGCTTGATTGTGTTGGACCAGGACGACACCCTCATACAGTTCGATCGCCGACTGCTCTACCGATCCGTCCACGCCATTGGTCGCGAGCATGATCTGCACTATCAGCACCGGCGGTCAAACGCAGAACAGCTACTCGGTATCCCCGATGCGTTCGCCTGGTGCTGGGCGAGGGGTGGCCAGTGGCGGCAGTTGATTCGGCCCGCCGTGACAGTCAAGACGATCTAGAAAAGCGCGAAGCCCGAGCGCCACGGTCGTCCGGCCGGGTCTCGGGCTCACTTTCCGCAGCAATTGCCACGAACAACTCCACGGTAGCCGACTGCCTCAGAACCCGCCACGGTAGAACGACGGACTCGTGGAGACGTCTGGGACATCTGGCCCAACTCGTGGTGGCAGGTACAGGATTCGAACCTGTGTAGGCTTCCGCCGACGGATTTACAGTCCGCTCCCATTGGCCGCTCGGGCAACCTGCCTGGGATCAATCCGGGAGACCCGGCTTGATGCGATTAGCAGGGTACAACGAGGATGTACCCCGCACACAACCGGCCGATCCCCAGGAGGGCGCCACAGTGGCTGATTCCAGCTTCGACATCGTCAGCAAGGTCGACCGCCAGGAGGTCGACAACGCACTCAACCAGGCCGCCAAGGAACTGAGCACCCGCTTCGACTTCCGCGGCACCGACACCACCATCGCCTGGAAGGGCGAGGAGGTCATCGAAATCGTCTCCTCCACCGAGGAGCGCGCCAAGGCCGCCGTGGACGTCTTCAAGGAGAAGCTGATCCGCCGCGACATCTCGATGAAGGCCTTCGACGCCGGCGACCCGCAGCCCTCGGGCAAGACCTACAAGGTCAGCGGCACCCTCAAGCAGGGCATCAGCAGCGAGAACGCCAAAAAGATCACCAAGCTGATCCGCGATGACGGCCCCAAGGGCGTCAAGAGCCAGATCCAGGGCGAGGAGATCCGGGTCAGCTCCAAGAAGCGCGACGACCTGCAGGCGGTCATCGCACTGCTCAAAGGCGCCGACCTCGAGGTGGCGCTGCAGTTCGTCAACTACCGCTGATCTGGCACGCATCTGCCGTCAGTGAATAAGCTGGCGAGGGTCACTCCGGCACGAGCGCAGCGAGGACAGCGATGACCGTCTCCCCCCAGGACGACACCCGACCCGTCGAGCAGGACGGCGGCGACTACGACGTCGTCATCATCGGCGCCGGCATCTCCGGAATCGGCGCGGCCTACCGCCTCGCCGAGGCCGACCCGTCCACCCGCTACGTCATCCTGGAGCGCCGGGATCGCGTCGGCGGCACCTGGGACCTGTTCCGCTACCCGGGGGTGCGCTCGGACTCCTCGATTTTCTCCCTGAGCTGGCCCTGGGAGCCCTGGACCGGCCAGGAGTACGTCGCCGACGGCGATGTCATCCGCGACTACATGGAGGACAGCGCCCGCAAGCACGGCATCTTCGGCCACATCCGCTTCCACACCACCGTCGTCTCGGCCGACTGGGACTCGGCCACCGACACCTGGACGGTGCACGCCCAGGAGAACGGCACGCCGAGGACCTACCGCGGCCGATTCGTCTTCTTCGGGTCCGGCTACTACGACTACGACCACCCGCACAGCCCGGACTTCCCGGGTATCGAGAACTTCGGCGGTCGGGTCGTGCACGCCCAGCACTGGCCCGAGGACCTCGACTACGCGGGAAAGAGCGTGGTGGTCATCGGCTCCGGGGCCACCGCCGTCTCGCTGTCGCCCGCACTGGCCCGCACTGCCGGCCACGTCACCATGCTGCAGCGCTCACCGGGCTACCTGTTCTCCATGCCGAGGGTCAACCGATGGCTGCAGCCGATCCGAAAGTGGTTGCCCAACAAGGCGTCCTACCTGATCGTCCGCGGCGTCGCGCTGTCCTTCGAGAAGATCATCTGGATCTTCGCCCGCGGCCTCCCCGCCGGGATGAAGAAGATGGTGCGCTGGCAGAACACCAAACAACTGCCCGCCGGCTACCCCGTCGACCGGGACTTCAAGCCGCGCTACAACCCGTGGGACCAGCGGATGTGCCTGGTGGCCGACGGCGACGTCTTCACCGAGATCTCCAGGGGCCGCCTGGAGGTGGTCACCGACCACATCGACCACGTCGACGCGACCGGTATCGCGCTGAAATCCGGACGCCACCTCGACGCCGACGTCATCGTCAAGGCCACCGGGCTGAACCTGCTGGCCCTGGGCGGGGTTCGGATCAGCGTGGACGGCACCGAGGTCAAGCCCCAGGACCGGTTCTCCTATAAGGCTCACATGCTCGAGGACGTGCCGAACCTGATCTGGTGCATCGGCTACACCAACGCCTCCTGGACGCTGCGCGCCGACATCACCGCCCGCGCGACGGCCAAACTCCTCGGCTACATGAAGAGCCACGGCTACACCCACGCCTACCCGCACCCCTCGGCCGGCCCGATGGTCGAGAAGCCGACCTGGGATCTGCAGGCGGGCTACGTCCTGCGCAACGCCCACGCCCTGCCCAAGTCGGCCACCAGGCGCCCCTGGGTGGTCCGTCAGGACTTCCTGGCCGACGCCGTCGACTACCGGTTCATCGACAAGATCGACGAGGACATGGTCTTCGGCCGGGTCCGCACCCCCGCCGAACTCACCGGCTGAGCGGCCGGGACCGTCAAACGTGCGCTAAACGCCCACCGGCGGCACTAACGTTGGACGCCATGACATCCGATCGCCGCGAACCGCAAGTCGTCGTCCTGGGCGGTGGCTCCTGGGGGACCACCGTCGCGTCCATCTGCGCCCGGCGCGGGCCGACGCTGCAGTGGGTGCGCTCGGAGGACACCGCGGCCGACATCAACAACAACCACCGCAACTCCGAGTATCTCGGCGACGAGGTCGAGTTGCCCGAGACCCTGCGCGCGACCAACGATTTCAACGAGGCCGCGCACTGCGCCGACGTGATCGTCATGGGCGTGCCCTCGCACGGCTTCCGCAGCGTGCTGACCGAACTGGCCAAGGAACTGCGGCCGTGGGTACCGGTGGTCAGCCTGGTCAAGGGCCTGGAACAGGGCACCAACATGCGGATGAGCCAGATCGTCGAGGAGGTGCTGCCCGGCCATCCCGCGGGCATCCTGGCCGGACCGAACATCGCCAAGGAGGTCGCCGAGGGCTACGCCGCCGCGGCCGTGCTGGCCATGCCCGACCGCAACCTGGCCGCCAACCTGGCCAGCATGTTCCGCACCAGCCGGTTCCGCACCTACACCAGCGACGACGTGGTCGGGGTCGAGATCGCCGGAGCCCTGAAGAACGTCTACGCGATCGCGGTGGGCATGGGCTACGCCCTGGGCATCGGCGAGAACACCCGCGCCATGGTGATGACCCGCGCGGTCCGGGAGATGTCCAAGCTCGGCGAGGCCATGGGCGGCCAGCGCGACACCTTCGCCGGACTGGCCGGGATGGGCGACCTGATCGTCACCTGCACATCCAAGCGCAGCCGCAACCGCCACGTCGGCGAGGAACTGGGCTCGGGCAAGACCGTCCAGGAGATCATCTCCGGGATGAACCAGGTGGCCGAGGGCGTCAAGGCAGCCAGCGTCATCATGGAGTTCGCCGAGAAGTACGGCATCGTCATGCCGATCGCGCACGAGGTCGACTCGGTGGTCAACCACGGATCAACCGTCGAGCAGGCCTACCGCGGCCTGATGGCCCAGAAGCCCGGCCACGAGGTCGACGGCACGCCGTTCTGAGTCGGCGGGTTCTAGCCCGGCGGCATCCCGGGCAGCAGCGGGTTGGTGCCCTCCGGACGTTCCAGCAGGGGATTGCTGGCGTTGATGTAGGTGCCGTTCGGGCCGACGACGAAGCCCACCTGGTCGCGGCTGTTGAAACAGGCCACCGCACCGGCGTCGTCCACCCCGCAGCTGACCGAGCGGTAGCTCAGCCGGGTGTTCGGCGGGAGCGGCCGGACCGGGCCGGCGGCGGCGAACATCGGCTCCGCGGTGGTGGAGAAGGTGGGCGCGCCCACCGGTCCCCCGCTGACCAGGTTCACACCCTCCGGCGCACCGGGCAGCGCTCCAGAGCAGCCGTAGTCGCCGTTGAGGTTGTCCAGGATGCAGACCACCCCGGCCGGACCGGCGAAGGCGTACCACCTGCCACGGTTGGCGGTGTAGTCCGCAGGATTCAGGGGGGTGTAGGCGTTGACGTTGGGAATCGGGGGCGCCGGAGCGGGGCTGGGCTCCGCCCAAGATGTTGCTGAACTCGCCACAGCAGTCCCTGCCGCCACAGCGGTAATGACCAGAAACCTGAGTAACATTACAACACCGTACCGAACCTAAACTTGCAGTGCTTGAGGGGTTCAAAACTGGTTGGGATAGCCTAAACTTGAGAAGCATCTAGGCGGATCCTGAGAAGGAGGGCCGGCGCGATGAATGGGCGCATCAGGCACGGACTGCGCGGTGGCGCGGCGGCCTTGGGCGTCTCGGCCGGTCTGATGATCTTAGCCTCCACCACGCAAACCCCCGACGGGTTCGTCCATGCCAGCTTCGGCGGTCCGCTGGACGCCTTCGGCGCCTCCTCCGGTGACGTGCTTTCGATCGGCGACGGTCCGGCCGACGCCACTGAACTGGCCGCACTGCTCCAGACACCGGTCAAAGGCGCCAAGAACCAACCGGACACCCCCTTCCGGGTGGCCTTCGAGGCGGGCTCGACTCCCGACACCACGGCGCTGAACGTGTTCGCGGCGGACCAGCCCAGCGGTCTGCCCACCACCAAGCAGTCGCGGGACCTGGCCACCAAGCCGGTCGTCGTCGACGACAACGGCCGGGTCGACTGCTCGGGGTCGGTGAGCTGCAACTTCGATCCCGCTACCAACGTCACGACGGTCACCTACCCCGACGGCGTGGTGGCGATGGTCCAGAAGATCAACGACCTGACGGTGGTGGCCTACAAGAACCTGGCCGATCAACTGCCGGAGCCGATTCAGTCACTGCTGCCGCCCGCGCCGACCCAGGCGGCCCCGCCGCTGGCCGCGGCGGCCGCGCCGGTACCGGCCCCCGCGACCGCACCCGTGTTGCCTCCGCCCGCCTCCGAGACCGCGGTGGTTGCGGTTGATCCGGGTCCGGCCGCACCGATCGAGGATCTCGTTCCGGAGTTGAGCGCCGAACGCGGCGGGCCGAAGGTCAACGTGACGCGACCGCCGATGGACTTCACCCCGGGACGCGGCCGCACCTCGGTCACGCCCTTCCCGGGTGGCTCGGAAATCCCGGACAACATCCCGGCTCCGAAACTGCCGAACCTGGACAAGGTGAAGGATGCGCTGGACTCGGTGGCCGACGCGGTCAACGACGCCGTCAACAAGGTGGGCAAAGCACTCGGCGCCGGCGCGGCCGAAAAGCCCGCGTCCTGACGCGTCGTTCAACACGACGCGCGCTGGGGCCTACCGGCCGCCGGCCATCTTCTCCAGGCGAGCGATCCGGTCCCCGATCGGCGGGTGCGTGGAGAACAGCCGGCTCATCCGCTCACCGGAACGAAACGGGCTGGCGATCATCAGGTGCGCCTGGTCGGCGATCTGCGGGGCCGGCGGCAGCGGGGCCTGCTCCACCCCGCCGCTGATCTTGCGCAGCGCTGAGGCCAGCGCCAGCGGGTCACCGGACAGTTCCGCGCCGGACTCGTCGGCCTGGTACTCCCGCGACCGCGACACCGACATCCGGATCACCGTGGCCGCCATCGGCGCGAGCATCGAAACCAGCAGCA
>JAGQTQ010000069.1:9251-21801 GCA_020438905.1 Mycobacterium sp.
GGGTTCACCCCGCCGCCGCCCTGCCTGTTACCCCCGCCGAACGCCCCGGCGAACATCGCCATCTGGGCCAGACCGGTGACCACCGAGGCCATCGCCCCGGCCACACACGAGATCAGGATGTCGCGGTTGTAGACATGGGACAGTTCGTGGGCCAGCACGGCGCGCAACTCGCGTTCGTTGAGCAGGTTGAGGATCCCGGTGGTGCAGCACACCGCGGCGTTGCGTGGATTGCGGCCGGTGGCAAACGCGTTGGGGTTGGCGGTGTCGCTGATGTAGAGGCGGGGCATCGGCTGGTGCGCCGCGGTGGCCAGCTCGCGCACCATCGCGTAGATCTGCGGCGCCTGCAGCTCGGTGATCGGCTGGGCGTGCATGGCCTTGAGGGCCAACTTGTCGCTGTTGAAGTAGACGTAGACGTTCATGCCGACGGCCATCAGCACCGACAACCAGAGGACCGAGCGGTTCTGGAACAGGCCGCCGATGAAGACGATCAGCGCCGACATGCCGACCAGCAGCATGAACGTCTTCATCCGGTTGGCGGTGGGATGCCAGGTCATCGAGGTCCTCCTACGAGCGGTTCACCGGCAGAGTAACGCCTGAGCGGCCGGTACGAGTTCCGGATCGGCTCAGCCGTGCCGGTTAACCGTGTAGTCCACCAGCGAAGCCAGCGCGCGCCGCCCCGGCAGGTCAGGAAGCTCGGCCAGTTCGGCACGGGCCTGGGCGGCGTATTGCTGGACGGTCTGTTTGGCCGCGGGGATCCCCCCGGAGGCGCGCAGCAGCGCCAGCGCCTCGGCCACGTCGTCGTCATCGGTCACCGGGCCGCGCAGCAGCGTGCGCAGGCGGTCGCCGTCCGGACCGTCCTCGCGTAGCGCATAGAGCATCGGCAGGGTGTGCACACCCTCGCGCAGATCGGTGCCGGGCAGCTTGCCCGACTCCTCGGGGTCGCTCTCGATGTCGATGATGTCGTCGGAGATCTGGAACACGGTGCCCACGATGCCGCCGATGCGGCCCAACCGCTCGGTCTGATCCTCGGTGGCGCCGGAGAAGGTTCCGCCGAAGCGGCCCGCGGCGGCGATCAGGCAGGCCGTCTTCTCCGAGACCACCTTGAGGTAGTGCGAAACGGCGTCGTCGCCGTCGGTGCTGCCCTTGGTCTCCCGCATCTGCCCGGTGACCAGTTGGGCGAACGTCTCGGCGACAATGCGCACCGCGTCGGGTCCCAGCCGCGACACCAGACGCGAGGCGGTGGCAAACAGGTAATCCCCGGCCAGGATGGCGATGTTGTTACCCCAACGGGCGTTGGCCGAGGGGGCGCCGCGGCGAACCTGGGCCTCGTCCATGACGTCGTCGTGGTAGAGCGTGGCCAGGTGGACCAGCTCGATGACGGCCCCGGCCACGGTGACCTGCCAGTTGTCCGGATCCGGGCCGACGTGGGCCGACAGCACGGTGAACAGCGGGCGGAACCGTTTGCCGCCGGCCTCGAAGAGGTGCAGAACGGCCTCGGTCATCAGCTCGTCGGCGCCGCGCAGCTCGGAGGAGATGCATTCCTCGACGCGGGCCACGCCGTCGCGCACGTTCTGGGCAAAAATCGGGTCGCCGAGGTCCACCCCCGCCACCACACTCGCCGGTGTCCTCACCCTGCCAACATACTGGGGGGCGTGGATTCGCTCTCATCTGAGGTGGTCGTCGTCGGAGCCGGGCCGTCGGGGTCGGCGGCCGCGGCCTGGGCGGCCCGTGCCGGTCGCGAAGTGCTGGTGGTCGACGCCGCGGAGTTCCCCCGGGACAAGGCGTGCGGTGACGGTCTGACCCCGCGCGCCGTCGTCGAGTTGCGCCGGCTCGGGCTGGGCGACTGGCTCGACGGGAAGATCAGCCACCACGGGCTGCGGCTGTACGGGTTCGGCGGCTCCGTCGAGGTTCCCTGGCCGGGGCCGTCGTTTCCCGGGTCGAGCTCGGCGGTACCGCGGCTCGAGCTCGACGACCGGGTGCGCAAGGCCGCCGAGGAGTCCGGGGCCGCGATGCTGCTGGGATGCAAAGCCGTTGACGCCGAACGGGATTCGACCGGTCGGGTCGCTGCGGTGGTGCTGGCCGACGGGCGGCGGGTGTCCTGTCGGTATCTGATCGTCGCCGACGGCGCGCGCTCCACCCTGGGCCGGGTGCTGGGCCGTGAGTGGCACCGGGAGACGGTGTACGGGGTGGCCGCCCGGGCCTATCTGCGTTCGCCGCGCGCCGACGAGCCGTGGATCTCCTCGGACCTGGAATTGCGGTCCGACACCGGTGCGGTGCTGCCGGGCTACGGCTGGATCTTCCCGCTGGGCAACGGCGAGGTGAACCTCGGCGTGGGCGCCCTGGCCACCCTCAAGCGGCCCGCCGACGTGGCGCTGCGGCCGCTGCTGAACCAGTACGCGTCACTGAAAAGTCAGCAATGGGGCTTCGAGGGACCTCCGCGGGCGGTGTCCTCGGCGCTGCTACCGATGGGCGGGGCGGTCTCCGGGGTGGCCGGGGGCAACTGGATGCTGGTCGGGGATGCGGCGGCGTGCGTCAACCCACTCAACGGCGAGGGGATCGACTACGGCCTGGAGACCGGCCGGCTGGCCGCGCAGATGCTGGGCGCCGGCGATCTGGCGCAGGCCTGGCCGGAGCTGCTGCGCTGCCACTACGGCCCGGGGTTCTCGGTGGCCCGCCGATTGGGCCTGCTGCTGACGCTGCCGCGGTTCCTGCCGATGACGGGCCCGCTGGCGATGTGCTCGGGGCGGCTGATGGACCTCGCGGTGCGGGTGATGGGCAACCTGGTGACCGACGAGGACACCGACTGGGTGGCCCGGGCGTGGCGGCGGGCCGGGGCCGGGTCGCGGCTGGCCGACCGGCGCAAGCCGTTCAGCTGAACTTCGGCGCCGAAGTCGTCAGGGCTTGACTGTCAGGGCTTGACTGTCAGGGCTTGACTGTCACGGCTTGACCGCCGCGTGCAGGGCGACGATGCCCCCGGTCAGGTTGCGCCAGCGCACCCCGCTCCAGCCGGCCCGCTCGATGCTGCGGGCCAGGGCGGCCTGGTCGGGCCAGGCCCGGATGGACTCGGCGAGGTAGACGTAGGCCTCCGGGTTGCTCGAGACCGCGCGGGCCACTCGCGGCAGTGCCCGCATCAGGTACTCCTTGTAGACGCGGGAGAACACCGGCACCACCGGCGTGGAGAACTCGCACACCACCAGCCGGCCGCCGGGCCTGGTGACCCGGGCCATCTCGCGCAGTCCGGCGGTGAAGTCGACGACGTTGCGCAGGCCGAAGCTGATGGCCACCGCGTCGAAGCTGGCATCACCGAAGGGCAGCCGGGTGGCGTCGGCGGCCACCTTGGGGACCGGCCGGGCCGCGCCGGCGTGCAGCATGCCCACCGAGAAGTCCGCGGCCACACACCACGCCCCGGATTTGACCAGTTCGACCGTCGAGACCGCGGTACCGGCGGCCAGGTCGAGGACCGCGTCGCCGGGCTTCAATTCCAGGGCGGCACGCGTGGCCCGGCGCCAATGCCGGTCCTGGCCCCCCGAGAGCACCGTGTTGGTGATGTCATAGCGGCGAGCGACCCCGTCGAACATCGACGCCACATCACGCGGGTCCTTGTCCAGCGAGGCTCGACTCACCCGCCAGACGCTATCAAGCCCCGCGCTGCTCCACTGTCCGGTGCTGCCGGGACCTCGCGACCATCCGCTCGCTGAGATGGATCAGACGGTCCTCGTGGCCGGCGGGCATGGTGTAGGCCAGCTGCCGCAACTCCACGGCGAACCCGTGCAGATCCTGGTGAAACAGCCTGTCATCCATGATGTGAACCCCCTCCGCCATTGCTCATGACGTGTTCGAAAGCATTGGTGCGGTTGGCGATTTGCTTCACGAACCTATTCCCATTGTGCACAGGCCCAAACCAACGGGAAAAGGCCTCTCACCAACATCACAGGTGAACTTTGCGTTTCAGACAGGTATCCCGCGCAGCGGCCGATTCTCCAGCCACACCAGGGCCGCCAGGGCCGCAGCCCCGATCAGCCAGGCCACCACCGCCACGGAGGCGGCCGGGATGACGGCCAGCGACGCGTTACGGTTCTGCACCCGAACGAGATTCGGGTCCGTCTTGTCGTATTCGACGTAGATCCGCATCCCGGTGGCCAGCTCCGACGGATACAGCACGCCCAGCTCCGGGCGGTAGGTGACACGGTCGGGGGTGACGAACTCGATGGTCGAGCGGCGGGGCCCGGCGGAGAGCACCTGGGCCTCGGCCACGCCCATATGCGACTCGATCTGACGGTCGTTGCGCCACGCCCCCGCAACCAACAGAATCGACTGCAAAGTGATGACTCCGGTGAGGATCCAGACCGCGGTCTTGGCCCAGCGCAACGCTTTCCGCCGTGTGGTGTCGACGAGTTCGGGATCCCGCAGCGGCAGCGCGGACCTCAGCAGAGCCCGCAGCCGAGCGATCACAGGGCAGCCCGGATGGCGGCGTGCAGTTGCCGCAGCGACGAGCGGTCGGCCTTGACCTCCAGCACCCGCATACCGGCGTGCGGTTCGTCGAGGAGGGCCCCGAGGTCGCCGACCTCGATCTGGCCCGCCTCGACGTGGTAGGCCCGGCACAGCGCCCCGACGTCGACGTCGTGCGGGGTGCCGAAGATCCGCGAGGACACGTCGGAGAAACGCGGATCGCCCTGCTCGAGCAGTTCGAAGATACCGCCGCCGTTGTCGTTGGACACCACGATGGTCAGCTCGCGCGGCGTCGGCTCGGTGGGCCCGATCAGCAGCCCGGAGGCGTCGTGGACGAACGTCAGATCACCGAGCAGCGCGATGGTCCGGCCGGTGTGCGACAGGGCGGCGCCGATGGCCGTCGACACCGTGCCGTCGATACCGGCCACCCCGCGGTTGGAGCGCACCGCGATCCCCTCGGTGTTCAGGCCCACCAGGGCGGCGTCGCGCACCGGGTTGGACGCCCCGAGAACCAGTTGGTCCCCGGGGCGCAGCGCCGCGGCCACGGCGGCGGCCACATGCAGACCGGTGGTCAGCGGGTGGGCGGCCAACTGCCCGCGAACCGCGGCCAGCGCATGGCGGTTGGCGCGCTCACAGCGGTCCAGCCACTGCGGGTCCGGGCTGCCGGAGGTTTCGGCGCGGGTGCCGGTGGCCGCGGAGTTGCCCGAGACGTCGGGCCAGCGCGGGCCGGTGGTCAGCGCGAAGACCGGAACCGCGGGGTCGGCCAATAGCGCCGAGACCGGGCGGTGCACGGTGGGCCGGCCCGCCATGATGACCTGCCGCGGTCGCAGCTCGGCCAATGCCAGCGGGTGCAGCGGGAAGGCCGGGGGCGGTGCGGTCGGCTCGGCGACGGTGGGCAGCAGCGCCAGGTTCGGGTGCACGCCGGCGCCGTGGCCGGAGATGACGACGGTGTCCTCGGTGAGGTCGATGGGCAGCGGCTGGTCGAAGGCGACCGGCGGGCTGTAGGTCCAGGGCCTGCCGTCCGGCCGGCCGTCGGGAAAATCTTCTGGGTCCGAATCCGGTTCGGGCACAAGGGGTTCACGCAGCGGGATGTCGAACTGGACCGGCCCGGCGTTGGCGGTGCGGGCCCCGGTGGCGGCCGCCAGCACCCGACAGGTGGCCGAGCGCCACTGGGCGTTGAGCCTGGGCAGGCGGTCCGGGGCGTCTTCGGCCAGGCCGAGGCTGATGGCGGCGCGGACCTGGGAGCCGAAGTAGCCCAGCTGTTCCATGGTCTGGTTGGCGCCGGTGCCGAGAAGCTCATAGGGCCGGTTGGCGCTGAGCACGATCAGCGGGATCCGGGCGTAGTTGGCCTCGATCACCGCCGGGCCGATATTTGCCACCGCGGTGCCCGAGGTCATCGCGATCGGAACCGGACGTCCGCTTCCGGCGGCCAGACCGATGGCCAGGTAGCCGGCGGTGCGCTCGTCGATGCGGACGTGCAGGCGCAGCGCTCCGGTGCGGTCGGCGTCGGCCAGGGCGAACGCCAGTGGGGCGTTGCGGCTGCCGGGGCACAGCACGACGTCGCGCACGCCGCCGCGGATGAGTTCGTCCACGACGACCCGGGCCTGCGTCGTCGACGGGTTCGCCATGAGCACAGGTTTTCACACCCTCAGATCAGGGTGCCCGCGAAGAAGTCCAGCATCGCGGCGTTGACCTGTTCGGGGCGCTCCAGGAACCCGAGGTGGCCGGCGTTGGCGATCTGAACGTAGCGGCCCTTCGGGATGGCCTCGCCCACCTCGCGGCCCAGCGCCGGCGGGGTGATGACATCGTCGGCGAAACCGATCACCAGCACCTCGGCGGCGATGGAGCGGTAGGCGGGCAGCCGGTTCTCCGTCGGCACCACCGTCAGCTGGGCGCGCCAGCCGGGAGTGCGCCGCAGCGGGAAGGCGGCGAACATCTCCAGCCAGTCGCCGAGCGCCGGACCGTTGATGGTCTTGGGCGAGAAGTTCTCCAGCACGCGGACTTTCGCGGCGTAGGCCGGCGGTAACTCGACCCCGGACTCGGCCAGCGCGAGGTCGGCGGCGCGAAACGCCTTTCGGGTGGCGTCCAGCCGCCCGCGAGTGCCCATCAGGACGGCCTGGGTCACCAGTTCCGGGCGGGCCAGCATCAACTCCTGGGCGATGAAGGCCCCCATCGACAACGCGACCACCCGGGTCGGCCCGCCGATCGCCCGTTCGATCAGCTCGGCGGTGTCGGCCACCATCTGCGGCGTGGAGAAACCGCCGGCGTTCTCGGTCTCGCCGATGCCGCGGTTGTCGAAGGTCACACAGCGGTAGCCGGCCTGCAGGAAGGCCGGCACCTGGTGGATATGCCAGGTCCGCCCGGCCCCGCCGGTGCCGGAGATGAACAGCACCGGGTCACCGGACCCGCTGTCGTTGTAGGCCAGGTTGGTCACGCGGAGCTAGGCCGTTGCGGCCGAGATCGCGGCCAGCGCGGCGTCGTAGTCGGGCTCCTCGGCGATCTCGGGAACCAGTTGGGTGTAGGCGACGGTGCCGTCGGCCCCGATCACCACCACGGCCCGTGCCAGCAGTCCGGCCATCGCGCCGTCGGCCAGGGTGATGCCGTAGTCCTCACCGAAGCTGTCCCGGAAGGCCGAGGCCGAGGTGACGTTGTCGATGCCCTCGGCGCCGCAGAACCGGGACAGCGCGAACGGCAGATCCTTCGACACGCACAGCACCTCGAGTCCGCGGGCGGCGGCCTGCTCGTTGAACTTGCGCACACTATTCGCGCACACCGGGGTGTCCACCGAGGGGAAGATGTTGAGCAGCAGGGCCTTTCCGCGGAACTGTTCGCTGCCGACGGCCCCCAGATCGGTGCCGGTCAGGGTGAAGGCCGGGGCCGGGGAGCCGACCGAGGGAAGTTCGCCGACGGTGTGCACGGGATTGCCACTCAGGGTGATTTCAGCCATGTCTGACAGTGTGGCAACCGCGCTGTGAGCTCAGAGCAGCGGGTAGCACTGGCGGACGCGATCGATCCACCAGTCCCGTCGCTGCGGCGGTGCGGCGAGGCCGGCGAGCCGGGCCGGGTCGGGGACAACGCCGCCGTCGCCGACCGGCAGGTAGCCGTCGACCGGCACGAGGTCGGCGACATCGGAGACGAACAGCCCGCCGGTGCCCAGCCCGCAGGCGTGCTCCAGACGCGGCAGCGCGGCCGCGGCGGCCAGTCCGGCACCGATGCCGACCGCGGAGTCCAGCGCGCTGGAGATCACCACCGGGATGTCGATGTGGGCGGCGATGTCGAGCAAGGCGCGGATGCCGCCGAGCGGGGCGACCTTGAGCACGGCGACGTCGGCGGCCCCCGCCCGCACCACGGCCAGCGGGTCGGAGGCCTTGCGGATGCTCTCGTCGGCGGCGATCGGGACGTCCACGCGGCGGCGGACCTCGGCGAGTTCGGCCACCGTGCGGCACGGCTGCTCGAGATACTCCAGCGCGCCGTCGGCGGTCAGGGCGGCTGCGGCCGCGACTGCCTCGTCCGGCGTCCAGCCGCCGTTGGCGTCCACCCGCACCGTGGGGATCGCCGCACGCACCGCGTTGACCCGGGCGACGTCCTCGGCCAGTGTCTGCCCCGGTTCGGCGACCTTGACCTTGGCCGTCGTGGCGCCGGGGAAGCGGGCCAGCACGGCCGCCACCTCCGCGGGGCCCACCGCCGGCACGGTGGCATTGACCGGGATGCGGCTGCGCCGCGCGGGGGGTCGCGTGCCGTAGGCGGATTCGATCGCCGAGGCCAGCCAGTGCGCGGCCTCGGGCGGCTCGTACTCGGTGAAGGCCCCGAACTCGCCCCAGCCCGACGGCCCGTCGATGAGTGCGACCTCTCGCACGGTGATCCCGCGGAAGCGCACCCGCATCGGCAGGGCCAGGACGTGCAGCCGGTCCAGCAGATCCTGAAGATTCACGCGACGCGCGACCTCTCAGATCGCGCGGTCGCGGTTCTCCCAATATGGCTTGCGCAGATCCTTCTTGAGCAGCTTGCCGGTGGGGTTGCGGGGTAGTTCGGTCATGATGTCGATGCTGCGCGGGCACTTGTAGTGCGCCAGCCGGTCCCGGCACCAGGCGATGAGCTCCTCCGGGGTGGTCTGCTGCCCGGCGGACAGCTCGACCACGGCCTTGACCGACTCGCCCCATTTCTCGTCGGGGATGCCGAACACCGCGGCGTCGAGAACGGCCGGGTGGTCGGTCAGCGCCCGCTCCACCTCGACGGAGTAGATGTTCTCCCCACCGGAGATGATCATGTCCTTGAGGCGGTCCTCGACGAAGACGAAACCGTCGCCGTCCACCCGTCCGATGTCGCCGGTGCGGAACCAGCCGTCGGCGGTGATGACCTCGGCGGTGGCCTCCGGCTTGTTGTGGTAGCCCTCCATCAACTGCGGTGTGCGGAACCACAATTCCCCCGGCTGGCCGACCGGCACCTCCTCGAGGGTATCGGGGTTGACCACCTTGACCTCGACCCGGCCGGCCGGCTGGCCGGCGCTCATGATGCGCTCGGGGTGGGTGGTGTCGCGGTGGGCCTCCGGGGAGAGCTGGGTGACCGCGCCGCACACCTCGGTCAGGCCGTAGACCTGGACGAAGTCGGTGTGCGGGAACTCCTTGAGCGCCTTGGCCAGCAGGGCCGGAGGCATCGGGGAGGCACCGTAGACGAAGGTACGCAGCCGGCTGAACAGGGCGACGGCCTCCGGGCCCATCTCCATGACCTTGCCGAGGACGGCCGGCACCATGAAGGTGCGGGTGGCCCCGGCCATCAGGGCGCCGGCCATCGCAGCGCCGTCGACCTCGCGGGTCATGATGCTCGGGACGCCGTTGTGGATGGGGAACTGCGCGAACGAGGTTCCGCCGACGTGGAACAGCGGCATCGACACCATCACCTTGTCGTCCGGCTGGAACTCGAAGGTGGCGGCGTTGAGGGTGTGGGCGATCAGGGCGGCCTGGCTCAGCCGCACCCCCTTGGGCTTTCCGGTGGTGCCCGATGAGTACATGATCACGCACACGTCGTCGGGGCTGACGTCCTCGGACCGCCCGCGCGGTGTGGCGGCGGCCAGCATGGCCTCGTACTCGTCGCCGTCGCCGCCCTCCGGGGTGACCGAGATGACGTGCTCGACGCCGGGCAGTTGGTCACGGATCGCGTCGATGCCGACCTTGAGTTCGGCGCCGACGATGAGCAGCTTGGCCCCGGAGTCGTTGAGGACGTAGTCCATCTCGTTGCCGGCCAGCCGGAAGTTGATGATCGCGGTCGCCGCGCCGAGTGTCGCAGCCGCCAGGGTGGTCTCGACGCAGGCCGGATGGTTCTTGTCCAGGAAGGCGATGACGTCGCCGCGGCCGACGCCACGCTCGGCCAGGGCTCCGGCCGCGCGCCGAACCCGCTCGTCGAGCTGAGCCCAGGTGAACGTGCGGTTCAGGAAGGTGATGGCCGGCTCGTCGGGCTTGACCTCGGCCCAGTAGGCGAGTCGGTCGTCGAGGAAGCGCGGTTCAGGAGGCTGCGACATAGTCGACAGCGTGCCATGTCAGGAATCGCTCGCGGCGCGATTTGGGCCGCGATTTGGGCCCCGAGTCGGGCCGCCAGTCGGGCGCAGCAACACCACCGCGACCACGATCGCCGCCGCCGGCACCACCGCCATGATGAGACTCAGGTCGTGGATGGCGTCCAGCCAGCTGTCGGTGGCCTCCGACACCACCCAGCGGGCCTGCTCCGGATCGAGCACCTCGCCGCCGGCTGCTGGGTTGGGGGCCCCGCCGTGGGCGACCCGCAGCGCCTCGCGGGCCTGATCCTCGGTGATGCCCGAATCCTCCAGTTTGTGGCGGCCGTCGCGCAGGAACAGCGTGGTACCGACCAGGGCGAACAGCGCCGGACCGAGGGAGTAGGCGGCCTGGCCGACGGCGGGTTTGACCGCCGAGACCACACCGCCGAGTTCCGGCGGCGCGCTGGACATCATGATGGTGGCCTGCGGGGTCTGCACCACCGCTCCCCCGACCGCGTTGAGCGCGACCGCGACACCGAGCACCGCGATCGGCGTCTGCTGGTCGAGGACCACCAGCATCACCATGCTGACCAGCAGGATCACCAGGCCCGCGACCAGCACCGTGCGCTCCCCGAACCGCGCGGCCGCCCGACCCGCTGCCACCGCGGCGGCCGAGGCCAGCAGCATCGCCGGGATCAGCAGCAGGCCGAGCAGTTCCGGGGACTTACCGCGGATCGTCACCAGGTAGTACGCGAACAGGATGGTTCCGCCGCCGCCGAGGAAGTTGAAGGTGGCACCGGCGGTCAGCGCGGCGTTGAACCGCGCCGACCGGAAGATCCGCATGTCCAGGGCCGGGGCGTCGGTATGCAGTTCCCAGCGCACGAAGGCCACCGCCAGGCCCAGCCCGAGCGCGATCAGCGCCAGCGCCCCGGCGTTGAGGCCGCCCTGCAGTTCGGTCAGACCGTAGATGACCGTCACCAGGGCGGCGGCGATGAGCAGGATGCCGGGGATGTCGAGTTTGCGTTTGTCGCGAACCGTCTCGGGCACGTAGCGCAGGGTGATGACCAGGGTCAGCACGGCCAGCGCCGGGGTGACCAGAAGGCAGGCGCGCCAGCCGAAGTGCGTGGTCAGCCAGCCGCCGAGGGCTGGCTGGAACACCGCCAGGGCGTGGCCCGCCCCGAGATAGGAGGCGATCGCGGCGGCGCGGCGGCCGGGCGGGAAGACGGCGTTGACGATGGCCAGCGAGAGTCCCAGGACGAACGCGAACGCGACGCCGAGACCGGCGCGGGCGACGATGAGGACGCTGACGTGCGGAGCGATGGAGCCCAGCACGCCGAAGCCGATCGAGCCGTATATGCCCAGGACGAACATCCGCTTCATCCCGGCGAGGTCGCCGAGTGCGCCGGCGCCCAGCACCGCGGCCGCCAGGGTCAGCGTGCACAGGCTGGCCAGGAAGCTGGCTGTGGCAGGGGTGAATTCGAGACCGCGGCGGACCTCGGCGAGATTGGCCGACAAGGTGGTGGGATCGGCCGCGGTGATGCTGTAGCCCAGGCCCATCGCGATGACGGTCATGGTGGCCGCGAGACCGCTGACTTGGCGCTGCTGCTCGGGCCCGGGCATTGGCCGATGCTATTCCGCGGTCCCGCCGATGCGGACCGAAACAGGTTCTAATCTGGGATCCATGACCCCGGACCGGCTGCGGCATCCCCTGCATTCGGGCCACCTGACCGTCGCCGCGCTCAACCGCCACCGGAACCGGCCGGTGCTGTTCCTCGGGGACACCACGCTGACCGGTGGGGAACTGGCCGACCGGATCAGCCAGTACGTCCAGGCATTCGAGGCGCTGGGAGCCGGCGGGGGCACCTGCGTGGGGTTGCTGTCACTGAACCGCCCCGAGGTGCTGATGGTCATCGGCGCCGGGCAGACCCGGGGTTATCGGCGCACCGCGTTGCACCCGCTGGGTTCGCTCGACGACCACGCCTACGTGCTGGCCGACGCCGGTGCGACCTCGCTGATCATCGACCCGATCCCGATGTTCGTCCAGCGTGCGGTCGCACTGATGGACCGGGTTCCGTCGCTGCGGCGGGTGCTGACGCTGGGGCCGGTGCCCGGCGAACTGACCGGCGTAGGGGTGGACCTGATCGCCGAGGCCGCCGGCTACGCGCCGAAACCCCTGGTAGCCGCCGAGCTGGCGCCGGACCATATCGGCGGGCTGGCCTACACCGGCGGCACCACCGGCCGACCCAAGGGCGTGATCGGAACCGTCGGGTCCATCATGGCGATGACGACCAGCCAACTCGCCGAGTGGGAGTGGCCGCGGCATCCGCGGTTTCTGATGTGCACGCCGCTCTCGCACGCCGGAGCGGCCTTCTTCGTGCCGACGGTGGTCAAGGGCGGCGAGATGGTGGTGCTGGGCAAGTTCGACCCGGCCGAGGTGTTGCGGGTCATCGAGGCGCGGCGGATCAGCGCGACCATGCTGGTGCCCTCGATGCTCTACGCGCTGCTGGACCACCCGGATTCGCACACCCGCGACCTGTCCTCGCTGGAGACGGTGTACTACGGCGCCTCGGCGATGAACCCGGTGCGGCTGGCCGAGGCGATCCGCCGGTTCGG
>JAGQTQ010000187.1 GCA_020438905.1 Mycobacterium sp.
ACGCCCGGCGTGTCGGGGTCTTTTGTGTCTGCTCGGCCGGGGGAAGCGGGGCACTAGGCTCTAGCCCGTGCGCTTCCTTGACGGTCACCTGCCCGCTCACGACCTGACCTACAACGACGTCTTCGTCGTGCCCGGCCACTCCGCGGTCACCTCGCGCTTCGACGTCGACCTGTCCACCTCCGACGGCACCGGAACCACCATCCCGGTGGTGGTGGCCAACATGACCGCGGTGGCCGGGCGGCGGATGGCCGAGACGGTGGCCCGCCGCGGCGGCATCGTCGTGCTGCCCCAGGACCTGCCGATCGAGGCGGTCAGCGAGACGGTGAACTTCGTCAAGAGCCGCGATCTGGTCGCCGACACCCCGGTCACCCTGTCCCCCGACAACTCGGTGTCCGACGCCGTCGCGCTGATCCACAAACGCGCCCACGGCGCGGCGGTCGTGGTCGACGACGGGCACCCGATCGGCCTGGTGACCGAGGCGGCCACCGCCGGGGTGGACCGGTTCGCCCGGGTCCGCGATATCGCGGCGACCGACTTCGTCACCGCCCCACTGCACACCGACCCCCGACGGGTCTTCGAGATGCTCGAGCACGCCCCGATCGGGGTGGCGGTGCTCACCGCGCCGGACGGCTCCCTCGGCGGGGTGCTCACCCGAACCGGCGCGGTGCGCGCGGGCATCTACTCCCCCGCGGTCGACGCGAAAAGCAGGCTACGGATCGCCGCGGCCGTGGGCATCAACGGCGACGTGGCCGCCAAGGCCGCGGCGCTGGCCGAGTCAGGGGTCGACGTGCTGGTCATCGACACCGCCCACGGCCATCAGACCAAGATGCTGGAGGCCATCAAAGCCGTCGCCGCACTCGCCTTGGGCATCCCACTGGTCGCCGGCAACGTCGTCTCCGCGCAGGGCACCCGCGACCTGATCGGCGCGGGCGCCTCGATCGTCAAGGTCGGCGTCGGCCCCGGCGCCATGTGCACCACCCGGATGATGACCGGCGTGGGCCGTCCGCAGTTCTCCGCCGTGCTCGAATGCGCCTCGGCGGCAACCGAACTCGGCGGGCACGTCTGGGCTGACGGCGGCGTGCGCCACCCGCGCGACGTGGCGCTGGCGCTGGCGGCCGGCGCCTCCAACGTGATGATCGGATCCTGGTTCGCCGGCACCTACGAATCCCCGGGCGACCTGATGTTCGACCGGGACGGCCGGCCCTACAAGGAGAGCTACGGGATGGCCTCCAAGCGTGCCGTCGCCGCCCGCACCGCCGCCGACAGCGGGTTCGAGCGCGCCCGCAAGGCCCTGTTCGAGGAGGGCATCTCGACCTCCCGGATGGCGCTGGATCCCGACCGCGGCGGCGTCGAGGATCTGCTGGACCACATCACCTCCGGGGTGCGCAGCACCTGCACCTACGTGGGCGCCTCAACCCTGCGAGAACTGCACGAGCGCGCGGTGCTCGGGGTGCAGTCGGCGGCCGGGTTCGCCGAGGGTCACCCCCTGCCGGCCGGCTGGTAGCCCGGTGGCCTCCGGGGCCGACCCCGACCCCGATCCAGGGGCGTGATCCGTGCAGGCAACTGCAATGGCGAGGCTGCGCTACCCTTCACCTAAAGCACCCGGGGTCCGGTACCGCCCCAAGAGAATGACCCGCCGTGAGCTAGCAGACAGGAACGTTCGCGCCCCGCCGCCCATGAACACCAGCGAACCCCGAAGACCCCGGGCCGCCCGGCCGCACACGCTGCGATGAGCACCATCTCCATCGTGCTGAGCCTGCTCGGCTTCGTTCTGCTCACCCTCGGCACCGCGGTGTTCGTGGCTGCCGAGTTCTCCCTGACCGCCCTCGAGCGCAGCACCGTCGATGCCAACGCCCGCACCGGCGGCCGCCGCGACCGAATGGTCCAACGGGCTCACCGCACCTTGTCCTTCCAGCTCTCCGGCGCCCAACTCGGCATCTCGATCACCACTTTGGGCACCGGCTTTCTGGCCGAACCGGTTCTGGCGCGGTTGCTCGCCCCGGCGCTGGAGGCCGTCGGGATCCCGGCTCGGTCGATTCCGGCGGTAGCCCTGGTGCTGGCCATCCTGCTGGCTACTTCGCTGTCGATGGTCTTCGGCGAACTGGTGCCCAAGAACCTCGCGGTGGCCCGGCCGGTCCAGACCGCCCGAGCCAGCGCCGCGCCGCAACTGGCCTTCTCCTGGTTTTTCACCCCGGCGATCAAGCTGACCAACGGAACCGCCAACTGGATTCTGCGCCGGATGGGCATCGAACCGGCCGACGAGCTTCGCTCGGCTCGTTCGGCCCAGGAACTGGGGTCGCTGGTCCGCAGTTCCGCCGAACGTGGCGCGATCGACGCGGGCACCGCTGAATTGATCGACCGCTCGTTACGTTTCGGGGGCCGTATCGCCGAGGAGTTCATGACCCCGCGCACCGAGGTCGAGGTGCTACAGACCACTGACACCGTCGCCGATCTCCAGGCCGCGGCGACCGCCACCGGATTCTCCCGGTTTCCGGTGGTCGACGGCGACCTCGATGAGACGGTCGGTCTGGTCCACGTTAAGCAGATATTCGAAGTGCCACCGGCCAGACGGGCGCAGACCAGGCTGCGCGGCCTGGCAGTTCCGGTGCCGATCGTGCCCTCCACGCTGGACGGTGACGCACTGATGACTCAGGTGCGCGCCAACGGGATACAGAGCGCCCTGGTGGTTGACGAGTACGGCGGCACGGCCGGCATGATCACCGTCGAAGACCTCATCGAGGAGATCGTGGGCGATGTCCGCGACGAGCACGACGACGCCACCCCCGATGTGCGCCGGGCAGGCTCCGGTTGGGAAGTCGCCGGGCTTCTGCGCATCGACGAGGTAGCCGACGCCATTGGCTTCCGCGCGCCCGACGGAGAGTACGAAACGATCGGGGGTCTGGTGCTCGAGCGCCTCGGGCATATCCCGGTTCCAGGCGAATCTGTGGAACTCAGCGCCTCCGACCCGGAATCGGCGACGCGGGATCCGCTGCACTGGCGGGCCACCGTGGTGGCCATGGACGGCCGCCGTATCGACCGGCTCACCCTGGCACCAGCACACCGGCCCACCGGCGATGGAACGGGTGGGCACTGATGGGTTCGGACATTTTCGGCGTCCTGTTGGCGTTGGCACTGCTGGGCGCCAACGCGTTCTTCGTGGGCTCCGAGTTCGCGCTGATCTCAGCCCGCCGGGACCGGCTCGAGTCGTTGGCCGAGCAGGGAAAGAAGCGGGCCGCGACGGTGATCCGAGCCGGCGAGCAGCTGTCGCTGATGCTGGCCGGCGCCCAGTTGGGCATCACGATCTGTTCGATCCTGCTCGGCAGGGTTGCCGAACCGGCCATCGCCCACTTGCTGGAGCGGCCTTTCGGGCTCCTCGGGGTGCCCGATGCGGTGCTGCACACGGTCTCGTTCCTGGTGGCCCTTGCCGTGGTGGTGACCTTGCACGTCCTGCTCGGAGAGATGGTGCCCAAGAACATCGCCATCGCCGGTCCGGAAGCCACCGCGATGCTGCTGGTTCCGCTGTACCTGGTCTACGTACGAGCGGCGCGCCCGTTGATCGCTGTCTACAACCTGGCGGCAAACGCGACGTTGCGACTCTTCGGGGTGCAGGCCAAAGACGAACTCGATGTGACGGTGTCCACGGTCGAACTCGCCGAGATGATCGCCGAGTCGCGATCGGAGGGCCTGCTGGACCCAGAGGAGCACCTGCGACTGGCGCGGGCACTGCAGATCCGCAATCGGGTGGCAGGAGACGTGGCCGTGCCGCTGGCGGCGATCCACAGCGTCCCGGTCGCCGCGCCCGGGAAGGGCCCGCGGGTGGCCGAGGTCGAGCAGGCCCTGGCCAAGACCGGTTACTCGCGGTTCCCCGTGGTGGACTCCGCGGGCAGGTTCATCGGCTTCGTGCATATCAAGGACATGCTCGACCTTGCCGACGATCCCGACGCGGTGGTCAGCGCCGCCACCGTGCGCTACCTGCCGCGGCTGACCTCGACCATGCCGCTGCCGGATGCGTTGTCCCGATTGCGGCAGAACAACAGCCACCTGGCCCTGCTGACCGACGCCGACGGCACCGTCTGCGGGATGGTGACCATGGAGGATCTCGTCGAGGACCTGGTGGGGACGGTCCGCGACGGCATGCACCGTGGCTGAGCGGACCCTGACACAGTCCGAGTGGCTGCCACTCGCGCAGGCCCACCGGTCCCGCGCGGACGGCTTCACCGCCGCGCATCGCGAGCGCGCCCGACGCCGCGAGCCCCACCCGGTCTGGGACTTCCTGTTCAGCTACTACAGTCTGCGTCCGCGCCAACTCCGGGTCTTCCATCCCGGGTACGGCACGGTGCTGGCGGGCCCGGCCGGCCGCGACTACCAGAGCCGGACCGGCTACGTCGCCGTCGCCGCGGGGTTCACGGTGAGTCGGGACTACCTGCGCACCCGCCGCGAGACGGTGCGTTTCGTCGCGGGGTTGTTGAGGTCGACGGCATCCCGGGCGCCCCGGTTCGGGTGCTTCGGGATGCACGAGTGGGCCATGGTCTACCGCGCCGGTGCGGTGCGCCACGCCGGGGTGCCGCTGCGGCTGGGCGCTACCGGAACCGACGCCGTGGTGGAGTCGATGCCACTGCGCTGCACCCATGTCGATGCCTACCGGTTCTTCACCCCGGCCGCCGCGGCCCGCAATGAGGGCACACCCACCCGGACTGCGCAGGCCGAATGGGAGCAGCCCGGCTGTCTCCATACGAACATGGATCTCTATAAGTGGACTTATAAGCTCGGCCCGCTGGTGGACTCCGCACTGCTGATGGACTGCCTGGAACTGGCCGCCCACGCCCGCGAGTTGGACATGCGGGCAAGTCCCTACGACCTGCGCGGACACGGTTTCTCACCGATCGCCGTCGAGGAACCCGCCGGCCGCGCCGAGTACGTGCGCCGGCAGAGCGAGATCGCCGAGCGGGCCGCCCGGCTGCGCGCGACACTGCTCGATCGCTGCGAAAACCTGCTGGTCGACGCGGGTGAGACAGCGGCGACGTCGGGTCGGCCGTGACCGGCCGATAGGATCAGACGACTTTC
>JAGQTQ010000070.1 GCA_020438905.1 Mycobacterium sp.
CCCCGTCGACATCTGCCCCGTCGACATCTGCCCCGTCGACTTCGGGGGCCCCGTCCACATCGGCCTCGCCCTCGACTTCGGTCTCCCAGCAGAGCCAGCAGACGACGACGCCGACCAGCGCGGCCCCGACGACCAGCGCCGCCCCGACTTCCAGCGCAGCCCCGACGACGAGCACAGCCGCGAGGTCGACGACCCCGACGACGCCGACCACGACGAGCGCCCCGGCCGCGGCCGCGAGCACGACGCCCGAGGCGTCTGAACAGCCCTCTGAACAGGCGGAGGAGAGCCCGGCCGAAACCACGGAGGCTCAGAGCAGCTCAGTCCAGAGCAGGTCGGCGGAGACGACGACCGCCGTCGAGACCGCCGAGACAGAGACGGCGACGGAAACGGCGGAGGCGGAGATCGTCGAGTCACAGCCCACGGCAGCGGCCACGACTACCGCCGCGGTACCGGCCCCGGTCGGCGGTTAGCGCAATCCGTCGTAGTAGTCCGACGTCGCTTCGTTCAGCGAGGCGTCGGCGTAACCGCGGCAGTAATCCCACGTGACGTAGGCATCGGGTTCCGGGTCGAACGCCGGCTCGTGCGGACGCACGGTGCCGTCGACCAGAAGCTGAAGCAGGTTGGCGCGCAGCATGTCCCAGTCGTGGTAGTGATCGGAATTGCAGTCGTCGCAGCAGACCACCAGGCCGCGGATCCCCCGGTGCGCCAGCAGCGCCTCGTAGACCGCCAGATCGGCCAGGTCGGCCTCGACCGCCGCGCGCTCCTGTTGATCCAGCGGTTCGCCGGGCTCGAGCGAGTCCAGGACGGCCGACGGATCGGAAGGATCGTCGGCGAAAGGATCGGGCGGAAGCCCCGGCGGCAGATGGTCGCGCACGCCTGACACATTACGCGAGCGGGGGAGCCGATAGGATGAGACACCCGTACCGCCCGCTGATGGAGGCCGCGCCGATGTCCATTGCCAATGGCAGTGCCGGTCCCGTGCGGACCGGCGGGGACGATCCCACCAAGATCGCCATGCTGGGGCTGACCTTCGACGACGTACTGCTGCTACCGGCCGCCTCGGACATCGTGCCCGCCACCGCGGACACCTCCTCCCGGCTGACCCGCAAGATCCGGCTCAAGGTTCCCCTGGTCAGCTCGGCGATGGACACCGTGACCGAGGCCAGGATGGCGATCGCCATGGCCCGCGCCGGCGGGCTGGGGGTGCTGCACCGCAACCTCTCGATCGCCGAGCAGGCCGCCCAGGTCGAGGAGGTCAAACGCTCCGAAGCCGGCATGGTCACCGATCCGGTGACCTGCTCGCCGGACAACACCCTGGCCGAGGTGGACGCCATGTGCGCCCGCTTCCACATCTCCGGTCTGCCGGTCGTCGACGGCGGTGGTGCGCTGGTGGGCATCATCACCAACCGCGACATGCGTTTCGAAGTCGACATGAGCAAGCCCGTCGCGGAGGTGATGACCAAGGCCCCGCTGATCACCGCGCAGGAGGGCGTGACCGCCGACGCCGCGCTCGGCCTGCTGCGGCGAAACAAGATCGAGAAGCTTCCGATCGTCGACGGCCACGGCCGGCTGACCGGGTTGATCACCGTCAAGGACTTCGTCAAGACCGAGAAACACCCCAATGCCACCAAGGACAGCGACGGCAGGTTGCTGGTCGCCGCGGCCGTCGGTGTCGGCGACGACTCCTGGGAGCGGGCGATGGCGCTGGTCGACGCGGGCGTCGACGTCGTGGTGATCGACACCGCCCACGCCCACAACCGCCGGGTGCTCGACATGGTCGGCAAAGTGAAGGGCGAAGTCGGCGACAAGGTCGAGGTGGTCGGCGGCAACGTGGCCACCCGCAGCGCCGCCGCGGCCCTGGTCGAGGCCGGTGCCGACGCGGTCAAGGTCGGGGTCGGCCCCGGCTCGATCTGCACCACCCGGGTGGTCGCCGGTGTCGGCGCCCCGCAGATCACCGCGATCCTGGAAGCGGTGGCGGCCTGCGCTCCGGCCGGTGTGCCGGTGATCGCCGACGGTGGTCTGCAGTACTCCGGGGACATCGCCAAGGCGCTGGCCGCCGGGGCGTCCACGGCGATGCTGGGCTCGCTGCTGGCCGGCACCGCCGAGGCGCCCGGCGAACTGATCTTCGTCAACGGCAAGCAGTTCAAGAGCTACCGCGGCATGGGTTCGCTGGGCGCCATGCAGGGCCGGGGCGAAGCGGGTTCGGTGCAGCGCAGCTACTCCAAGGATCGCTACTTCCAGGACGACGTGCTCTCCGAGGACAAACTGGTTCCCGAGGGCATCGAAGGGCGGGTCCCGTTCCGCGGACCGCTCTCCACCGTCATCCACCAACTCACCGGCGGGTTGCGCGCGGCGATGGGGTACACCGGCTCGGCGACCATCGCCGACCTCCAGCGAGCGCAGTTCGTCCAGATCACCGCCGCCGGTCTCAAGGAGAGCCACCCGCACGACATCACCATGACCGTCGAAGCGCCCAACTATTCGAGCAGGTAGAACATGCGCGACATGGTCGAGATCGGCATGGGCCGCACCGCCCGCCGAACCTATGAACTCGGCGAGATCAACATCGTGCCGTCCCGGCGGACCCGTTCGTCCCAGGACGTCTCGACCGGCTGGCAGCTGGATGCCTACCGGTTCGACATACCCGTCATCGCCCATCCGACCGACGCGCTGGTCTCACCGGACTTCGCCATCGAACTCGGCCGGCTCGGCGGGCTCGGTGTGCTCAACGGCGAGGGGCTGATCGGCCGGCACGCCGACGTCGAGGGCTGTATCGCCCGGGTCGTCGAGGCCGCCGACAAGCAGGTGGATCCGGCGGTCCCGGTCCGGATGCTTCAGCAACTGCACGCCGCGCCGCTGGATCTCGATCTGCTCGGCGAGGCGGTGGCGCGGGTCCGCGAAGCGGGGGTGACCACCGCGGTGCGGGTCAGCCCGCAGAACGCCCAGGCGCTCACCCCGACGCTGGTGGCCGCCGGTATCGATCTGCTGGTCATCCAGGGCACCATCATCTCCGCCGAGCGGGTGACCCAGGGGCGCGACGGCGGGGAGCCGCTGAACCTCAAGACCTTCATCTCCGAACTCGACGTTCCGGTGGTGGCCGGCGGGGTGGCCGACCACCGCACCGCGCTGCACCTGATGCGCACCGGCGCGGCCGGGGTCATCGTCGGCTACGGATCCACCGCCGGGGTGACCACCAGCGACGAGGTGCTCGGCATCAGCGTGCCGATGGCCACCGCGATCGCCGACGCCGCCGCCGCCCGCCGCGAGTACCTCGACGAGACCGGCGGGCGGTACGTCCATGTACTGGCCGACGGCGACATCCACACCTCCGGCGAACTCGCCAAGGCGATCGCCTGCGGCGCCGACGCGGTCATGCTCGGCACCCCGCTGGCCACCGCCGCCGAAGCCCTCGGCGGCGGCTGGTACTGGCCTTCTGCCGCGGCGCACCCGTCGCTGCCGCGCGGAGCGTTGCTCCAAGTGGCCCTGGGCGAGCGCCCATCGCTGGACCGGGTGCTCAACGGACCCTCCGACGATCCGTTCGGCTCGCTGAACGTCGTCGGCGGTCTGCGGCGTTCGATGGCCAAGGCCGGGTACTGCGACCTCAAGGAGTTCCAGAAGGTCGAGCTGACCGTCGGGAGCTAGACCGCCGGGGGTCATCCGCTGACATACTGGGCTGATGGAACCGGACTTCGACGTTCTGATCATCGGCTCGGGTTTCGGCGGCAGCGTCAGCGCGCTGCGGCTGACCGAAAAGGGCTACCGGGTGGGAGTGGTGGAGGCCGGCCGCCGGTTCGCCGACCACGAGTTCGCCAAGACCTCCTGGCGGGTGCGGGATTTCGTGTGGGCCCCGTTCCTCGGCTGTTACGGCATCCAGCGCATCCACCTGCTGCGCAATGCGCTGATCCTGGCCGGCGCCGGCGTCGGCGGCGGCTCGCTGAACTACGCCAACACCCTCTACGTGCCGCCGGATCCGTTCTTCAACGACAGGCAGTGGTCGCACATCACCGACTGGCGATCCGAGCTGATGCCGCACTACGACCAGGCCACCCGGATGCTCGGCGTGGTCAAGAACCCCACCTTCACCGACGCCGACCGGATCATGAAGGACCTCGCCGACGAGATGGGCGTGGGCGACACCTTCACCCCCACCCCGGTCGGGGTGTTCTTCGGCACCGACGGCAAGAAGCAGCCCGGCCAGACGGTTCCGGATCCGTTCTTCGGCGGTGTCGGTCCGTCGCGGACAGGGTGCATCGAATGCGGCGAGTGCATGACCGGATGCCGGCACGGGGCGAAGAACACCTTGGTCAAGAATTACCTCGGGCTGGCCGAAACCGCTGGTGCGCAGGTCATTCCGATGACGACGGTGACCAGGTTCGCCCAGCGCGGCGACGGTGTCTGGGAGGTGCGCACCAAGCGCACCGGAAGGCGGATCCCCGGCCGGGGCAAGTCTTACACCGCCAGGCACGTCATCCTGGCCGCCGGAACCTACGGAACCCAGAACCTGCTCTTCACGATGCGCGACGCGGGGCTGTTGCGGCTCTCCCCGAAGCTCGGTGTGCTGACCCGCACCAATTCCGAGTCGATCGTCGGCGCCCAGACCCTCAAGGTCAACCCCGACCTGGACCTGACCCACGGGGTGGCCATCACGTCCTCGATCCACCCCACGTCCGACACCCATATCGAGCCGTGCCGCTACGGCAAGGGGTCCAACGCCATGGGGCTGCTGCAGACGCTGATGACCGATGGAACCGGGCCTGAGGGCACCGACGTGCCGCGCTGGAAGCAGATGCTGCGCGGCGCGATTCGCCATCCTTGGCAGTCGACCAAAGTGTTCATCCCGCGACGGTGGAGCGAGCGCGCGGTGATCGCGCTGGTGATGCAGAACCTGGACAACTCGATCACCACCTTCACCAAACGCGGGATCCTCGGCCGGCGGATGACCAGCAAACAGGGCCACGGCGAGCCGAACCCGACCTGGATTCCGGTGGCCAACCGGGCGACCCGGCGCATCGCCGAGAAGATCGACGGTATCGCCGCCGGCAGCTGGGGCGAGTTGTTCAACATCCCGATGACCGCCCACTTCCTCGGCGGTGCGCCGATCGGGGACAGCTCCGAGACCGGTGTGATCGACCCCTACCACCGGGTGTACGGGTACCCGACGCTCTATGTCGTCGACGGCGCGGCGATCTCGGCCAACCTGGGGGTGAACCCGTCGCTGTCCATCACCGCCCAGGCCGAGCGCGCGGCCGCGCTGTGGCCCAACAAGGGCGAACAGGACCAGCGCCCGGCCCAGGGCGAGCCGTACCGGCGGTTGGCGCCGGTGCCGCCCGTGCGCCCGGTGGTGCCGGCCGAGGCGCCCGGCGCGCTGCGCAACCTGCCGATAATCCCGGTCAGCTCGCCCTGACCGCCCGCCCTAGACTGTCCCGGTGCAATCGGTGGATTCCCAGCGTCCCGTTCTGGTGGTCGACTTCGGTGCCCAATACGCCCAGCTGATCGCCCGGCGGATCCGAGAGGCCCGGGTGTTCTCCGAGGTGATCCCGCATACCGCGGACATCGAGGAGATCAAGGCCAGACAACCGCGTGCCATCGTGCTCTCCGGCGGTCCGGCCAGCGTCTACGCCGAGGGGGCCCCGCAGCTAGACCCGGCGGTGTTCGACCTCGGCCTGCCGGTGTTCGGCATCTGTTACGGCTTCCAGGCCATGGCCCGGGCGCTGGGCGGCACCGTCGAGCGCACCGGAACCAGCGAGTACGGCCGCACCGAACTCGATGTGCTCGGCGGTGAACTGCACGGTGGCCTACCCGGCAACCAGCCGGTGTGGATGAGCCACGGCGACGCGGTGACCGCCGCGCCGCCCGGGTTCGAGGTGGTGGCCACCAGCGCGGGCGCGCCGGTGGCGGCCTTCGAGGACCGCACCCGCGGGCTGGCCGGGGTGCAGTACCACCCCGAGGTGATCCACACCCCGCACGGCCAGCAGGTGCTCAGCCGCTTCCTGCACGATTTCGCCGGTATCGGCGCGGCCTGGACGCCGGCCAACATCGCCGAGACGCTCATCGAGTCGGTCCGGGAGCAGATCGGCGACGGCCACGCGATCTGCGGTCTGAGCGGGGGAGTGGACTCCGCGGTGGCCGCCGCACTGGTTCAGCGTGCGATCGGGGATCGGCTGACTTGTGTGTTCGTCGACCACGGTCTGCTGCGCGCCGGTGAACGCGAACAGGTGCAACGCGATTTCGTCGCCGCCACCGGAGCGCGCCTGGTGACGGTCGACGCCGCCGGCCGCTTCCTGGAGGCGCTGTCCGGGGTGAGCAACCCGGAGGGCAAACGCAAGATCATCGGCCGCGAGTTCATCCGCGCCTTCGAGGGCGCGGTGCGCGATCTGGTCGCCGAAAGCCCTTCGGCACAGGTCGAGTTCCTCGTCCAGGGCACGCTGTACCCCGACGTCGTGGAGTCCGGTGGCGGAACCGGGACGGCCAACATCAAGAGCCACCACA
>JAGQTQ010000010.1 GCA_020438905.1 Mycobacterium sp.
TCTTGGATGCGCGGAACTCGTCGCGACGGTGGATCAGGGTGACGCTGCGCGCGAACCGGGTCAGGAAGGTGGCCTCCTCCATGGCCGAGTCACCGCCGCCGATCACGGCGATGTCCTGGTCCTTGAAGAAAAATCCGTCACAGGTGGCGCACGCACTGACCCCGCGGCCCAGCAGCTCCTGCTCTCCGGGCACGCCGAGGTAGCGGGCCGCGGCACCCATCGCCAGGATCACCGCACGAGCGCGGTGTGTTTCACCGCCGGCAGTGACGACCTCCTTGATCGGCCCGTCCAGCGATACCGACTCGACGTCCTCCATCTGCAGGTCGGCGCCGAAGCGCAGGGCTTGCTCACGCATCTCGTCCATCAGTTCCGGGCCCATGATCCCGGAGCGGAAGCCTGGGTAGTTCTCCACCTCGGTGGTGGTCATCAGTGCGCCGCCGAAGGACGTTCCCTCGAATACCAGCGGCCGTAGTTCGGCACGCGCGGTGTAGATGGCGGCGGTATAACCGGCCGGGCCGGATCCGATGACGATGACGTCATGTGGGGGGGTTTGGTCGCTCATGCCAGCCTTTCTGCGCCACTAACGCTCGACCTCGCCGAAGCGGAGGACGATACGCCTTAAGAACAACAGGGTAGGCGCGGGTGTTCCCGGCCGCCCACTAAGGTCCGGGGACTGGCCCACTATGGCGCGGGAACCGCGTTGCCCGCGCCGCTGGGTGCTCCGGGAGTCACCGTGATCGAACGGGCTGTGGTGGGTGCGCTGGTGGAGGGTCCGAGGTGGTTCAGGCACGCCGCAGCCCCCACCCCGACCGCAGCGAGGACCGCGCAGCCGGCCGCCAGAGCGCCGATCAGCCGACCGGCGCGAATCGGCGGGCGGGCGGCATGGGCGGCCGCGCCGGCCTTGCGCGGTTCGGTCACGGCGTGTGCTGGTGGCTGGGGCTGCACGGGGACCAGTGTGCCTGCTCATCGGGGAGCCAGGGCGCCGAGCAGGACGGCGAGCCGGGCACGGGCGCGAGAGCAGCGGCTCTTGACCGTGCCCTCGGCGACGTCGAGCAGTCCGGCCGCCTCGGCGACCGAATAGCCGTGGATGTCGACGGCGACGACCGCCGCGCGCTGGGCGGCCGACAGCTGCATCAGCGCGCTGCGGACCACGATCGCCGTCTCCACGCGTCCGGCGTGGTCGGGTAGTGCGATGCAGGCGTCGTCTTCGAGTGCTGTGGTCGGCCGGATCACGTTGTGGCGCAGACGATCCCGGCACGCGTTGACGACGATCCGGTGCAGCCAACTCTGTACGGCGGCGTCGTGGCGAAAGGATCCGGCGCTGCGGTGCGCCGACAGCATCGCCTCCTGCACCGCGTCATCGGCGTCCTCGGCCGTCTGGCTGCGGCCACGGGCCACACGGTAGAGCTGGGTGCGGTGGCGGCGGAACAGTTCGTCGAAGGCGTGGCGATCCCCGGCGGCATGGGCGCAGAGCAGTTCCGAGTCGGTGCGATCGGTGGTGAAACTGGGCACGTCGCGGACAGTAAACAGCCGCAGGGCATTCGGCACTTCACCCGGAGACGGATCAGGAGGCCGCGCGAACGCCGATCTCGGAGACGTCGGTGCGGCTCTCGCCCCCGGTCTGACCCAATGTCGAGATCCAGACCAGCAGGTAGGAGGTCGGCTCGGCTTTCGGCACCTCGATCGTGTTGCTGCCGGGTTTGAGCAGGGTGGGCCCGGTGAGCAGCGTGGTGTCCGCCAAGCTGTCGGGGTCGGACGATTCCGCCGAGCGGATCTGGACCTGCGTTCCAGTGCTCGACACACCCACCGTCACACTTCCGACCTCGGTCGGCTCCGGCAGCTGCAGCATCAGCCCGACACCGTTCTTGAAGTTCGGGAAGGGCACGGAATCGGTATAGGTGTCGGTAGGCCACACCGTCGCCGGGTCGCCGTCGATGGCCAAGCCCGCCAGATCCGGCGCGTCGGCTCCGCCATCGGGCGAGAATACCGTTGCCGCAACGGGTTTGACGACGCCTCCGGCCGGCTGTTCGCCGGCCGAGGTGGTGGGTGCGTTGAGCCCCAACTGGTCGCCCTTGAGCTTGCCGTCCCCGTCGTTGAGGATCCGACCGAGGAACGAGGCAAGCACGATCAGAGCGATGACGAGGATGGCGGCCGCCACGCCGCCGCCGATCAGCAGGTTGCGTCGCCGCTGTGCTTCCGAGGCGGGCGCCTTCGGGCGGGTGGTCGATGGACCTGGTGGGGGAGGGGTTTGGGTGACCGGTTCGATCAGGTCCGTGCGGTCGGCCGCCGCGGTCGCCTGCTGGAGTAGGTGCAGCAACGTGGGCGCCGTGCTGATGCCTCCGCCGGGTTCGACCGCGCGTACCGCCGCTGCGGAGATCTGGAACGGGATCTCGCCGTTCATGGCCCGGGGTTCGAGCGGGGTGCCGGACGGGCCGGTCTCGGCGGGCCGGAGACCACTCGGGGTACCGGTTTCCGGCAGCGGCCATCGGTCGACCAGCAGCGCGTAGAGGGCCGCACCGATGCCCCGGACATCGCCCGAAGGCGTGGCGTCGGCCAGCGTGGCCGGGAAGGCGAGGGCTACATCGCCGCCCATGCTGACCCGGATCCGGCTCGGGTGGTCGATCGACAGCGACACCCCGGCCCGGTGGGCTTCGTCGGCGGCGGCCGCCAGTGATTGAATCGCCCGGGCACCGCCCAGGGCGGACGGCGATGTGGCGGCAACCTCCTTGAGCGATCCGCCGCGAATCCACTCCGCGACGATCAGCCCGCTACCGTTGCTGATCGTTGTGGCATCGAGCACCCGCGCCACACCGGGCCGATCCACCTGACTGAGCCGCTGAGTGCGGGCCAGGATCTCCTCGACGTCCTCATCGGGCAGCATCCGGTCCGGGTCGATGAAAGTCAGGGCCACCTGGCGATCCAGCGATGTGTCCAGCGCCTGCCAGAACTGCAGACCCTCGGGGCCGCCGTGGGGCACCAGCAGCCGGTAGCGGCCGCCGGCGACGGTGGCACCGGCTCCGAGCGTTAGGCCGGCCCGGCCGGCGCGCCGAGCGCTCCGGCCCGGCGCGGCCACGGGCGGAGCCCCGGGAACGTCTGGCTGGAAGTCGTCGGCAAGGTGGCGCGGCGTCTGGGTTGTCGCATCGTCGGGGGTGCCGGAGGACCGGGTGCCCGGGGGTTGATCGCTCAGTTCCGGTCCTTTCCGCGCCTGGGCCCCGGCATGCGCCGGTTTGCTGGGTTCAGGGTACGTGACATGAGGTGCCTCATGTGGCAGTTGTGAGTCGGGTGGCGTCGACGGGCGGGGTTTGCGCGCCAGCCGCCGGCGGATCGCAGACCAGCCGGCCACCGCGTCGGGCACCCGGGCCGCCAGCATCACCGCCACCAGGATCGGCAGCATCACGGCCGTGAGGATCAGCAGGCGAAGCAGGGAACCCGCTCCGCCGCCGCGCACCGTCAGCGCCTGCTGCAGCCCGAGTCCGTGGTCGACCGCGGCCGCGGCGAGGGCCGCCAGGATCGCCGCCGCCGAGGTGACCACGACGGTGCGCACCACCGTGGTGTCGATCAGCCGGCCGCCCGGCGGGCGTAGTGACCGGCGCAGCAGCAGCTGCCCGAGGACCGCCCCGGCGAGGAAACCGATCCCGTTGGCCGTGCCCAGGTATCCGGCAACCAGGTCGGGGTCGTCGGTCACGTGTGGAGCCAGCAGCGACATCACGATCTTCACCGCCGTGATCGCGACGATGATCAGAATCGGGGTCCACGGCTCGTCGCGTGCGTAGAACACCCGCAGTTGCAACAGCACCAGCGCGTAGGGGATGAGCGTGAACGCAGAGAGCGCGATCGCCATGCCGAGGTAGTTGGCGTCGACCTCGCCGAACTTGCCGTAGGCGAAGAGCGCGCTGCCGATGGCCGGTCCACCGACGGTCATGAACGCGACGACGGGGATCAGGGTGACCAGGGTCAGCCGGGCCGCCAGGGAGAAGTCAGCGAGGACGGCCGGGTTGTCGCCGGCGGCGGCGTTGCGGCTCAACCGGGGCATCACCACCGTCAGGATCGTCACGCCGATCATCCCGAACGGAAGCTGCAAGACCAGCCAGGTGTAGTTGTAGATCGCCGGTCCGGATGCCGCCGATGTACTGGCGATCTGGTTGCCGACCACCAGACCGACCTGGCTGATCAGCACATAGAGGACCATCGCCGCGGCCATCGTTCCGAACCGCTTGAGTCGATCGTCGATACCCCACAGCGGCCGCAGGCTGATCCGTTCGGACCGGATCGCGATGAACAGCACCGCGGCCTGGGCGACCACCCCCAGGGTGGTTCCGATCCCGAGCACCAGCAGCTTGGCGTTGCCCATCCGCACCGGGTCCACCGACAACTCGCCGGGCATGACCAGATACAGCCCCAGGGTGGCGATGGCCACCACATTGTTGACCACCGGCGCCCAGGCCGGTGGGCCGAAGATGTTGCGGTTGGTCAGGATCGCCATGAACACCGATGTCAATCCGTAGAAGATCACTTGTGGCAGAAGCAAGTACGCGAATGCCGTGGTGAGCGGTTGGTTGACCTTCGGATCGGCACCGAGCATCAGCCGTACCAGCACCGGGGCGGCGGCGACCGACAGCACGGTCGCGACCAGCAGCAGCGTGGTGGCCAGGGTGACCAGCCGGCGCACAAAGGCCTCCCCGCCATCGCTGTCGTCGCGCTCGGCGCGGGCCAGCACCGGGACGAAGATGGCGGTGAAGGTGGCCTCGAGGACGAGCGCGGCGATCAGGTTGGGTAGCTGGTTGGCCACGGAGAAGGCGCTGGAGAGTGCCGCGCCGAGGATGGCCGCGAGCAGGACGATGCGGGCGAATCCGGTGATCCGGCTGACCAGGGTGGCCAGCGCCATCCCCCATGACCGCGACACCACCGCGGCGTCGGTCAGTTCCTCGCGGGCCGGACGGGCCTGCGGCTGCGGAGCCGAAGTCATCGATCCTCCCAGGCGGGGTCGCGGGGGCGGTCGAAGTCGGCTCGGTCGGGCTGACCGCGGAACCGGTGGTAGAGCCGGCGTCCGACGAGAAGGGCCAGTACCACTGCGCCGCCGAGGGTGATGGCGAAGAGCAGTTTGCCGTAGGCGTTGGAGTGCACCGACAGCCGCACCGGCTCACCGAGTTGGAGTCCCTCGGGAGTGCGCAGCGTGACGTCCACCGCGACGCGCTGGGTGACGTGGACCTCGACCGGTACGCGTAGCGGAAGGTAGCCGGGGGGCAGTTCCTGTTCACCGACGTCGGTGACGCTCATGGCCGGTGGCGCAGCGACCTGCAGCCGTACCCGGATCGGCACGGCCAGGTCGTTGCGCAGTGCCAACGGCAGCGCGCTGCGTTCGGTGGCCAGGGTGTAGGAGTCGCCGGGGTTGACGATCGTCACGGACCGGAAGAGGTCTTCCACGGTCGCCGAGACGACGGCGAGCCGTTGCCGGGCGATGTCGTTGCGGGTTGCCGGTGGCTCGGTCTGGCTCAACGCCCGCAACATGTCTTCGCGCAGCGGTGCGGTGTATTGCGCTCCGGTCAGCCCGGTGCGGGGGTCGGTGGTCAGCGCGGCGCCCAGCCCAGACAGCCGCGCGTCGGTGGCCCGGATGGTCTCCACGACGTCGTCGTCGAAGCGGCCCCGCGGGTCGGTGGGCAGCCCTGGCCCCGACGGCTCGGGCGGGGCGAACGCCACCGACTCGGCGATCAGCGCCGGCAGCGGGCGCGGTGTGGCCAGGCCGGCGCGCGTCAGGGTTGCCAGGGCGGTCAGGATCGCTCGGGCGTCATCGGGCTGTGGGCTCCACTTCAGCGGCGGCAGCAGGATCTGGGTGCGTGGTTCTGCGTCGGTTTGCAAGGCCCGCCAGACGATCGCGGAGGTCGCGTCCTGGCGACGGGCAACCGGTGAGTCGGGGCTGACGGGCACGCTGAGCGCATCGTCGAGGTAGCCCGGTATGCCGGGGTCGTTGCCCACCCCGGCCAGCGCCGCGCCGACCGCCGGATCGAACGGCGCCATCACGACCGTCGGCGAGATGCGTTGGACGGCGAGGTCGGCGGTCACCGGAACACCGGAGGTCTGCGCAGCGCTGATCGCCACGGTGGGCGGTTGGGTATCGAGCAGTTCGGCCGCTGCCGCGGTCAGCGGGCCGTCACCGAGGATGGTGGCTCCGCGGGTGGACTCGATACCGAGGATGCGATCGACGATGTCGGGGGGACTGATGGTGGCGGTCGAACTCAGGGTGGGGTCTCCGACGCGATGCAGGGCGCCGAGGTCGGCCTGGGCGTAGGGGGTGGCGACCACGCACATGCGCCGCGCCAGTGCGCGTAACCGGTCCAGCCATGCCACGGCGACACCCTGGCCGGTCCCGGGGTGGGCTGCAGTGCCCAGCCCGTCGGGCGCGTCGGCCACCACATAGCCGGCGGTCATGGCGTTGACGGTGACCAGCAGGTCGGGGTCGACCGCCAGACAGAGCGCCCGGTCGACCCCGGCGGCCGGGTCCAGCGCCCCCGGGCTCGTGGCGAATTCGGCCGCGCCCAACAGCGTGTCGAGGCGGCCCCCACCGGCCAGCGAGACCGCGAGGTCGTCGTTCATCAAGCGGACCGGCGTCGTGCCCCCGGGCACCCCCGGCGCCAGCCGCGGTTTGTCGGCCAGTGGCCAGAGCATCGTGATCGCGACAGGCCTTGTGGTGTCGGGGGCCACCACATCGGTGAGCGGGTTGACCTCGGCGGCATCCGGGTCACGCGGAACGCCGGTAACCGGCAGCAGGAAGCGGGCCTCGTCGAGGCTGGCGACCTCCCCGTTCTCCGGGGTGCCGTTGACGTTGATCAGCAGCGGGTAGACCCCGGGCGCCTCGATGCCGAGTGAGGACTGCCCGGTTGAGCGGATCGGTACCGAGAATTGGAATCCGGCGGCCTGTCCGCGATCCAGTTGGCTTGTGACGCCGATGAACTCGCCGACTCCCTCGAATCCGCCACCGACCGCAAGGCTGGTGCGCAGTGCCGAAGAGGAGGTCAGTGCCGGGCCTTGTTCGAGCCGTGCCATCACATCGCGCACCGGGCGGTCGCCGGTGTTGGTCACCGTGGCGGTCACGGTGATCGCCGGGTCGCTGGAGGTGGTCACCATATCGGGAGTGATGCTGTCCAGACGCACGGTCAGCAATGGCGGGGGGGTGGGGTCGGCCGCGGTGCGCGGGTGGGTCAGCGGCAGGGCCAGCAGCGCGAATGCCGCGATGATGCGCGGCAGTCGCTGCAGCACGCTCAACCCGCCGGCCCGCAGCCGTTCGAGCGGCGGTTGCGGGTGTGGGAGTGAGTCTGGGGGTGGCGCCGGGGCTCCGAGGGCGGCAGGGGAGGGAGTGCGGCGGGCCCGTCGGACTGCAGCAGGGCGATCAGTTCGTGTGCGACCACGGCTAGCCGTCTTTCGTCGGCGTAGGCCAGCCGGTCGGGGAGTTCGGCCACCGGTACCCAGGCAACCTCGGTGACCTCGATGTCCTCATCGCACAGTTCACCGCCGGAGAACCGCATCAGGTAATGGTGGACGGTCTTGTGCACCCGCCGGCCCTCGGTGACGAACCAGTAGTCGATGCTGCCCAGCGCGGCCAGCACATGTCCGTGGATCCCGGTCTCCTCGGCAACTTCCCGGATGGCGGTCTGCTCGGCGGTCTCGCCCTGCTCGATATGCCCCTTCGGCAGCGACCACATCATCCGACCGCGTCGGTCGGTCCGGCCGATCAGCGCGGCCACCTGCTCATGGCGGGGCCGGTCGATCCCGTCGATGACGAGGCCGCCCGCAGAGGTCTCGTGAACGGTCCGCAGCCGCGCGGCGGGCCGGCGGCGGGGGCGTTGCTGATCGGGCTGACCGGGCGGGGTCGGCTGCGGGGAATTCTCTTTCTCCGGCAGCGTGGGCGGGGGACCGGCCGCGCGCGAGCCCCGGCGTCGACCGCGACGCCGTCGTGGCTTGGCCCGTTCGCCCTCCGACACCCAAGCGATAGTAGCTGGCACGGATGGGGCAACCCTGGGCGCACTCGCCGGTCGGGGACGGACCGGGGAGCACTAGGCTCACCGGACGTGTCCGATTCCACCGATGACGCCGAGCTGCTGACGCGAGCCGCCGTCGAGCTCAATCGGCACAACCACCTGCTGCGCGAGATCGGCGGGAGGTTCGCCGTCGCCGGCCGTGAGCTGTACCTGGTCGGCGGCAGTGTGCGCGACGCGGTGTTGGGACGGCTGACCTCGGACCTCGACTTCACCACCGACGCCCGGCCGGACGAGGTGCAGCACATCCTCCGGCCGTGGGCCGAGGCGATGTGGGACACCGGGATCGACTTCGGCACCGTCGGGGCGGCCAAGGCCGGGCACCGGCTGGAGATCACCACTTTCCGGGCCGACAGCTACGACCAAGTTTCCCGCAACCCCCAGGTGCGCTTCGGCGACAATCTCGCCGAGGATCTGGTGCGCCGCGACTTCACGGCCAACGCGATGGCGGTACGGATCACCGCCGAGGGTCCGGGGGAGTTCCAGGACCCGCTGGGCGGGCTGACGGCGATCCGCAATCGCGTCCTCGACACCCCGGCCGAACCGTCGGTGTCCTTTGGTGACGATCCGCTGCGGATGTTGCGAGCGGCCCGCTTCGTCTCCCAGCTGCGGTTCGGGGTGGCCGACCGGGTTCTGCAGGCTGTCGTCGCGATGGCGCCGCAGCTGGCCCGGATCACCGTCGAGAGGGTGGCCGTCGAACTGGACAAGATGCTGCTCGGCGCCGATCCGGTGGCCGGCATCGAGTTGATGGTCCGGACCGGGCTGGGCGAGGTGGTGTTGCCGGAGGTCGGCGGGATGCGGATGGCCATCGACGAACATCATCAGCACAAGGACGTCTACCAGCACTCGCTGACGGTGTTGCGGCAGGCGATCGCCCTGGAGGACGCCGGTCCGGATCTGGTGCTGCGGTGGGCGGCGCTGCTGCACGACATCGGCAAGCCGGCCACGCGGCGCCACGAGTCCGACGGCGGAGTGAGCTTTCACCACCATGAGGTGGTCGGCGCGAAAATGGTCCGCAAGCGGATGCGAGCCCTTAAGTACTCCAAGCAGATGGTCGATGACGTCTCCCAACTGGTGTATCTGCACCTGCGCTTCCACGGCTACGGGGAGGGCCGTTGGACCGACTCGGCGGTGCGTCGATACGTCGCCGACGCCGGACCGCTGCTGCCGAGGCTGCACAAGCTGGTGCGCGCGGACTGCACCACCCGTAATAAACGGCGCGCCGCCATGCTGCAGGCCAACTACGACGGCCTGGAGACGCGAATCGCCGAACTGGCCGCGCAGGAGGATCTGGCCCGGGTCCGGCCCGACCTCGACGGCAACGAGATCATGCGGCTGCTGGACATTCCGGCGGGCCCGCAGGTCGGGGAGGCGTGGAAATTCCTCAAGGAGCTGAGACTGGATCGCGGGCCGCTGTCAGCGGAGGAGGCCACCGCCGAGTTGCTCGCATGGTGGAACTCGCGAGGGGGCGGAACCGTCGAATAGGGCATGGACTATTGCCTGGACGCCGGTGACGGCACGGCGTCGATGTGGAGCGGGCCGGCTGAGATCGACCTCGACGGAGACGGCCTGCTCGATGACGTGTTCGCCGATCTCGATGGCGACGGTCTGGCCGATGAGGTCGGGCTGGACCTCGACGACGACGGGGAACCCGAGGCGCGCTACACCGATGACGGGTCGGGCGCGTGGGCGGTCGGGGCCGGCGGGTCGGCACTCCGGCCCCCGCGCTGGTTCGATCTCGACGGGGTCGAGCACACCGGGTCCGGGGCCGATGTCGACGGCGACGGGCAATCCGATCGGGTGCTCGACGTCGATCGCGACGGCCTGGCCGACCGGGCCGTGAGCGTCGACGGGGGGTCTGCGACCGGATACGTCGACACCGATGGTGACGGCCGCTGGGACGTGGTGCTCATCGACGCCGACGGGGACGGCGCGGCCGACGGAGCCGGTCCCGCTTAACGCGCCGAGTGTGCGCTCAGCGCGACATTCGGTGCAGATTCCCGCAGTGACTGCACGCTCGGCGCCCTCGCGGTGCTCGATCGGCGCGGCGGCTCTTCGCGCTGGCGCGCTCAGCGCCCCACGCGGTGCCTAAGCGGCGCGGCGGCTCTTCGCGCTGGCGCGCTCAGCGCCCCACGCCGGGCGGCCCGGCGAAGGCTTGCGCGATCGACAGCCAACGCTGCGCCTCCGGTCCGACCGCTTCGAGGTCGAGTTCGGCGCGGGGCCGCCGTTGGGTGACCAGATAGCAGAAGTCGAGCGCGGAGCCAGTGACCCGCTGTTCGGCGTCCTCCGGCCCCCAGGTCCACCGGCTGCCGTCGGGGGCGGTTAGTTTCACGTGAAACGGTTCGGCCGGCGGGGTCAGACCGTGCACGGTGAAGGCGAAATCGCGGGTGCGCACGCCAAGATGGGCGATCGACCTCAGCCGCATCGACGGCGCGACGGTGACCCCGAGCGCATCGGCCACGTCCAGGCCGTGGGCCCAGGTCTCCATCAGCCGGGCGGTGGCCATTGAAGCCCCGCTCATCGGCGGCCCGAACCACTGCAGCTTGCGGCCGTCGGGGACGGCGCGTAACGCGGCGTGCAGTTCGTTGCGGGTGCGCCGCCAGTCGGCCAGCAGCTCCTCGGGCGGTGCGGCCGCCAACTCCTCGGCGGCCGCGTCGACGAAGCCCGCCGGATTCTCCAGGGCGGCCGCGACCAACTCCCCGAACCCCGTTTCGTCGGTGATCGAGGCCAGAGCCACCCGGTCGGTCCACAGCAGGTGGCCGATCTGGTGGGCGACGGTCCACCCCGGAGCGGGCGTGGACAGAGCCCAGCCCTGCGGAGGCAGCCCGGCGACCAGGGCGTCGAGCGCCGCGCTTTCGGCCTGAAGGTCGTCGACGATCGGACTCGCGGCGGTCATGGTGCTCAGCGTAGTTCGCCGCTCAGCCGCTGCCTGCCGACCCTGGCGTGCACCGCCAGGCCGATCAGGTAGACCACCGAACCGGCCACCGCCAGCGCCGCCGAATGCCCGTCGGCCGGAATCACCGCGGCCGCCGCGGTGACCGCGATGATGAACGACATCCAGAACAGTGCGTCCTGAACGGCGAAGACGTGGCCGCGCAGGGCGTCGCTGACCTCGATCTGCATAGCGCTGTCCGCGCACAACTTGACCAGCTGGCCGGCCATCCCGAGGAAGAAGCCGCACAGCACCATCACCGCCAGGTTCAACGTCGCGCCGGCCAGCTGGATGAGGGTGGCACAGGCCAGCGCCGAGTTGGCGGTCGCGTAGCGACTCCACCGGCGGATCGCCGAGGGTGCCAGCACGTTGGCCAGAAAGGAACCGGTACCGGTGGCGGCGACGAACACCACCGCGATGCCGAGCCCGGCGACACCCTCCGCGCCGGTGTGCCGAACGAGCACCAGCACCAGCAGCGAATTGATGCCGAACACCATGCGGTGGGCGGCGAGGCCGGACAGCGTCGCGGCCACCGACGGGGTTTCGGCGACCGTCCGCACCCCGTAGGCCCAGCCGCTGGCCACCGCGTAGACGGCCGAACCGTGCACGGCCGTATGGTGTGGGCCCAACACGCGCCGCGGGAAGCGCACCGAGAGCAGCAGGGCGGCCGCGACGGGGACGGCCACCAGGAAGATGACCGTGGCGGCCGCGGCGTCGCCGGCCCCGACGATCCAGCGCGGCAGAAGCATGAAATTGGCGCCCAGGAACGTGGCCGTGGCACCGGTGGCGATGGCCACCGAGTTCATCGTGACCACCTGCTCGCGGGGCACCACATCCGGTAGGGCGGCCGATAGCCCGGAGGTCACGAAGCGACTGAACCCGTTGACGATCAGCGCGCCGCAGAGGACGAACAGGTCCCGGGAGCTGGTCGCCAGGAGTACGGCGACGGCGAGCACCGACACCAGTCGGCCGGCGCTGGCGACGATCAGCACCGCCCGCCGGTCCCAGCGGTCGAGCAGCGCACCGGCGAAGGGGCCAAGCAGCGAATAGGGCAGAAACAGCACCGCGAAAGCCCCGGCCACGGCCCAGGGGTCGGCCGCGCGCTGCGGGTTGAACAACAGACCCCCGGCCAGCCCGGCCTGAAACAGGCCGTCACCGAACTGGGTTGCCGCCCGCAGTTCCAGCAGCCGCCAGAAGTCGGGCAATCCGCGCACCGCCCGCCATAGCGAGCCGGCCGTGCGGTCGTCGTTCACCGATTCACAGTACAAACAACGCCGCCGCCCATCGCTGTCCGCGGCGTCGCCGTGCCATGATGGTCAGGTGGCGCAGTCGGAGGATCCCGATGATTTCATCGCGCCCGCGGCAAACCGGGTGCGGGCGGGAACGTTGCTGCTCGCCAACACCGATCTGCTGGAGCCGACGTTCCGCCGCAGCGTGATCTACGTCGTCGAGCACAACGACGGCGGAACCCTGGGCGTGGTGCTCAACCGTCCTAGTGAGACGGCGGTTCACAACGTGTTGCCGCAGTGGTCGGATCTGACGACCAAGCCCAAGACGATGTTCATCGGCGGCCCGGTCAAGCGCGATGCGGCGCTGTGCCTGGGTTCGTTGCGGATCGGCGTGGATCCGGAGGGATTACCGGGCCTGCGCCATATCGCGGGTCGCATCGTCATGGTCGACCTCGACGCCGACCCCGACCTGATCGCCAAAGCGGTCGAAGGGGTGCGGATTTTCGCCGGTTACTCCGGTTGGACCATCGGTCAGCTCGAGGGCGAGATCGAGCGCGACGACTGGATCGTGCTCTCCGCCCTGCCCTCCGACGTTCTGGTGCAACCCCGGGTGGACTTGTGGTCCCGGGTGCTGCGCCGCCAGCCGTTGCCGATGTCGATCCTGGCAACCCACCCCATCGACGTCAGCCGCAACTGACCCCGTCCGGGCGCGGTCCGGCTCAGGAGCCGCAGACCTTCGCGCAGCCGCCGCACCCCTGGCCGGACGCGCAGCTGCCGGCGGACTGTCGGCGCGCGGCATAGCGCGCGCCCTGCCAGGACCCGGCCCCGATCGTTGCGACGGCGCCGACGGCGCCGACGATCAATCCGATCAGCCCGATGTTCGGCGGCGCCAGCAGGGCCGAAACACCGCCTGCGGCCAGCATCACAGCGGCGGCGACCTGGGTGGGCGCCACCGCGCGCAGCACCTGCCCGGTGAGGTCGACGGCCGGTGTGTGGGTCAGCGTCCACAGTCCGGATCCGCCGATCAGCACGGCAAGGCCAAGACACACCACAGCCCCGACAACCATGGGCCTCACTCTACGAGACGCCGGGGCCCGTCCGGCCCGCTACTACTGGACCGGAGGTGTCACGGCCGCCGTCGCGGCGGGGGCACTGACCCGGAAGCCGTTGACGATCCCATCGGTGGCGTTGGCGGTCGCGACCGCCTGGTTGGCTGCGGTGGTCACCGACAGCGAGAGCAGGTACCGGTCGGACCCGGACTGTGCGATGACGTACCGCCGGGAGGTGTTCAGCGTCATGTCGTTCTCGCGGTAGGTGCCGTCGATCTTCGCCGACGGGAAGCCGCCGAAGTCGGCCATCGAGGCCGAAGTGGACTGCCAGGCGAACAGTTTCTGGCTGTCGACGTAGCCGTGGCTGATGGCCTCCCGCGGGTCGAAGTCGCCGACCAGCTTGTAGACCAGCAACTGGGCGTTGGAGGTGTAGAGGCCGTCGCCACCCTGACGGTCGGCGATCACGCCGAACGCATCCGGAACGTTCGGGTCGGGAACCACGCTCCAGCCGGTCGGAACCGGGAGCACGATGTTGAGCGCGGTGAACCCGGCCGCCTGCTGCGGCTCCATCGCCACACCCTTCTCCTTGAAGAACTCGGCAATAGTGCCGGAGGTCGCCGGGGGAAGCGGCGGCGCGGCCGGGGCGGCGCTGGCCTGCGCCGGGGCGGGCGCGGCCGGGCTGGCCGCGGGGGCCGGGGTGGCCACCAGCGGGGTCGCGCCGGGGGTGACGGTGACGGTCTGTGTCACGGTCGCCGGGGCGGGTGCGGGCGGCTGGGGCAACACGGGTTCGGCCGACGCACTGGCTCCGGCGAACCCGAACACGGCCGCAGAGCCGGCGGCCACACCCCCGAGCAGCACCCGCCAGTTACGGGCAGTCCTGTTCATCCGATCGTCCTTCTCAAACGGTCGGGCCACCCGGCTTTCCTGACGTGGGCGGCCCACTGGTTGTGCCCGCGACTTTAACCAGCGAAAACCGGGATCGGCTAAGCCGGAACAGAGCTGGAACCAACCCCTGACCGGCTTGCGACGCAACCGATACCGGCCCGTTGCCGACCCGGGCCCACCGATACCCTGTCTGCGTGACCGAATCGCCGACTGCCAGCACCGACGCACGTGGGGACGCCGAGGTGCCGCGGTTCCGCTACACCGCCGAATCGGCCGGCCGTATCGAACAGCATTGGCAGGACAATTGGAATCGTTGGGGCACTTTCAACGTTCCCAACCCGGTGGGTTCGTTGGCCCCCGCCGACGGCGCCGCAGTTCCGCCGGACAAGATGTTCGTCCAGGACATGTTCCCCTACCCGTCCGGCGAGGGCCTGCATGTCGGACACCCGTTGGGCTACATCGCAACCGACGTCTACGCCCGCTACTTCCGGATGACCGGGCGCAATGTCCTGCACGCGTTGGGGTTCGACTCCTTCGGCCTGCCCGCCGAGCAGTACGCGGTTCAGACCGGTACCCACCCGCGCACCCGCACCGAGGCCAACATCGCGAACTTTCGTCGCCAACTCGGCCGCCTGGGCCTCGGACACGATCAACGCCGCAGCTTTTCCACGACCGACGTCGACTTCTATGCCTGGACGCAGTGGATCTTCCTGCAGATCTACAACGCCTGGTTCGACCCCGAGCAGAACAAGGCCCGCCCGGTGGCCGAGTTGGTCGCCGAATTCGACAGCGGAGCAAAGACACTCGCCGACGGACGGAACTGGCCGGAGCTCACCGCGGGGGAGCGCGCCGACGTGATCGACGGGCACCGTTTGGTTTACCGGGCCGACTCGCTGGTGAATTGGTGCCCGGGCCTGGGCACCGTGCTGGCCAACGAGGAGGTCACCGCCGACGGCCGCAGCGAGCGGGGCAACTTCCCGGTCTTCCGTAAACGACTGCGGCAGTGGATGATGCGCATCACCGCCTACTCCGATCGGCTTCTCGAAGATCTCGACGTACTGGACTGGCCCGAGAAGGTCAAGACCATGCAGCGCAACTGGATCGGGCGCTCCACCGGGGCCTCGGCGCTGTTCCGCGCGGGCGATGCCGACATCGAGGTGTTCACCACCCGGCCGGACACGCTGTTCGGGGCCACCTACCTGGTGCTCGCGCCAGAACACGACGCAGTGGACCGTCTGGTCGCACCCGGATGGCCGGAGGGGGTGGATCCGCGGTGGACCGGCGGTGCGGACAACCCCGCCGAAGCGGTGGCCGCCTACCGGAGCTCGATCGCCGCGAAGTCCGATCTTGAGCGGCAGGAGAACAAGACCAAGACCGGTGTCTTCATCGGCAGCTACGCCACCAATCCGGTCAACGGTCAACCGATCCCGGTCTTCATCGCCGACTACGTACTGATCGGCTACGGAACCGGCGCCATCATGGCCGTACCCGGCCACGATCAGCGCGACTGGGAGTTCGCCCGGGAGTTCGGCCTGCCGGTCATCGAAGTGATAGCCGGAGGAGACGTTTCGCAGGAGGCTTACACCGGCGACGGCACTTTGGTGAACTCGGGCCATCTGGACGGTCTGGACGTCGAAGCCGCCAAGGAGAGGATCACCGAACGACTGCAGGCCGACGGCCGGGGCAGCGCCCGGGTCGAGTACAAGCTGCGGGACTGGCTGTTCGCCCGGCAACGCTACTGGGGCGAGCCGTTCCCCATCGTCTACGACGGCGACGGCCGCGCACACCCGCTACCCGATTCGATGCTTCCGGTCGAACTCCCGGACATCGAGGACTACTCCCCGGTCATGTTCGACCCGGACGACCCGGCCAGCGAGCCCTCGCCACCGCTGAACAAGGCCGGCGACTGGGTGCACGTCGACCTCGACCTGGGCGACGGACTGCGTCCCTACACCCGCGACACCAACGTCATGCCCCAGTGGGCCGGCAGTTCCTGGTACGAGTTGCGCTACGCCGACCCGCACAACAGCGAGCAGTTCTGCGCCAAGGAGAACGAGGCGTACTGGATGGGTCCGCGACCGGCGGAACACGGCCCTGATGACCCCGGCGGGGTGGATCTGTACGTGGGCGGGGTCGAGCACGCGGTGCTGCACCTGCTGTACTCCCGCTTCTGGCACAAGGTCCTCCACGACCTCGGCCACGTATCGTCCCGCGAGCCGTACCGGAGGCTGGTCAACCAGGGCTACATCCAGGCCCACGCCTACACCGACTCCCGGGGTGCCTACGTGCCGGCGGCCGAGGTCATCGAACGCGACGGGCGATTCGTACTCCCCGGCCAGGATGGCGAGATCGAGGTGTTCCAGGAATTCGGAAAGATCGGAAAGAGTCTGAAGAACTCCATCTCGCCGGACGAGATCTGCGACGGGTACGGTGCGGACACGCTGCGGGTCTACGAGATGTCGATGGGCCCGCTGGAGGCCTCCCGCCCCTGGGCCACCAAGGACGTGGTGGGCGCGCACCGCTTCCTGCAACGGCTCTGGCGCTTGGTGATCGACGAGAACACCGGTCAGACAAGGGTTTCCGAGGAGGGCCTGACCGACGAAACGCTGAGGGTGTTGCACCGCACGATCGCCGGGGTGCGCGAGGACTACGCCGGCCTGCGCAACAACACCGCCGCGGCCAAGCTCATCGAGTACACCAACCACCTCACCAAGTCCGGAACCACGGCCCGAGCGGCGCTGGAACCGCTGGTGCTGATGGCGGCTCCACTGGCCCCGCACCTGGCCGAGGAGCTGTGGAACAAGCTGGGTCACAACGAGTCACTGGCGCACGGGCCGTTCCCGCAGGCCAATCCGCGCTACCTGGCGGCCGACACCGTCGAGTACCCGGTTCAGGTGAACGGGAAGGTCCGGGGACACATCAACGTGGCGGCCGACGCCGACCGCGCGGCGGTCGAGTCGGCGGCGCTGGCCGATCAGAAGGTCGTGGCCTTTCTTGCCGGGGCGACGCCGAAGAAGGTCATCGTGGTGCCCGGCAAACTGGTGAACCTGGTCGTCTGAGTGCGCCGGGCCCGGCGAGGTCAGGACTGCCGGCCGCGTGGACGAATGACCACCTGGTGGGTATGAGCGTCCGGCGGGGTCGCGACCACCGTGGCCACCACTCCGGCGACGGTCTGCGGGGTCAGGAAATTGGCCGGGTCGTACCGACCACCCTCGTAGGCGACGAGTTCGCGTTGCATGTCGGTGTCGACCCGGCCCGGATGGATGCTGGTCACCCTGAGCAGCGGCTCGTCGGCGCGCAGCGAGTCGGCGAAGGCGCGCAGCGCGAACTTGCTGGCCGAGTAGGCGGCAAGTCCGGGGGAGACGTTCAGGCCCGAGCCGGAATTGATGAACACCACCTGGCCGCGGGCCGCGCGCAACGCCGGCAGCAGCGCCAGCGTCAACGCGACCGCGCCGGTGACGTTGACCTCGAAGGCAGCCCGCCATTCCTGCGGATTGGACTCGGCCACCCGGCCCGGAAAGGCGACGCCGGCATTGTGCACCAGTACATCGAGCTGAGCGAGAACGTCGGCCGCCGAATCGATTTCGCCGACATCGGTCAGGTCGAAGGGCCATGTGGTGGCCCCAAGTCGGTCGGCGAGAGCATCCAGGCGCGTCGAGGGCCGGCCGGCGAGTAGCAAGGAGTGGGTGGGTGCCAGAGCCTCGGCGATCGCTGCACCGATGCCCCCGCTCGCTCCGGTGATCAACGCCGTGGCCGCCATGGCGGTAACCCTACCGACCTGCGGTGCACCCGCTGCGCACCGCAGAATGAACACGTGGCCTTCGACGCCGGCTTCGCGCCCACCCAACTCGCCGCCCGCGCCGCGTATCTGCTTCGCGGCAATGACCTCGGTGCGATGACGTCCGCCGCGCCCAGGCTCTACCCGCATATGTGGAGTTGGGACGCGGCGTTCGTAGCGGTCGGACTGGCTTCCCTGAGCGTCGAGCGGGCGGTGATCGAACTCGACACGCTGCTGTCGGCCCAGTGGTCCAACGGCATGATTCCGCACATCGTCTTCGCCGAGGGTGTCACCGGGTACTTTCCTGGGCCGGAGCGGTGGGCGTGTTCGCAACTCGCCGCGGCAGCCCCGCCCGACCGCCAGACCTCGGGTATCACCCAGCCGCCGGTGCACGCGATCGCCGTCCAGCGCATCCTGGACCGCGCCCGGGCCAGAGGCCGGTCGACGCGCGCGGTGGCCGAGGGGTTTCTGGATCGGCGGTGGGACGACCTGGTGCGCTGGCACCGTTGGCTGGCCGAGGCCAGGGACCCCGACGAACACGGTCTGATCACGCTCTACCACGGGTGGGAGTCCGGTATGGACAACTCGCCGCGCTGGGACAGCCCGTATGCCAACGTGGTCGCCGGCGAGGTTCCGCCCTACGAGCGGGCCGACAGATTCATCGTCACCGACCCGGGTCAGCGGCCCTCCGACGGGGAGTACGACCGCTACCTGTGGCTGCTCGAGGAGATGAAGTCGGTGGGCTACGACGACCGCCGGCTGCCGGCGGTGATGAGCTTCGAGGTCCAGGACGTGTTCGTCTCGGCGATCTTCTCGGTGGCCTGCGAGGTGCTGGCCAATATCGGCGAGGACCACAACCGGCCCAACTCCGATGTGCGCGATCTGTACGGCTGGGCCGAGCGGTTTCGTGCCGGGGTGGCCCGAACTGCTGACCAGCGATCCGGTGCGGCAAGGGATTTCGATCTGCGGGCCCGGGCGTGGATCGTCACAGAAACCGTCGCGGAGTTCGCGCCGCTGTTGTGCGGCGGCCTGGGTCACCAGCAGGAACGCGCGCTGTTGAAGATCTTCGAGGGGCCGCGGTTCTGCGGGCACCCCGACCTGAAGTTCGCACTGGTTCCCTCGACCTCGCCGGTGTCGAGGGACTTCCGTCCCCGCGAGTACTGGCGTGGCCCGGTGTGGCCGGTGCTCACCTGGCTGTTCTCCTGGGCCTTCGCCCGGCGCGGCTGGTCGGAGCGGTCCCTGATGCTGCGGCGGGAAGGCCTGCGGCAGGCCAGCGACGGCAGGTTCGCGGAATACTACGAGCCCTTCACCGGTGAGCCTCTCGGCAGCATGCAACAGTCCTGGACTGCCGCGGCGGTGCTCGACTGGCTGGGTTAGACCGTTCGGTCAGGCCGTTCGGTTAGACCGGGCCCTCGGCCTCGGCGAGCCGCTCAAGTGGCGCGAGGGCGTTGATGAGGTTCTCCCGCTCGTCGTCGGAGAGCCGGCCCAGCATCGAGGCGAGAAAGGCGTGGCGGGCGTCGAGCGCCTCGTTGTACTGCACCTGGCCCTCCGGTGTGACCTCGACCAGAACCGCCCGCATATCGGAGGGGTCGCGGGAACGCTTGACCAGGCCCACTCTCTCCAGGCGGCGGATGGCCACCGTGGTCGTCGGCGTGCGCACCCGCTCGCGGGCGGCCAGTTCGGTCATTCTGATGGGCCCGCTGTCGAGCAGCGTCAACAGGATCGAGATCTGGGCCAGGGTCAGATCCGGCCGCGAGCCCCGGTTGGTGTCGCTGCGCCGGAGCATGTTGAACAGTTTCGACAGCACCCGTTGCAGGTCTGCGGCCAAATCCGCGACCGGGGCGTCGGATCTGGACATAGCTCGCCAGTCTAACCGTCCATCCTGTTCAGCCAGGGCACTTGCCGCCAGGACGGCGGGGACCGATCACCGAACGCAGTATCTGCACCAGCGCCCGAGGCTGATCGCCCTGAACCGAGTGCCCCGCGCCGGGGACGACGACCACCCGCTGGAATCCCGGTGCGGTGCGGGCGAACTGCTCGGCGTCCTCGTCGTTGACGAAGAACGAGTCGGCCCCGCGCACCAGCGTCGTGGGTGTTCGCAGGTCGGACACTCCGTCCCAGAGGCCCTCGAAGCCGGCGCCCTCCCGGAAGGCGTCGTAACGCCATGACCAGGTGCCGTCAGCGTTGCGTTTGGCGTTGTGAAAGACCCCGCGCCGCAACGACTCCCGGTCGCGGTTCGGAGCGGCGGCCACGGTGGCGTCGACCATCGCCCCGAAGCTGGGAAAGGTGCGCGCCGCCCGGACCAACGCCACGGCTCCCTTCTGCTCATCGGTCATCTCGGTGTGGCGATGCGGGGCGGAGGGAGTCACGTCGATCATCACCAGGTTGGGAATCAGATCCGGTGCGGTGATCGCCAGCCGCATGGCCGTCAGACCGCCCAGGGACATGCCGACCACCAACTCCGCGTCGGGCGCCAGTTCCCGTATCACCGGTTCGACGGCCTCGGCGTTGAGAGCCGGGCCGTAGTCGCCGTCGGGTCGCCAGGCCGATCGGCCGTGCCCGGGCAGGTCGATCGCCAGCGCCGGCATGCCCAGTCCGAGGATGACGGTGTCCCAGGTGTGCGCGTTCTGGCCGCCACCGTGCAGGAACACCACGCGCACAGGTTCGACGCCCCAACGCAGGGCGCTCAGAGTCGCCCGCCGGATACGGGTCACCGCCGGCAGCGGACCGCTCACCCCGGCCTGGGCGGCGTTGCCGGGCAGTAGGGCGAACTCGTCGAGGCGGATCAGTTCGTCATCGGAGAGCACCAGGTCCATATAACGCGAAAGTGCGCCCAGATAGCGATGCCGCTCATCTGGACGCACTCGCGATTGGGAGTTACCCCTCGATGAACTCCTCAAGCTGAGCCCTGGCGACGTCGTCGGCCATCTGCTTGGGCGGGCTCTTCATCAGGTAGGCCGATGCCGCCCACACCGGGCCGCCGATACCGCGGTCCAGGGCGATCTTGGCGGCGCGCACCGCGTCGATGATGACACCGGCCGAGTTCGGCGAGTCCCACACCTCGAGCTTGTACTCCAGGTTCAGCGGCACGTCACCGAAGGCGCGGCCCTCCAACCGGACGTAGGCCCATTTACGGTCGTCGAGCCAGCCGACGTGGTCGGACGGTCCGATGTGGACGTCCTTGGTGTTGAACTCCTTCTGCAGGTTGGAGGTCACGGCCTGGGTCTTGGAGATCTTCTTGGACTCGAGGCGCTCGCGCTCCAGCATGTTTAGGAAGTCCATGTTGCCGCCGACGTTGAGCTGCATGGTCCGGTCGAGTTGCACCCCGCGGTCCTCGAAGAGCTTGGCCATCACCCGGTGGGTGATGGTGGCGCCCACCTGGCTCTTGATGTCGTCGCCGACGATCGGCACACCGGCGTCGGTGAACTTCTTGGCCCACACCGGATCGGAGGCGATGAACACCGGCAGCGCGTTGACGAAGGCGACCCCGGCGTCGATGGCGCACTGGGCGTAGAACTTGTCGGCCTCCTCCGAGCCCACCGGCAGGTAGGAGACCATGACGTCGACCTTGTTCTCCTTGAGCACCCTGACCACGTCGACCGGATCCTCGTCGGAGAGGTCAATGGTGTCGGCGTAGTACTTACCGATGCCGTCCAGCGTGGGCCCGCGGCGCACCGGAACGTTCATCGGCGGGACGTCGGCGATCTTGATCGTGTTGTTCTCGGAGGCGAAGATCGCCTCGGAGAGGTCGAAGCCCACCTTCTTGGCGTCGACGTCGAACGCGGTGACGAACTTGACGTCACGCACGTGGTACTGGCCGAGCGTGACGTGCATCAGGCCCGGCACGGTCGAGTTGGGGTCGGCATCCTTGTAGTACTGCACGCCCTGAACGAGCGAGGACGCGCAGTTGCCGACGCCGACGATTGCGACGCGCACTTCGTTCGTCATGGACGTTCTCCTTCTTTTACTTCCGGTTTTCTTTTCAAGTGGTTTTTCTTCAGCTCTGGTCGGGGTGGCTTTGGGCCACCCGTTCCGCGGCGATCAGTTCGTTGAGCCACTTCACCTCGCGCTCGCTGGATTCCAGACCGAGCTGGTGCAGCTGGCGGGTGTAGCGGTCGATCGAGGTTCCGGTGCGCGACACTGCCTCGCGCAGGCCTTCGCGGCGTTCCTCGACTTGACGTCGGCGGCCCTCGAGGATGCGCATCCGCGCCCCGGCCGGCGTCCGGTTGAAGAAGGCCAGGTGCACCCCGAAACCGTCGTCGGTGTAGTTCTGCGGACCGGTGTCGGCCACCAGTTCGGCGAAGCGCTGCCGGCCCTTGTCGGTGAGCTGGTAAACGCGGCGGGCGCGGCGCAGCACGGTGGTGCCCTCCGGCGCGGCGTCCTCGGCGATCAGCCCGTCGGCCTGCATCCGGCGCAACGCCGGGTACAACGAGCCGTAGGAGAAGGCCCGGAACGCGCCGAGCAGCCCGGTCAGCCGTTTGCGCAACTCATAGCCGTGCATCGGGGACTCCAAGAGGAGACCCAGGATCGCCAGTTCCAGCATCTCCTCGCCTCCTCTGCACACTCCGCACTTCGCCGTTACGGCGCTACGACACGTCCCCGAATAGTATCGAACCGATATATTCGTCGCCAAATCGACCGCTTTTGAACACTGTGTTGGTCGGGTCGCGATCGCGCGAGGGCTGCGGGCGTAGCCGGTTTACGGGTAGTTGATCCTCTTGACCGACCCGTCCGGGCCGAGCAGCAGGTAGCCGCCGCCGAAGTCGCTGGACACATAGATCGAGATCCCCAGCGAGCCCGGCGCGGTGGGATCTTTCGCCGGCTCGATGATCAGATAGGTGCTGTTGACGTCCTCGGGCTTGATGCCAAGTGTCTCCGGCGCCCCGCGCAACGCACCGACGATTGCCTTGGCGTCGAACGCGCCGAGATTCACCACGCTGGCGTCGGCGTCCTTGGCCGCGGTGCTCGGGTCGCCGAAGCCGCCCCGGTAGGTGTAACTGAGTTCCCGGCGTTCGTCCCGCGGGTCGGCGCGGTCCAGAACCGCGTACTCCGGGTAGATCACGATCTCGTAGCCAAGGGTGTCGCCGAACTTCTGGCGCATCTGCTCGAACAAACCACTCAACCCGCCCAGCGAGTGAAGTTGCCTGGGCGGGGTCAGTACCACCGGCGCCACACCGTCCGGTTTGGCTCCGGGATCGGAGGTGAAGCTCAGCGGGGAGCTGGTGTTGCCGTAGAGGCCCCAGCCGATTCCGATGCCCAGCAGCACCAATACGGCGCCGGCGGCCACGCGCACACCCCAGCCGGTCCGGAACCGGCCAGCGGGGTTGAGGGAGGGAAGCTGCACCGGTGCGTTGGCGGTCTGCAGGTCGGCGACCAGCGATCGCAGCTCGCCCAGGGTGGCCGCACTGGTGGCGGCCTTCACCCGCTGAGCGTGTTCCGCCATGGACAACTGGCCCTCGGCGAGTGCCGCGTCGAGGATCTGACAGGTGTCGCTGCGGTCGCTGTCCTTGGCCCGGGTACTGGCCGTATGACCGATCGCCACGGAGGTGATCGTAGGGCTTGTCTGGTCAGTCGCATATCGGCCTCAGGCCGACCGACGTACTCTGGTCCCCGTGCGATTGCAGCGACAGGTGGTGGACTACGCCCTGCGGCGGCGTTCCCTGCTGGCCGAGGTGTATTCGGGTCGTACCGGTGTGAGCGAGGTTTGCGACGCCAATCCCTACCTGTTGCGGGCCGCGAAATTCCACGGCAAGCCCAGTGCGGTGATGTGTCCCATCTGCCGGAAAGAACAGCTCACCCTGGTGTCGTGGGTGTTCGGAGACCACCTCGGGGCTGTCTCGGGTTCCGCGCGCAGCGCCGAGGAGTTGGTGCTGCTGGCGACCCGTTACACCGAATTCGCCGTTCATGTGGTGGAGGTTTGTCGGACCTGCAGTTGGAACCACCTGGTCAAGTCATATGTGCTCGGACTGCCGCGCCCCGCCAAGGGCGCGCCCGGCACTCGGACGGCGCGCCGCTCAGGCGCGCGCACGGCCAGTGAATAGCGGCGAGGGGCAGGACGGGCCGAGCACCGCCAAGCCGACACCGACTGCCGGTCGTGCCCGTCACCGGGCTCCGGAGAGCGGCGAGGACCCGGGAGGCCGGGACGCCCCGGAGAGCAGGGAGGACACCGCTCCGACTGAGGCCGTCTCCACCGCCAGCCGGCAGTCCCCGCCCGATGACCGCCTGACCATGGTGATGGCGCCGGTCACGGCCGCTCCGAGCCCCGATGAGCGTCGTGAGATCGACGCGGTCAGGGCCGCACTCGGCGGCAAGCCGGCCGGTCCGTCGCCCGCCCCGCCGACCGGGCCGACGGCCCCCGAGGCCGGTCGGGGGAGCGACGAGCCGTCCCCGCGATCGGGTGCGCGGCGGCTGTTGGCCGGGTGGAGCCTGCGGCGGTGGGTCGCCGCGACCGTCGGCGCGCTGATTCTGCTTCCGATCGTCACCTTCGGGCTGGCCTACCTGATCGTCGACGTTCCAAAGCCCGGTGACATCCGCACCAATCAGGTGTCGACGATTCTGGCCGGCGACGGCTCCGAACTCGCCAAGATCGTCCCCCCGGAAGGCAACCGGGTCGACGTCGACATCGACCAGGTGCCCGTGCAGGTCCGCAACGCCGTGATGGCCGCGGAGGATCGCGACTTCTACACCAATCCCGGCTTCTCGATCTCCGGGTTCGCCCGGGCGTTGCAGAACAACCTGTTCGGCAACGACATCCAGGGTGGCTCGACGATCACCCAGCAGTACGTCAAGAATGCTCTGGTCGGAGATCAGCGCACCGGCGTCGGCGGCCTGATCCGCAAGGCCAAGGAACTGGTGATCTCCACGAAGATGAGCCAGCAGTGGTCCAAAGACCAAGTGCTGCAGGCGTATCTGAACATCATCTACTTCGGGCGGGGCGCCTACGGGATTTCCGCGGCCTCCAATGCGTACTTCGACAAGCCCGTCGACCAACTGACCGTCTCGGAGGGCGCGCTGCTCGCCGCGCTTATCCAGCGCCCGTCGACCCTGGATCCAGCGGTCGACTTGGAGGGGGCGACGGCACGGTGGAACTGGGTGCTCGACGGCATGGTCACCGTCGGCGCCCTATCACCGGAGGAGCGGGCCCGGCAGGTGTTCCCGCAGACCATGCCGCCGGACCTGGCCAATAGCGAGAACCTCACCACCGGTCCCAACGGCCTCATCGAGCGGCAGGTGATCAAGGAACTGCTGGATCTGTTCAACATCGACCAGCAGACGCTGAACACCCAGGGCCTGCAGATCACCACGACGATCGACGCTCAGGCGCAAGAAGCCGCGGTGAACGCCGCCGAGACCTACCTCGACGGGCAGATGCCCGAAATGCGCACCGCCGTGGTGTCCATCGACCCCCGGACCGGTGGGGTGAAGGCCTACTTCGGCGGGACCGACGCGACGGGCTTCGACTTCGCCCAGGCCGGGCTTCCCACTGGGTCCTCGTTCAAGGTCTTCGCCTTGGTGGCCGCCCTCGAGCAGGGCATGGGGCTCGGGTACCAGGTGGACAGCTCGCCGCTGAAGGTCGACGACAAGCTGACGATCACCAACTCCGACGGCATGGGTTGCGGCACCTGCAATATCGCCGAGGCGCTCAAGCAGTCCCTCAACACCAGCTACTACCGGCTGATGCTGAAGCTGAAGAACGGTCCGTCCGACGTGGCCGACGCCGCGCACCGCGCGGGCATCCCGGAGAGCTTCCCGGGTGTGACGCACACCCTCTCCGAGGACGGTCAGGGCGGGCCGCCCGCACCGGGTGTGGTGCTGGGCAAGTACGACACCCGCGTCATCGACATGGCGTCGGCCTACGCGACGCTGGCCGACTCCGGCATCTACCACCGTCCGCACTTCGTCGAGAAGGTTGTCAACGCCCAGGGCGAGGTGCTCTTCGACGCCGCGGCCGAGGAGAACGCCGGTGAGCGCCGCATCGAGGCGGCGGTGGCCGACAACGTCACCGCGGCCATGCAGCCGATCCCCGGGTGGTCCAACGGCCACACGTTGGCCGGTGGCCGGCCGTCGGCGGGCAAGACCGGCACCCACCAACTCGGCGACACCGGGGCGAACCGGGATGCCTGGTTCGTCGGCTACACGCCGCAGTTGTCGACGGCGGTGTGGGTGGGCACCGTGCAGGGTGACGTCCCGCTGGTGAACAGCTGGGGCGGTCCGGTGTACGGGGCGGGCCTGCCCGCCGACATCTGGAAGGCCACCATGGACGGGGCCCTGCAGGGCACCGACTTCGAGTCCTTCCCCACCCCGGCCGAAGTCGGCGGCTACGCGGGCGTACCGGCCCCACCGCCGCCGCCGCCGGCACCGGCCCGGCCGCAGCCGACCCAGGACTCCCCGGACCCGGCTGCTCCACCCCCGCCGACCGGTATCGAGGTGCTGCCCGGGGTGACCATTCCGTTCCCCCCGCCGCCTCCGGGTCAGCCGCTCCCGCCGCCGCCCCCGCCGGGAGAGCCGTTGCCGCCCCCGCCGCCCGAGCCGCTCCCTCCGGCACCAGGGGCTCCGCCCCCTGAGCCCGCTCCGGCACCGCTGCCGCCGCCTCCGCCGCCCCCGTGACCGGGGCGCCGCGGGGTGCTCCTCCGAGTGATTCGGAGACCACGGGGTGGGGGTATTCCGCTGGGTTGCCCTGCCGATCCACGGTGTCACCCCAGCCGCTGGCCGATGACCTGCGCAGCGCCGACGATCGCGATCTGCCCAGCCGCACCGATGAATTGAGCGCCGCGCTCTCCGAGGTCGTCGGCGGTCCGGTTGGCCGGCGGGCGCTGATCGGCCGCACCCGGATGTTCACCCCGCTGCGGGTGATGTTCGCTCTCGCCCTGGTATTCCTGGCCCTGGGCTGGTCGACCAAGTCGGCGTGCCTGCAGACCATCGGCAGCGGCGCGCCCGACCAGAAGGTCGCCAACTGGGAGAACCAGCGGGCCTACTACGAGCTGTGCTACTCCGACACCGTGCCGCTGTACGGTGCGGAATTGCTGAGCCAGGGTAAGTTCCCCTACAAATCCAGCTGGCTGGAACTGGACTCCCAGGGCCAACCCCAGCAGCAGTACGACGGCAGCCCTGCGGTGCGGTACATGGAGTACCCCGTGCTGACCGGGGTCTACCAGTACGTGTCGATGTCGTTGGCCAAGACCTACACCGCCGTCGCGAAAGCCACCAAGCTGCCGCTGCTCAACGGGGTGGCCGAGGTGGTGATGTTCTTCAACATCGCGGCTTTCGGCCTCGCGCTGGCCTGGTTGGCGACGGTGTGGGCCACCGCGATGCTGGCCGGCCGACGAGTCTGGGACGCGGCGCTGGTGGCGGCCTCGCCGATTCTGATCTTTCAGATCTTCACCAATTTCGACGCGCTGGCCACGGCATTGGCCATCGGTGGCCTGCTGGCCTGGGCGCGGCGACGGCCCACTCTGGCCGGGGTGCTCATCGGCCTCGGCGTTGCCGCCAAGCTGTACCCGGCCCTGTTGCTGTTGCCGTTGCTGGTGCTGGCGGTGCGCACCGGCAGGCTCGCCGAGGCGGTGCGAGCCGCGGTGGTCGCCGTCCTCACGTGGCTGGCCATCAACCTTCCGGTGCTGATGCTCTACCCCCGCGGCTGGTCGGAGTTCTTCCGGCTCAACAGCCGCCGAACCCAGGACATGGACTCGCTGTACAACGTCGTCCGGTCCTTCACCGGCTGGCCGGGGTTCGATCCGGGTCTGGGTTTCTGGCAGCCGCCGCTGGTGCTCAACGGCGTCGTCGCCGCGCTGTTCCTGTTGTGCTGCGGGGGCATCGCCTACGTGGCGCTGACGGCTCCGGGCCGGCCGCGGGTGGCGCAACTTGCCTTCCTTGTCGTGGCGGCCTTCCTGCTGGTCAACAAGGTCTGGAGCCCCCAGTTCTCGCTGTGGCTGGTGCCGTTGGCGGTGTTGGCGCTGCCGCATCGCCGGGTGCTGCTGGCCTGGATGAGCATCGACGCGCTGGTCTGGGTGCCGCGGATGATGTACCTCTACGGCGAGCAGAACAAGGGCCTTCCCGAGCAGTGGTTCACCGCCACGGTCCTGCTGCGCGATCTCGCGGTGGTGGGACTGGTGGTCCTGGTGGTCCGCCAGATCTACCGGCCGCAGCTGGATCTGGTGCGTGACCGCGGGCATATCGACGACCCCGGCGGCGGGGTGTTCGACGGCGCCCCGGACGCCTTTCCGTCGTGGTGGCCGCAACGGTTGCGGCCCAGGAATCGTCAGGAGGTGTGGGATGCAGGTGGCGATCGCGTTGTTCCCGCGGGTCACCGCACTTGATGCGGTCGGACCCTACGAGGTGCTGCAACGGGTGCCGAGCCTCGACGTGGTGTTCGTGGGTCACCGCCGGGGCGAGGTGCGCACCGACAACGGCATGCTCGGCTTGACCTGCGACGCCGAATTCGCCGAGGTGGCCAGACCGGATGTGCTGCTCGTTCCCGGCGGCGTCGGGGCCCGCGCCCTGCTGCGAGACACCGCGATGCTCGACTGGATTAGGCAGGTCCACCCACACACCCTGTTCACCACTTCGGTGTGCACCGGGAGCCTGCTGCTGGGTGCCGCCGGCCTGCTTGAGGGGCTCACCGCGACGACGCACTGGTCGGCACAGGATGTCCTCGCCGCGCTGGGAGCGCTGTACACCTCCCAACGCGTCGTCGAACACCTGCCGCGGCGGATCATCACCGCCGCGGGTGTCTCCAGCGGGATCGACATGGCACTGAGGCTGGTCGAACTTCTGGTTGATCGGCAGGCCGCGGAGGCGAGTCAGCTGATGATCGAGTACGACCCGAGTCCGCCCTTCAACTCCGGCAGCCTGGAGAAGGCGACGGAGTCGACCCGGTTGCTGGCATTGGAGTACTTCGGCCAGCGGCACTGATTTCCCTGATCAGGCGGCCCTGCGGTAGCCTTGCCCGGTTGCCGACGCAGGCGACCCTCCTGCCACGTCAATCCGCCGTGGCCGAACACGACCATAGGAGGTGATGAGGTTTCCATGCGTCCATACGAAATCATGGTCATTCTTGACCCCACTCTTGACGAGCGCACCGTTGCCCCGTCCCTGGACACGTTCCTCAACGTGATCCGCGGTGACGGCGGAACGGTCGACAAAGTCGACATCTGGGGCCGGCGCCGGCTGGCCTACGAGATCGCCAAGCACGCCGAGGGTATCTACGCCGTCGTCGACGTCAAGGCGGAGCCGGCCACCGTGTCCGAGCTCGACCGTCAGCTCAACCTGAACGAGTCGGTGCTGCGGACCAAGGTGATGCGGACCGACAAGCACTGAGCCCGACCGGTGGAGATCGCCGTCGAGTCGTCGTAGTGCCCTGTCGTAGTTCCTACGTAGGCTCGTCGAAACATCTCCCGCCAATTCCAGGAGGACCTTGTGGCCGGTGACACGACCATTACCGTCGTCGGAAACCTGACCGCCGACCCCGAACTGCGGTTCACTCCGTCCGGCGCGGCCGTCGCCAACTTCACCGTGGCGTCGACCCCTCGGATTTACGACCGCCAGAGCGGGGAGTGGAAGGACGGCGAAGCGCTGTTCTTGCGCTGCAACATCTGGCGCGAGGCCGCCGAGAACGTGGCCGAGAGTCTCACCCGCGGCTCGCGCGTGATCGTGACCGGGCGGCTCAAGCAGCGCTCCTTCGAGACCCGCGAGGGCGAGAAGCGCACCGTGGTCGAGGTCGAGGTCGACGAGATCGGCCCCTCTCTGCGGTACGCCACCGCCAAGGTGAACAAGGCGGGCCGTGGCGGAGGCGGGGGTGGCGGCTTCGGCGGCGGTTCCTCCGGGGGCGGCGGTGGCGGCGGTTCTCGCGCCGCGGCCACCCAGACCAACGAAGACCCGTGGGGCAGTGCGCCGGCGTCGGGTTCCTTCGGCGGCAGCGACGACGAACCCCCCTTCTGACCAACCCGCGCCCCAGGCGCGCACCATTCGAGAACGAAAGTGAATTGAAAAGATGAAGGCCAAGCCCACTAAGCGGCGTCCGGCACCGGATAAGCCGATCAAGACCCGCAAGTGCGTGTTCTGCTCGAAGAAGGGGCAGAACATCGACTACAAGGACACCGCGCTGCTGCGCACCTACATCAGTGAGCGGGGCAAGATCCGTGCCCGCCGGGTCACCGGTAACTGCGTACAGCACCAGCGTGACATCGCCATCGCCGTCAAGAACGCTCGCGAGGTCGCCTTGCTGCCGTTCACCTCGGCGACGCGCTAAATCGATCGGAACGGAGCAACACGATGAAGCTGATCCTCACCGCTGAGGTCGACCATCTCGGGGTGGCCGGCGACACCGTCGAGGTCAAGGACGGATACGGCCGCAACTATCTGCTGCCGCGCGGACTGGCGATCGTGGCCACCCGCGGCGCGCAGAAGCAGGCCGACGACATCCGCCGCTCGCGCGATGCCAAGACGGTCCGCGACCGCGAGCACGCTGAGGAGATCAAGGCCGCCATCACGGCGTTGGGCCCGGTCGGGTTGGCAGTGAAGACCCATGACTCGGGCAAGCTGTTCGGTTCGGTGACCGCCAACGACATCGTTGCGGCCATCAAGAAGGCCGGCGGGCCGAGTATCGACAAGCGGTCGGTGCACCTGCCCAAGGCACACATCAAGGCGACCGGCAGCCACAGCGTCGCGGTGCACCTGCACCCGGAGGTCGACGCCGAGGTCGCCATCGAGGTCACCAGCGCCGAGGCGTAGAAATCAGTAACGGGATATCCCCGGTGCGGCCGAGAGGCGGCGCCGGGGATTTTTCTTGTCCGGCGAACTCGTCGCCCATCTGTGACCACAGCTAACGTAACCACCCGTTAACTGATTGCATAGGCAACGGCAACACAACACGCCCGAAACGGCAACTCGGGCCGACACGCCGATGCACTTCCCATCCACAACCCACAGGGCGATTTATCAGCGATTTACGTCGATAAACGCGCTACAAATCCGTAGTGATACACAGGTTTTCCACAAGCGCCCAACACAGTCTGAGCCGGTATCCACAGGGCGCTAACAGGTTGGTGAACAGGTTCGGTTTGTGGCTGCTCCAGCAACGTCTACCGTTTCCCCTCGGCAGCGGATCTAGACCTATCGGGCGCCGTTGTTGTCGGGGGGCAGACCTACCGTGATCAACAGGCGAATCGAACCTGCGTTCGACGCCTCAGGCGTTCGCGCGAAGCTGGGAGGAAGGGGAGCCGGATGGCAGTCATCGACGACCTCGGGCAGCCGGAACCACAGGCACCCCCGCCGGCGGAGGACTTCGGCCGCCAGCCACCCCAGGACCTCGCCGCCGAGCAGTCGGTGCTCGGCGGCATGCTGCTCAGCAAGGACGCCATCGCCGACGTGCTGGAGCGGCTGCGCCCGGGGGACTTCTACCGTCCCGCCCACCAGAACGTCTACGACGCGATCCTGGACCTCTACGGCCGGGGTGAGCCGGCCGACGCCGTCACCGTTGCCGCGGAACTGGACCGGCGGGGACTGTTGCGGCGCATCGGTGGAGCGCCCTATCTGCATACCCTGATCTCCACGGTGCCCACCGCGGCCAACGCCGGTTACTACGCCGGCATTGTGGCCGAGAAGGCGCTGCTGCGCCGTCTTGTCGAGGCCGGCACCCGGGTGGTGCAGTACGGCTACGCCGGCGCTGAGGGCGTGGACGTCAACGAGGTCGTCGACCGCGCCCAAGCCGAGATCTACGACGTCACCGAGCGGCGCACGGCCGAGGATTTCGTGCCTCTGGAGGCCCTGCTGCAGCCCACGATGGACGAGATCGACGCTATCGCCTCCCAGGGCGGGATCTCCCGGGGCGTGCCGACCGGTTTCACCGAACTCGACGAGTTGACCAACGGCCTACACGGCGGCCAGATGATCGTGATCGCGGCGAGGCCCGGAATGGGCAAGGCACTGAAACTCGACACCCCGCTGCCGACGCCGACGGGTTGGACCTCGATGGGTGAGGTTGCCGTCGGCGACTGGCTGTTGGGCGCCGACGGCAAGCCGACGCGCGTCGTCGCCGCCACCGAAGTGATGTTCGGACGGCCCTGCTACGAGGTCGAGTTCTCCGACGGTTCGGTGATTGTCGCCGATGCCGAGCATCAATGGCCGACCCTGCGCGGCATCGTGGTGACTGCTGAGTTGAAGGTCGGGGCCGACATTGTGTCCGCGGCGGGGGCACGCCAATTGGTCGGAGCAGGGGCGTCGCGCGGACGCGAGTTCGGGATCGTCGATGTACGTCGGACCGACAGCGTTCCGGTGCGGTGCGTCGAGGTCGATAACGACGACCACCTCTATCTGGCCGGCCACGCGATGATCCCCACCCACAATTCGACCCTGGGGCTTGACTTCCTTCGCTCCTGCTCGATCAAGAATCGGCTCTCCAGCGTGGTGTTCTCCCTCGAGATGAGCAAGTCGGAAATCGTCATGCGACTGCTCTCCGCGGAGGCCAAGATCAAACTCGCCGACATGCGCTCCGGCCGGATGAGCGACGACGACTGGACCCGGTTGGCCCGGCGGATGAGCGAGATCAGCGAGGCGCCGCTCTACATCGACGACTCTCCGAACCTGACCATGATGGAGATCCGCGCGAAAGCACGCCGGCTCAAGCAGAAGTCGGACCTTCGCTTGGTGGTCATCGACTACCTGCAGCTGATGACGTCGGGCAAGAAGGTCGAGTCGCGCCAGCAGGAAGTCTCGGAATTTTCCCGCCAGCTCAAGCTTTTGGCCAAAGAGTTGGAAGTGCCCGTGGTGGCTATGAGTCAGCTCAACCGTGGGCCGGAGCAGCGCACCGACAAGAAGCCGATGCTATCGGACCTACGCGAGTCCGGCGCGATCGAGCAGGATGCCGATATGGTGATCCTGCTGCACCGTCCGGACGCCTTCGAGCGCGACGATCCGCGCGGGGGAGAGGCCGATCTCATTGTGGCCAAGCACCGTAACGGCCCGACGCGGACCGTGACCGTCGCGCATCAGCTACACCTGTCGCGATTTACGAATATGGCGCGGCAATAGTGATTTTTTTGTAGGTTCCGCTTTTCGATGGCGGAATTCCGCTTTCGGTGGCGGAAGGATGGCGGATCCGCCGGAAAGTGGTTAGCTCAGCTAGCCTGTCGTTGACGGTGCCGGCCGGAAGTGCCACGCTGAAGGCTGCGGTGGTCGTTTCACCGCGCGGAGCAAGCGATGAAGAGTCCCGTGAAGGTGGACTTGAATTCCGCGGTCGTGGCCTACCGACCAGCGGCGGGTGAAGAGCGGACCGTTGTCGCACGCGGAGCGCAGGCCAAGGCGCTCTTCGAGAGCTATCCGTGGCGCACATTTCGCAGCTACGACAAGCAGAAGCACTATTCGGGAACGTATTGGTCGTCCACCATTAGCGATCATGTGATCTACGAGTCGCGCTTGGAGCTCGCGAATCTCGTGATCGCCGACTTCGATATCGGTGTGAAACGCATTGCTGCGCAGCCATTTATGCTGACCGCAGAGGTCAATGACCAAACCCGCGCACATATCCTGGATTATCTCTGGGGTACTGACGAGCAACCCGTTGTGGTCGATGTGGTCAGGCGGGAACGGCTAAGCCATGACGCGGTCCAGCTCCTATGCGCGTGGACGCGCGTCATCATTGAGTCTTGCGGCTGGACTTACAAAGTGGTTAGCGAACCCGACCCCACCTATTTGGCAAACATCCGATTCCTGGCGGGATATCGACGCGGGTGGCTTGTAAATCAGGATGTGTTGGTCGAACTTCGGGCACGCAGAGAACAGATCCGCGGACGGTCCATCGCCCAAATCGAGGCTTCTTTGCCCGGATACCCAAAGCCCCTAATCAGACCCGCGCTGATGCACATGCTTTGGTGCCGTGAGTTCGAGGCGGATCTGACACAACCACTACGGCCGGTGACGGTACTGGAGGTATCGACATGACGTTTGCAGGCGCCCGAGTCGGACCCGGTGCACGCTTCCTATACGACGGAGAACTAATCGAGGTCGTCGAGCTACATGCGGTCCATGGATCCCCTGAGGCCTTAGTTAGGGAAGCGCGCAGCGATTCGGTCCGGCGGATCGCTTTGAGCGAATTGATGTTTTCAGAGCGAAGCCGATTTCTCGGCGAAGAGGGCTTGGGCCAACAAGAACAATTCTCCGCACCAACCTCAAGTCTTCTTTGGTCGGCTGCGAGCGAGACTGCACGAGAAGAAGCTCGCGGTCGTGCAGCTCATGTCCGAGAGGTGCTCACGGGCTACCGTTCGGGCACGGCGCTCGCCGCTGCGCCCCACGAGCCGCGCGCCAGTTACCTGCCGCATCTCCCGAGAGGTATGCGGGAAAAAGCGAAGGCGAGGGAGCTCCACGTCGGACTGCGAACCATTGAGCGCTGGGTCAGCCGCTACGAGAAGGGCGGAGAAATTGGATTACTCCCGCACTTGAGCTCAGCAACCCTGTGCCGCAGTCAAAGGTTCGATCTGTTCGCCCAAGTGGCTTTAGACATCATGCGCGAGCAGGTCGACCAGTCACGTCCCACAAAGGACTTCGTCTTCGCGCATACGAAGGCGAGGTTGATCGGAACGTACGGAGCCGGCGTCGTTCCCATACCGGGCAAGACCAGGGCGTACGAGATCCTCTCCGAACTCGACAAAATATGTCCACTGTTCAGCCTGAGCACCAAGCGCAATCGCGACATCGCGGGGCGCCCTGTTATGCCGTACGGAAAACTCCTCCCTGCCCGGCCGGGGGAGTACCTGCTCATGGATACGACGCCCCTGGACGTCTTCGCCCTGGACCCGTACACATTGCGATGGGTCGGGGTGCAGTTGACGGTTGCGATGGACTGGTATTCGCGCTGCATTACCGGGCTCCGTCTTACCCCGATCTCCACCAAAGCGATCGACGCTGCGGCGGTGCTCTATCAGTCGTTCCGGCCGGTGCCCGCTGGGCGGGACTGGCCGGCGGAGGCGGTGTGGCCGCCCCACGGGGTGCCTCGGTCTGTTCTCGTGGAGGCCGAAGTCCTCGATCCTGAAAGCGTATTCGCCGCCAACCCCGCGGTGGTACCGGAAACGTTGATCGTCGACCACGGCAAGATCTATGTCGGCGAGCACCTGACGAGCGCCTGCCGGCGACTGGGCATTTCGTTACAGCCCGCACGCGTACGGGTCGCCCACGACAAGGGCCCGGTCGAGCGCTTCTTCCGCACTGTCCGGGAGGGGTTCCTGTTGGAACTTCCCGGCTATAAGGGCCCTGATCTGTACTCCCGCGGTGTCTCTCCGGAGCGCGACTCCGTCTTCTTCATCGACGAGTTGGAAGCGCTGCTCCGCGAGTGGGTGGCTGCCGTTTACCACCGACGGCCCCACGACGGGATCGGGGAGACGGGTCTGTGGGCGTTGAGGATGTCGCCGGCGCAGATGTTTGAACACGGCGTCACCCGCGCCGGCTACCTCGAAGCGCCGCGCGACCCATACCTCGCCTACCACTTCCTCACAGTGCGGTGGCGCACCATCCAGCACTACGGATTTGAGATCGACCACCGCTATTACCGCGGGTCCGTCCTCCAAGGCTATGTCGCCGGCGAGAAAAGCCCCTTCCATGAGAAGGGCGGCCAGTGGCCCATCCATGTCGACCCTGATGACATCCGGCAGGTCTACTTCTTCGATATCAAGAACACCAAGCAATGGCACCCACTGGCCTGGACTGAAGCGGCGATGTGCGACGGACCGATGAGTGAGGACGGACTGCACTTCGCACGAGACCTGGTGCGAAAGAAACACCACTATTTCGACGACAAGCTGGCGCTTGCGGAGCTGCTTGAGCGCCGCCACCTCAGTCAGGGACACACGATGGCTGAGCGGCTTGCAGCCATCCGGCTGTCCCGCGAGCAGTCGACGCTGAGTATCGACGCTAAAGCCGCGGTCTCAGTCGCCGAAATGCCCACCGCGCAGCGTCTTCTCGACGGTGACGTGCCCGGTTTCGATGACGAACTCGATGACGATCCGCTCATCGACGACGGCCACTTCTACGACGAGGTGCTGGAGGACGTATGAGTACCAAAGCGCCGTCCCGCAGGCCTGCCGAGCCCCACTTGGACAACCTGACCCTTTCCCGCAAGGAGGGCTGGAAGGCATGCACCGAAGCCCCGAAGCGGATCGCTCCCGAGCTGCTGACCAAGGGTCAGATCCGTCGACTCGGTGAAGCGGCGGCCGACATCTACAAGCAGCGACGGGAGGACTGGCACAACAACCTCGGACCGCTGAAGACGCCCCAACTGGCTGCGCTGCACGAGGATCTCTGGGACATCCTCGACAGCAACGCCCAGGACGGTGACCACGCCAAGGGAGCGGTGGCCCTCGATGGCTATCCAGGACTCGGAAAGTCAACGGCGGTCGAGGCATTCGCCAAAGAGTTCCACCGACGAGAGATCGGCCGCCATGGTGAATTCACCGAGGTCGGCGATGAGCGGTGGCCGGTATGCCGAATCGGCATGCGGGGCAATACGTCGATGAGGGATTTCAACCGCGCAATGTGCGAGTTCTACGGCCACCCCGGATGGCGTGGAAGCACCGAGGAACTGGGCAGACGGGCACTGGACTATGTGCTCAAGTGCGAAACACGGCTGCTGATCATCGACGACCTGCACTTCCTGCACTGGCAGAACAAGGGCGGGATCGAGATCAGCAACAACTTCAAATACATCGTCAACGACTTCCCAATCACACTGATCTCCATCGGCATCGGCCTGATCGAACGGGGAGTCCTCATGGACGCCTCCTACGACGAACTGCTGGCACAGACCAGCCGTAGGACCACCGTTCTGACGATGGAGCCCTACCTCCTCAAGACCGAGTCGCAGCGACGCGACTGGAGAACCCTTCTAACCACCATCGAGCAGCGCCTCATTCTTGGGGACAAGCGCATCGGCATGCTCGCTGAAGAACTCTCCGACTACCTCTACGAACGCAGCACCGGACACATCGGTTCGCTGATGGACCTGATCCGGCGGGGATGTGTCCGGGCCATCCGGACCGGCAAAGAGACCATCAACCGGGAGTTGCTGGACACCATCAAGATCGACAGTGCCGCTGAGAAGGCACGAAAAGAACTTGCCGCGGCATTCCGCACCCGAAAGCTCACCACCAAGCTCAAAGCGTCGTGAACGATGAGCGTGACCGTCGTGCGCACATCGCCCCTGCGAGTCAGCCCAGCCGCCGGTGAAGCGATCGACTCGTGGCTGGAACGCATCGCACACCGCTGCAACGTGACCTGGCAGGAACTGCGGATCACGCAAGGAGGGGTTTTACCTGCCGGCTCGGACGCCGACCGTTGGATCGGATGTCTCACCGCAGAGCAGTGCACGGCGCTGAACCTGTTCACGGGCATAGATCCGGTTGCGTTGCGAGCCATGACGCTGGAGGCCTATCCCGCGATTGCCGTCGGCTTCGATCCACGCACCGGCCTGGAGGCGGCGAAGCACCCGTGGCGGCACACGCACGCCTCCCGATTCTGCCCTTTCTGCCTTGCAGATACCGGCGGTGCATGGCGCCTCGTCTGGCGCATGGTGTGGTTCTTCGCCTGCCCCAAGCATCATTGTCTGCTGGCGCATCGCTGCCCGAAGTGCGGCGCACCTCAGCGCCGAGGACCCGTTTCGGGTGTTGTACCGCAACCGGGACACTGCTTGGCTCTGGTTGGCTCGTCGGAAAACAACGCCGGCCTTCGATGCGGCGCCGACCTCTCACAGGCACCGGTCATCGCATTGGCCCCGACCAGCACGCTGCTCGAAGTGCAAGCAGTTCTCGCCGAGGCGATTCTTCACGATCAGGCGAACTTCGGTATTTACCAATCGAATCCGGCGCCTGTGCCGCAGGTGCTGGCTGACGTTCGCGCAATTGGGGAGAAGTATTTAGCGGCTCTTGACCACGGGGTCGTCAGCCCGCGATTCCCGGCGACCGTCATGAGGGAATACCGGGATCTCTCCGATGAAGAGCGCACCGCAGCGGGGCGTGTGTCGGCACGCGCTGTGCCCGCCGTCACCACCGCTATCGGCGCAACTGCCGCCATCGCCGTCGTCGGCCAGAGCGACCTCCGCGCGGCCGGGGCTGTCCTGTCGTCCATCTGGCCGCCGGGGAATCAAGGCGCAATCTCGTCATCCATCACCATCACCGGGCGGCTGGGGGGTGATACCAGCCAGGCTCTACGCGGCAGTTATCTGGAATGTCGAGCCCCAAACCTCGGTACCGCCGAGCAACTCCGATATCGACTCGGCACAACGCTGCCCACCAAGCCCGCCACCAACCCCGACCTCGTACGGATCATGGCCACCCGCATTCCCACGATGCTGTGGCCCCAATGGTCGTTGCGACTGGCAGAACCGAACCTGTTCCAGCGATTCCTGCGCTCTGTGCTATCGGTAGGTCTTCTTATGGCCGGTAACGACATCAAAGTCGAGGACGCGATGGCATCCCTGGGCTGCCCGCAAACACGGGCGAGCTTTCATGCTGGAATGCGCAATCTGTCGAAATCCCCAGACTGGTCGGACATCCGTACGGCGCTCTATCGGCTGTCCGACTATCTGCGGGTGCACGGGTCGCCCATCAATTACCACCGTCGCCGGCAGCTGACTTTTGATGGTCTGCTGACCGAAGTGACCTGGCGAAGACTCTGCCGTGAGACAACCACCAGACCCGAGGGCTTGGCGGCTGTGCGGACGTTTCTCATTGAACGCCTTACCGGGGTTTCCCAGTTTCCAACGCCATTGCCAAAACATCTGGGATCGCAGTATGCCGCGGCGTATCGGGTTCCTCTTAGGCTCACTCCCGAACTCAGCGCCGCACTGATTGGACATGCTGAGCAGTTCCTCGCCCAACAGCGAATACTCAATGAACCGGTTCAATGGAATCCCCCGATTTCCCTCTTGGAGGGACTTCATCTGCCCGCCAATGGTGTATCCGTTGACGTCGAGGAGATGCACCGGTTGGTCAACCTCTGGCGCCACGGGAATCTCTCCATCGCCGGCATTTCCAAGCAACTCGGAGTTGTCCCCGAGGTCTTTCGGCAGGCCTGCGAGGAGAACCCTGCCCCACGACAACCGCGTCGGCCCTACCGGCGGACGGCGCCGAAGCCCCGATCTGCCTACGAGAAGGCACGCGCCGCTCTCCCACCTGATCGGCTTCGACAGCTCTATGAAGCCGAAGGCCAAAGCCTCCGCGGCATCGGCGCCTCGGTCGGTGTTTCACGTCAAACGGTCGTTCAATTGGCGCACGACTACGGGATCGTCATCACGCCGCATGGCAGGGGTAAATACCGCATTGACCCACGATGGCTACGAGAGCAGTACACCGAGAAGAAGCGTTCACTGAGGGAGATCAGCGCGGAGTGTGGCGTCAGTGTCGGCTGCATCGTGAATGCCGCTCGCCGCGCGCGGATTCCGATGAGGGGCTTGACCCGTCGTTCGGCCGAAGATGTTCTCGCAGATCGCAATGTTCCGCGATGGTTGGCTCCGGCGATGACGACGCAGGGTGGGTGGGAACGCCTACAGAGGCTGCCCTCCATCGCTTCGCACGCATCATTCGCGGCCGCAGGACGAGCCCTCGCAGTGCCGGGCTTTAGTTTGGGAGCGCAAGTCGCCCGCATCGAGCGTGACCTCGGCGGCCCGGTGCTCGTCCGCGCGACCGAACACCATTCGCTGCGGTTGACACGTTTGGGCAAAAGGGTTGTCGTCGCAGTACGCGCACTGCAAGAACTGGGCGGCCCCGCAAGCTAGTCGCGGGGCTGCCGGCCCGGGGTGCGGATCGCGATGCCGTAGCTGTCTGCAAGCTGGGTCACCATGTGCCGCGACAGCCCATAGAGATTCGCAATGTGCGCGAGACTCTTCCGCTGCCCGACGTAGAGCTCTTCCAGCGATCCTCGCGCGAGTCGTCGCCGCGCGGCGCACACGCCGCTTGATGCTCCCGGCGGCACTGATCCGCACGCCAGCCTGCTTTCCTGCAGACGCCTGGACAGATTGACCTCCGCTCGGTGACCCCGCACCGGATCGCCGAAGGCCGACGAGGCGCCGAAGTCAGAGAGCGTCGTGGGGGACCAGACCACCGGCTCGTCGGTGATCGCCTGTTCGGCCAGGAAGTGACCGGCGTAAGAGTCTGCGGCAGTGATGAATTCGCTGTTGAGTAGCATCGGTAGATCGGCCAGCTTGGAGCGGAACTCCGCCGAGTCGATGGCCCAGGGAGACCGGGCGCCGGGCAGCCCGGTGATGCGTTCATAGAGCCAACACCGGGCAAGCGCCAGCCGCAGACCGCGTCCCGGACTGATCCCCGACGACAGGCAGATTTCGATCCACACCGACTCCGGTAGTAGGTCCCCACACGACGAGGCTCGCCGCCGCGCGTAGTCGATCGGCGCCTTCTCAGTATCGAGCTGATCAGCGAGTCCCTCCGCCATACGCCAGACCTCTGCGGCGCTGGTGCTGCGTCCGATGAGCTGCAGGACCCGTGACACGGCCCGTGCGCTGGTCGCCGAACCCAGAAGCGCAGCGGCGCCGGAAAGACTTATGCGTGAACCAACGAGTACCACCGCGACGGCGAGGGCGGAGCGCACCTGCCCGTAGCCGACTCCGTCGCAGCGCACGTTCAGGCACACTGCAGGCCACAACAGCGAAGGCAGCCAACGCGCTCGCTCGGGTGCACTACGGGAATGAGGGCGCAGTGGAGTTGTCGAATGCGTTCGATAGCGCAGCTGGTCGCTGACAGAAAGGTACGAAGACAACGCAGACAGTTGCGCTGAACGCAGCGCGGCGCTGATGCCGCGTCCCCATCCGATATTGGTGGCGCTCACCGACAGGCCGTTGTTCCGGTTGGAGGAGATAAGCCACTGCAGGCGATCGGCCGCCTCCGCGGGGTTCCCTGCGCTAAGAATGGATTCCGCGGCAGCGGCGGCGATTCCGCTCGCGAGAGCAGAGGAATCCGCAGTCACTCCCCGGTCAGTGAAAGCCGCTTCCTCCTTGGCGGTGAGGAATTCCGTGATAACCACGTCTCCTGTCAGCCGGCGGAGTTCATCAAGGTTCGGATACCGCAGTATCCGACCGCCCAGAGCGCACAGATCGGCGATCAGCGCGGACGGCGGTACCGGCGCCCGACTGTAAAGGCCCGTCTGTGCAACGCCCGCGGAGACCGCGACGTCGATCATCTGCTGCGCCCTCAGGACTGGATGGTCGGGGGCCAGCCGGAGCACGGGCACGTTGGAGAGGTCAGTGCCGCAGCGGGTGACGCCGCGGCCATGACAGCCCAGCAGCTTGTGCGCACACCGGCCAGGGATTGGGATGAGGGCGACCGATGCCGGCACGGCCCGTTGCGGACTCCGGCAAGCAGGGCAGAGATCCGCCAGAAGGCAGTTGTGCCGTGGACAGGAGAAATTCCATCGCAGCCGCCATGCCAACATCCACCGGCCGCCGTTCTCTCTAAGGCAAGCCGGGCAGAAGCGTGATCGACGCTTGCTGAGCCAGAGCATCGACTCGACCGATTCATCAGGGATGTCCGAACGGCCGAGCCTTGAAGCGATGTGGCTCAGGACCATGGTGTTGATGACGCTCGGAGACTGGCCGGTGACAACGGACATAGCCTCGAGCTGGTGTTGGGTCGGGTCGACGAGCCAACCGGTGTTGTAACTGCGGCCACGCGCTGCCGGGAGACCCACACTGGTCAGGAGGTCGCCCCAAGCGCATTGCATTCGCGCAGCCAGGGCCTCAAGCCATGAGTCCACGGCCTCGCCTTCCACGGGTTGAACCCGCAACGGCAACGTGCGCATGGCGACCCGTTCCGCAAAGCCGACTCCGAGATCCAAGCGTAGCGCGATGCCCTACTAGTAGGGCAGACATCGACGCTGGCTGGCCGGATTACTTGGAGACGTGCCAACGCGCCCGAGTCAGAACAACCCCGAGCGCGTCACCAACTGGGAACGGTGGAGAACCACGGTCGGCGGCAACATTCGAGCAATCCGCGCCGGCAAAGGGATGACCCAAGAAGCGCTGGCCTTGCGATCCGGGGTTACTCGGAACGTCCTTATCGACGTGGAACTCGGCCACCGGGGGATTCTCTACGAAAGGCTGATCGACATCGCCGATGCACTCGACGTCCCCGTAGGCGACCTCTTTGTCGAGGCAGACGACGCGGAATCCTGAGGCGGAGGACCCGCTCAACGCCGAAACGGCGGCCTGCTGGCCTGGCAGTTGGCCGGGTTCGATGCAGGTATACGGCATCGGCTCCTGCCGTTTGCCCTGGTCAGACCAACACTGCCCACTCAACCTCCCGCGGTGTCGCCGAGCCGCTGTATAAAGTTCGGTTCGGGTTCGGTCGCGTGGCCGGCACACGTCTAGGGGTAGGCAGTTGATCACTGGGGAGTTGAAGAGCAAGGTCGACCGAGTTTGGGATGCCTTCTGGTCCGGAGGCATCTCCAATCCACTCGAGGTCATCGAGCAACTCACCTACCTGCTGTTCATCCGCCGACTCGACGATTTGGACACACTCGCCGAGCAGAAGGCCCGTCGCACCGGCAAGCCGGAGCCCCTGCGCTTCAGCCCAGATCAGCAGGACCTGCGGTGGTCCCTGTTCAAAAACGACGAGCCCGGCCAGATGTTCGAGGTCGTCGGGGAGAAGGTGTTCCCGTTCCTGCGCACCCTCGGCGGCGACGGCTCCACCTACGGCGAACACATGAAGGACGCCCGATTCACCATCCCGACGCCGCAGCTCTTGTCCCGGGTGGTCGACATGCTCGACAGCATTCCGATGGAGGACCGCGACACCACCGGCGACCTCTATGAGTACCTGCTCGCCAAAATCGCCAGCGCCGGCGTCAACGGCCAATTCCGCACCCCCCGCCACATCATCAAGCTGATGGTCGAGATGGTCGACCCGCAGCCGGCCGATGAAATCGCGGACCCGGCCGCGGGCACGGCAGGCTTCTTGGTCGCCGCCGCGGAGCATCTGCGCGAGCAGCACCCCAGCGTGCTCACCGACGCCGCGCAGCGAAAGCATTTCCACCACAGCATGTTCCACGGCTACGACTTCGACTCGACCATGCTGCGGATCGGCTCGATGAACATGCTCATGCACGGCATCGAGGCGCCCGACATCCGCTACCGAGACTCACTGTCGGAGGGAGCCAGCGAGGATGCCGAGAAGTACACACTGATCCTGGCCAACCCACCGTTCGCCGGCAGCCTCGACACGGAGTCCACCGCCAAGGATCTTCAGCGGGTGGTGAAGACGAAGAAGACAGAGCTGCTCTTCCTCGCACTGTTCCTCAAGCTGCTCAAGCCAGGTGGGCGGGCCGCGGTCGTTGTCCCGGAAGGGGTGCTGTTCGGGTCATCCACCGCGCACAAGGAGCTGCGCCGCATCCTCGTCGAGGACCAGAAGCTCGACGGAATTGTGAAACTGCCGTCCGGTGTGTTCAAGCCCTACGCCGGGGTGTCGACGGCCATTCTGCTGTTCACCAAGACCAACTCCGGCGGCACGGACGACGTCTGGTTCTACGACGTGCAGGCCGACGGCTTCTCCCTCGACGACAAGCGAAACCCCATCGAAGCCAACGACATCCCCGACGTACTGGCCCGGTGGAAGGAACGCAACGGGACCGAGCGCGACCGCGCCCGCACCGAACAGTCCTTCTGCGTACCCAAGGCCGAGATCGCCGCTCAAGGATACGACCTCTCGTTGAATCGCTATAAGGAACTCGTCCACGACGAGGTCCAGCACCGGCCGCCGCTGGAAATCATCGCCGACATCGAAAAGCTCGAAGGGGAGATCGCGGTAGGGCTGGCCGAACTGAAGGCGATGTTGTCGTGAAAACTATGCCGCTTGGGGAGCTGTTGGCTGATGCCCAAACCGGCTTCGCCTGCGGTCGTGAGGACGAAGCTGGCATTTTTCAATTCCGCATGAATAACGTCACCAACGAGTCCGCACTCGACTTGTCGAAGCGGCGACGTGTTCCGGCGGATGCCCATAAGAACCTGGGCAATTTCTTTGTCGCGCAAGACGACGTGCTATTCAATGCCACAAACAGTCCAGAAAACGTCGGCAAATCAGTGCTGGTCCCGGAGCTAGACGAGAAGGCAGTCTTCAGCAACCACTTCATCCGACTACGCACGGACCGGCACAAGCTCCTTCCGGCCTACCTGTGGAGATGGCTTCAGTGGAGTTTCGGACGGGGCGTCTTCAGCGCTATGTGTCGGCAATGGGTGAATCAGGCGACGGTCAGTCGCGAAGGACTACTTGGACTCGAGGTACCGCTACCCCCGCTAGATGAGCAGCGGCGGATCGCCGCGATCCTGGACCGGGCCACCGCGGTGCGGGCGAAACAATCTCAAGTACAGAATCACCTTGCCGCTCTCCCCGAAGCAATCTTTCTTGCGATGTTCGGCGATCCGGAGGATTCGGTGGCCGCCGGCTCTGTCGTTCGGTTCGGCGAAGTTGCGGACTTGCAGGGCGGGCGGAACCTTGTCGCCGACGACCAAGAGGCGGCTTCGCCGTATCGGGTGTTGAAGATCAGCGCAGTCACATCCGGTTGCTTCAAGCCGGCAGAATCCAAGGCGCTGCCTGCTGACTATGTTCCACCAGCGGACCATCTGGTTAGGCATGGTGATCTGCTGATCAGTCGGGCCAACACAACTGAACTCGTGGGTGCTGTTGCGTACGCCGACGAGGTACCCGACAACCTCGTATTGCCTGACAAGATTTGGCGCTTCATGTGGCGGAATCCGTACAGCTCGCCGGTGTATTACCGCTCGCTTTTCCGAACCGCATCTGTCAGGCGGCGGATAAGCCAGCTTGCCAGCGGTACTGGGGGCTCAATGAAGAACATCTCCAAGGCGAAGCTAGTTCAGCTCGAGTTGCCCCAAGTAAGCATCGCGCAACAACAGGAGTTCGCTCGCCGTGTGGCTGCGATTCCCCATCCCACTCTGTCCGAGACGGATGCGTTGCTCAAGTCCCTCCAATCCCGCGCTTTCTCCGGGCAGCTCTAATGTCCAACTTCACCTTCCTCCAGGCAGTCGGCTGGCCGGAGACCTACGCCGACTGCGCCCGCGCCGAAAGCTACGCGCTGAGCGATCCCCGCGCCGCCTGTATTTATGCCCGTCGCGCAGCCGAGCAGGTGGTCGACTACCTCTATGACGTTCTGGCGCTGCCCCTTCCGTACGCCAGCGACCTCTCGGCGCGGATCAACGACGCCGTATTCAAGGCTAACACCGGTCAAGGGATCGCCGCGAAGCTCAACCTGATCCGGCGGCTGGGTAACTCTGCAGCACACGATCAGCAGCCGATCCCACCGCGCGCCGCCCTGGATGCGCTCAAGGAGCTACATCACGTGATGGTGTGGGCGGCCTTCCACTACTCGGCGAATCCCGATGCCGTGCCGATGAAGTCGGTGTTCGACCCAGCGCTGGCGAAGAGAGCCGCACCGCTAACCCGTGAGGAAGTGGCCCAGCTTGCGAAGAAGTTCGCCGAGCAGGAGGCCGCTCACGCGAAGGCTCTAGCGGCGAGGGATGCGGAGTCGGCGCAGCTGCAGGCGGAGCTGGAGAAGCTTCGCGCCGAGGTGCAGGCCGCGCAGGCGGCGAAGCAACTCGTCGATGAACGCGACTACACCGAGGCCGAGACCCGGGACACCTTCATCGACCTGCTTCTCGCCGAGGCCGGTTGGCCGCTGTCGGAGCCGCGTGACCGCGAATACCCGGTTACCGGTATGCCGCCCAACGATGCGAAGGGTTTTGTCGACTACGTGTTGTGGGGCAACGACGGGCTGCCCCTGGCTGTCGTCGAAGCAAAGCGCACCACCAAGAGTCCGCAGATCGGCCAGCAGCAGGCGAAGCTTTACGCCGACTGCTTGGAGAAGCAGTTCGGTCGCCGACCGGTCATCTTCTTCACCAACGGCTACCAGCACTGGCTGTGGGACGACGCCGCAGGCTATCCGCCGCGTGAGGTCGCCGGCTTCTACACCCGCGACGAGTTGGCTCTGCTGATCCACCGCAGGCATGCCCGAAAGCCCCTGAGCCAAGCGGCGATCGACTCCACGATCGTCGAGCGGCACTACCAGATCCACGGAATCCGGGCCATCGACGATGCCTTCGAGGCCAAGCAGCGACAAGCCCTGCTGGTGATGGCGACCGGATCCGGGAAGACACGCACAGTCATCGCGTTGGTGAAGCAGCTGATGGAGGCCGGCTGGGTCAAGCGGGTGCTGTTCCTGGCCGACCGCACCGCCCTGGTCACCCAGGCCGCCAACGCCTTCAAGGCGCACCTTCCGGCGCCGACCACGGTGAACCTGCTGACCGAAAAGGCTGCCGACGGTCGCGTCTACGTCTCCACGTATCCGACGATGATGAACCTCATCAACGACGTCGACTCCGGCAAGCGGGTCTTCGGGCCGGGCTACTTCGACTTAGTCGTCATCGACGAGGCGCACCGCTCCGTCTACCAGAAATACAGGGCGATCTTCTCCTGGTTCGACGCGCTTTTGGTCGGGTTAACCGCTACCCCGAAGGACGAGGTCGACCACAACACCTACCGGCTATTCCACCTTGAGGACCGGGTGCCCACCTACGCCTACGACCTCAAGCAGGCTGTCGAGGAGGGATTCCTCGTACCGGCCCTGGGGGTGTCGGTTGGCACGAAGTTCCTCCGCCAGGGCATCCGCTACGACGACCTCACGGAAGAAGAGAAAGACGATTGGGACACCCGGGAATGGGGCGAAGAAGGGCCGCCCGACGAGGTGTCCTCCGAGGAACTCAACCGATTCCTATTCAATGAGGACACCGTCGACCAAGTAATGGCCACGCTGATGGAAAAGGGCCACAAGGTCACCGACGGTGACCGGCTCGGCAAGACCATCATCTTCGCCAAGAACCAGCGCCACGCAGAGTTCATCCAGCAGCGCTTCGACATCCAGTACCCGCACTACGCCGGTCACTTCGCCCGCGTCATCACCCACAGCACCACCTACGCGCAGAGCCTGATCGACGACTTCTCCCAACCCGAGAAGGCACCACACATCGCTATCTCGGTGGACATGCTCGATACCGGCATCGACGTCCCCGAGGTGCTGAACCTAGTCTTCTTCAAACAGGTGCGGTCGAAGACGAAGTTCTGGCAGATGATCGGCCGCGGAACCCGGCTGTGCCCCGACGTCTTCGGCCCCGGCCGCAGCAAGACGAACTTTTACGTCTTCGACTTCTGCGGCAATCTCGAATACTTCAGCCAGGACCTACCCGGCTCGGAGGGTTCACTGCAGAAGTCGTTGAACCAGAGGCTTTTCGAGACGCGCATCGGTCTGGTCGCCAAGATCGACGCTGCCCTCAAGGGCGGCGAATCCAACGAGGAGCCTGAAGGCGCCGGCGAGCACAGCGAGGTGGGGCTGCGGTGGGACGTCGCGCGGCAGTTACACGCCATCGTCGATGGGATGACGCTCGACAACTTCCTCGTGCGTCCGCACCGCCAGCTGGTCGAGGAATACGCCCAGTGGCCGGCGTGGAAGAAACTCACGCCCGAAGCCGCCGAGGCGGTGGCGGACAACCTCGCCGGGCTTCCCTCGGGCCATGTCGACAGCGACGAGGACGCCAAGCGGTTCGATCTATTGATCCTGCGCCGCCAGCTTGCCCAGCTCCAGGGCGACACCACGGTGATGGAGCGGGTTCGCGAGACCGTGCAGCAGATCGCGGCGGGGCTAGTCGGCAAGAACACGATTCCCTCAGTGGTGAAGCAGCAGGAGCTGCTCGAGGAGGTCGCCGGCGACGACTGGTGGGTTGACGTCACCCTGCCGATGCTTGAGATCGCCCGCCGCCGGCTTCGAGGCCTGCTGCAGTTCCTCGACAAGATTCGCAAAGATCCCGTCTACATCGACATTCAGGACGAGCTGTCCGACGCCGTACCGATCGACCTCCCGGCCTTCGCGCCCGGCATCGACATGGACCGGTTCCGCTCGAAGGCTGCTGCCTACCTCAAGTCGCACGAGGATCATGTTGCGCTGCAACGGCTCCGCCGCAACAAGGCGCTCACCCCGGATGACCTCCAGGCGTTGGAGCAGATGCTGTTGGAAAGCGGCGCCGGTGACGACAAGGCGATCGCCAAGGCGAAGGAAGATGCGCACGGCCTCGGGCTGTTCATTCGATCGCTTGTCGGCCTCGACCGACAGGCCGCAATGGAGGCTTTCGGCGGCTTCCTCGGAGGAACTGCGTTGAGCGCCAACCAGATCCACTTCGTCAACCTCATCGTCGACGAGCTCACCTCAAACGGCATCGTGGAGCCGGCCCGTCTCTACGAGGCGCCCTATACCGACATCACCGCTCGAGGACCGGAGGCGTTGTTCAGCGCCGAACAGGTGGACAACATCGTCAGCATCCTTGACGCGGTACGGGCGAATGCTGCTCCAGACGGTGCTGCTGGCGTGGCGTAGCTATTCCGTACCGACATCCCGACAATCCACTATTCGTAGCGGGAGCCTTGCGGATGCCCGCCTGGATGGCACCGCTGAGAGCGTTCGCTGCACGGCCCTTGTTTTGTTAAGGGCATTCTCCACGGGTCCACGGACACACAACCCAGTCGTAAGGGAGGCTAGGAAGTACATCCTTGATGAAAGCCTGGGTCTGCTGCACGAATAGGTGACATCTGAGTTGGCTTGCCCAGTGTGGGCGGGCTGGAAGGATGTCCTTGTGCCCAGGCCTTACCCCCGTGAGTTCCGCGACGATGTCGTTCGCGTGGCCCGCAACCGCGAGTCCGGTGTGACGATCGAGCAGATCGCCACCGACTTCGGTGTCCATCCGATGACGCTGCACAAGTGGATGCGCCAGGCCGATATCGACGAGGGCACCAAGCCCGGCACGAGCACCGGGGAGTCCGGTGAGCTGCGGGATGCGCGTCGCCGGATCAGATTGTTGGAGCAGGAGAACGAGGTCCTGCGTCGGGCCGCGGCCTACTTGTCGCAGGCGAATCTGCCGGGAAAAGGCTCTACCCGCTCGTGAAGGAGCTCGCCGCCGACGGGATTCCCGTGGCGGTGACGTGCCGGGTACTCAAGCTCGCCCGCCAGCCCTACTACCGCTGGCTGGCTGACCCCATCACCGATGCCGAACTCGTCGAGGCCTACCGGGCCAACGCCCTGTTCGACGCACACCGTGATGATCCGGAGTTCGGTTACCGCTTCCTGGTCGACGAGGCCGGCGACGCCGGTCAGCCGATGGCGCAGCGGACCGCGTGGCGGATCTGCTCAGACAACGGCTGGTGGAGTGCCTTCGGCAAGCGTAAACGCGGCAAGAACGGCAAGGCCGGTCCACCGGTGCATGACGATCTGGTGGGCCGTGACTTCACCGCCGAGGCACCAAATCGGTTGTGGCTCAGCGATATCACCGAGCACCACACCGGTGAGGGAAAGCTGTACCTGTGCGCGATCAAGGACGTGTTCTCCAACCGGATCGTGGGTTACTCGATCGACTCGCGGATGAAGTCCCGGCTGGCCACCACCGCGTTGGCCAGTGCAGTGGCCCGTCGTGGTGAGGTCGCGGGCTGCATACTGCATTCGGATCGCGGATCTCAGTTCAGGTCAAGGAAATTCGTGCATGCGCTGGGCCGCTACGACATGGTCGGATCCATGGGCCGCGTCGGCGCGGCCGGCGACAACGCGGCCATGGAGAGCTTCTTTTCCCTGCTCCAGAAGAACGTCCTGGATCGTCGCCGCTGGGATACCCGCGAGCAGCTCCGGATCGCGATCGTCACCTGGATCGAACG
>JAGQTQ010000011.1:0-35788 GCA_020438905.1 Mycobacterium sp.
CGGCGTCGATCATCTTGACCGCGATCCGGTCCTTGGAACTGCCGCCGGGGTTGAGGTACTCGATCTTGGCGGCCACCACCCCGGCCCCCTCGGGCACCACGGAGTTCAGTCGGACCAGCGGGGTATTGCCGATCAACTCGCTGACATGGGGGGCGATTCGCATGGCTCTATCGTCGCAGAGCCGTACCCGGACTCATCCGGTGGCTTCGCGGATGTACTCCCCGATCTGGCGCAATGACCGCCTCGCCTCCGGAATCAGCGGGTCCGCCAGTTGGAAGTCGTGAATCTGCCCCGGCCAGATCCGGACCTCGGTGGGCACCCCCGCGGCGACCAGCCGCCGGGCGGCCAGCCGCGCGTCGTGCAGCAGCACCTCCGACCCCGAGACGTGGATCAGCGTCTGCGGCAGCCCGGGTTCGATGTTGTCCAGCGGCTCGTAGACACCTTCCGGTTCACCGTCCACGACGTTCTTGGCTGCGGCCCGGGCAACCAGCGCCACCAGGGCGTCGAAGGCCTTGGGCGGGAACATGGCGTCGGTGTAGGCGTTCGGATGCGCGAGTTTGGGGTCTTTCTCCAGTTGGAGCAGCGGCGAGATGGCCACCAGCGCGGCCGGCTTCTCGCCCTCGGCCTGCAGCCGCTGCGCCAGCGCCAGCGCCAGGTAGCCGCCGGCCGAATCGCCGGCCAACACGATCTGGTCGGGCTCATAGCCACGCAACCGCAACCACCGGTAGCCGTCGTAGCAGTCGTCGATGGCCATCCTGATGCTGTGCTTGGGAATCAGCCGGTAGTCGACCACCAGCACGGGCGAGTCGGCGAACTTCGACAACGCGACCGAGATGCGGCTGTGCGAGTTGACCCCGCAGGTCAGGAAGGCGCCGCCATGCAGGTAGAGCACGACGCGGCGGCGCCCGTCTGCGGGCAACACACCGGGAGCGCGAACCAGCTGGGCCGACGCGTTGGGCAGACCGACGGTGGCCCGCACCGTGCCGGGCGCGGGAAGCAGCGCCCGGGCCACGACGTCGACCAACCCGAACGGCCAGGGCAGGTGCGGCACGTGGCTGAGCACAGCCAATGTCGGCCACATGGTGAGTCGTGTGCCCAGTGATACCAGTCGCGCGGGTAGGCTGGGGCCGTCCTCGATGAGTTCGACCGGTGCGCCATCACTCACCGGGTAACGGCGTGGGCGGGTGGCCCGCGTGGCGGTGTCGACCTTGTTCGGAGCGGTCATCGAACACTCCCTACATCGTTGTAGTGATGTGCCGCCGGCCCAGTCTTGCCGGACCCGCGCCCCAAGCTTGTCACGTGTGACCAAGCACACAACCAGAGATAGCGGATTTTGCCGGATCTGATATCGGTCCGTGATCGCAAACCAGGGCCGACGGGGCGACACTGACTTCCGTGACCAGCCGGTTCGGGTCCACCAAGGCACTTGCCGTCGCAGGCGTTCTCGCCTCGACCGGCAGTGCGGTGCTGGGTGCGTGCAACCTGCTGACCGGGCAGGCCGAACAGGCGCGCAGCGTCATTCCGAAGGCCTGGGACGTCCCGCCCCGCGCCGACGGCGTCTACTCACCCGACGGCGCGACGGTCCGCCGTTGGGAGCGCGGAACCCCCTTCGACCTGCACCTGATGGTGTTCGGTGACTCGACCGCAACCGGCTACGGATGCCGCGCAGCCGATGAAGTACCCGGCGCGCTGATGGCTCGCGGGCTCTCCGAGCGGTCCGGAACCTCGGTCCGGCTCTCGACCAAGGCCCTCGTGGGCGCGACCTCCAAGGGCCTGGCCGGCCAGGTGGACGCCATGCTGGTGGCCGGACCGCCCCCAGACGCCGCGGTGATCATGATCGGCGCCAACGACGTCACCGCGCTCAACGGCATCGGCCCCTCTGCGCGACGACTCGGGGCCGCGGTCCGGCGGCTGCGCTCCGGGGGCACTGCCGTGGTCGTCGGTACCTGCCCGGATTTCGGGGTCATCACCGCCATTCCGCAGCCGTTGCGCTGGACCGCGCGCTCGCTGGGCACCCGGCTGGCAAGAGCGCAGGCCGCTGAGGTCCACACCGCCGGCGGGGTGCCGGTGCCGCTCGCCGACCTGCTCGCCCCGCACTTCGAGACCGAACCGGAACTGCTGTTCGCCGAGGACCGCTACCACCCCTCGGCGACCGGATACGCATTGGCAGCCGAGCAGTTGCTGGCCGCGCTGTGCCACGCACTGGGCGAGGACGGACCGGAGTTGCCGTGGGCGGCAAAAGGCCGTGCGCCGCTGAGCCGGTTGCTGCGTCGGCGGACCAACGGGGTTTACGCCCCGGCCGGACTTTCCGGCAGCTAGGTTTCTGGATATCCCACTTCAGAACCAGGAGTCAGCCCCATGCCCGAAGCCGTCATCGTCTCCACCGCCCGTTCCCCGATCGGGCGCGCCGGGAAGGGCTCGCTGGTGAGCATGCGTCCCGACGACCTCGCAGTCCAGATGGTGCGCGCCGCCCTGGACAAAGTCCCGGCCCTGGACCCGCGCGATATCGACGACCTCATGCTCGGCTGCGGGCAGCCCGGCGGCGAGGCCGGGTTCAACATCGGCCGGGTGGTTGCCGTCGAACTCGGCTATGACTTCCTGCCGGGGGTGACCGTCAACCGGTACTGCTCGTCCTCGTTGCAGACCACCCGGATGGCCTTCCACGCGATCAAGGCCGGCGAGGGTTCCGCGTTCATTTCCGCCGGCGTGGAAACTGTGTCGCGGTTCCCGATGGGCACCTCGGACGGCTGGCCCGACTCCCACAACCCGCGGTTCGCCGACGCCGAGGCCCGCACCGCCGCCGCCGCGGTCGAAGGAGCCACCTCCTGGCACGACCCCCGCGAGGACGGCGAGCTACCGGACGTCTACATCGCCATGGGCCAGACCGCCGAGAACGTCGCCCTCTACACCGGCATCAGCCGGGAGGACCAGGACCGCTGGGGCGTGCGCAGCCAGAACCGCGCCGAGGAGGCCATCAAGAACGGGTTCTTCGCCCGCGAGATCTCTCCGGTCACGCTGCCGGACGGAACCGTCGTCTCGACCGATGACGGCCCCCGTGCCGGAACGACCTACGAGGCGGTCAGCCAGCTCAAGCCGGTGTTCCGGCCCAACGGCACCGTGACCGCGGGCAACGCCTGCCCGCTCAACGACGGGGCGGCCGCGGCGATCATCATGTCCGACGTCAAGGCCAAGGAGCTGGGCCTGACCCCACTGGCGCGCATCGTGGCCACCGGGGTGAGCGGCCTGTCCCCGGAGATCATGGGTCTGGGCCCGATCGAGGCCGTCAAGAAGGCGCTCGGGTACGCCAAGATGTCGGTCTCCGACATCGACCTGTTCGAGATCAACGAGGCATTCGCCGTGCAGGTACTCGGGTCGGCCCGCGATCTGGGCATCGACGAGGACAAGCTCAACGTCTCCGGCGGTGCGATCGCTCTCGGGCATCCGTTCGGCATGACCGGGGCCCGCATCACCGCGACGCTGCTGAACAACCTGTCGACCTACGACAAGACGTTCGGCGTGGAGACCATGTGCGTCGGCGGCGGGCAGGGTATGGCGATGGTGGTCGAGCGGCTGAGCTGAGTCCACTTCACAAACGAAACTGCGCCCAGATCGCGATCTATGGACAATCGCGGTCTGGGCGCAGAATCGATGCGGTGAGCTAATCGTTCTGGAAGTAGCTCAGCAGGCGCAGGATCTCGATGTAGAGCCAGACGAGGGTGACGGTGAGGCCGAGGGCGACGCCCCAGGCAGCCTTCTCCGGTGCCCCGGCGCGGATCATCTGATCGGCGGAGTCGAAGTCGACGAGGAAGCTGAACGCCGCCAGGCCGATGCACACCAGCGAGAAGATGATGGCCAGCGGACCACCGGACCGCAGGCCCATACCCTCGCCGCCACCGACGCCGAACATGCCGAGCAGGAAGTTGCCGAGCATCAGCACCAAGACGCCGACCATGCCCGCCACCAGGAATCGGGTGAACTTCGGGGTGACCCGGATGGCGCCGGTCTTGTAGACCACGAGCATGCCGAAGAACACCCCGGTGGTGCCGAGAACGGCCTGGGTGATCAACGCGCCGGCGTTGCCGTCGGCCACCACGACGTTGCCGAAGACCCAGGAGATGGCGCCGAGGAACAGGCCCTCCAGTGCGGCGTAGCTGAGCACGATGGCCGGGTTGTCCTGCTTGCGGCCGAAGGTCGCGACGAGCACCAGACCCAAACCGCCGAGCGCGCCGACCAGGGTGAACGGCATTGCGAGGGCGGGGTTACCTCCGACGATGAAGTACGAGATCACCGCCACCACGGACAGCACACCAAGGGTGATGCCGGTCTTGGTGACGACGTCGTCGATGGTCATGGGCCGCGAGACACCGGTCTGCGGCGGGTAGGTCGTGTAGGGCTCTGCCTGGTAACCCACCTGCTGGGTTGCACCGGCGATACCGGTGCCGAACTGCGCGTAGCCGCCCTGTTGTTTGGGCAGCGAACGAAATACCGGGTTGCTGGACTCCCGCACCGTGGATCCTCTCAAGTGTGTGTGTAGAACACCATTCCAACGAACGATTGTTCCCGATCGGTTCCCAGGAACCTCACAGTTTCGCCGTTGTAGGCCAACCTTACCTGCCGTGCCGGTGGCGGCTGGCCTGATCGCCCCTGGTAAAAGTTGGAAGTTCAAGCTTTCATCGAGGGGAGCCCGAGGGGAGATGTGCAGGTGAGTTCGGAGACCGCCGAGGTCCTCGCCCACGTCGACGGCGGAGTCGGCTTCCTCACGCTGAACCGGCCCAAGGCGATCAACTCGCTGACGCACACGATGGTCGGCGTCATCGACGCCGCGCTTGAGCGCTGGACACATGACGACGCCATCCGCGCCGTCGTCCTCACCGGTTCCGGCGAGCGCGGACTCTGCGCGGGCGGGGACGTGGTGGCGATCTACCACAGCGCGCAGTCCGGCGGTGCCGAGGCGAGACGGTTCTGGTTCGACGAGTACCGGCTCAACGCCCGGATCGGCCGCTTCCCCAAGCCCTATGTCGCCCTCATGGACGGCATCGTGATGGGTGGCGGAGTCGGCGTCAGTGCACACGGCAACATCCGGGTGGTGACCGACCGCTCCAAGATCGCCATGCCGGAGGTCGGTATCGGCTTCATCCCCGACGTCGGCGGGACGTTTCTGTTATCGCGGGCCCCCGGGAACCTCGGCATGCATGCCGCGCTCACGGGGGCGCCGTTCAGCGGGGCGGACGCGATCGCGCTGGGCTTTGCCGACCATTACGTGCCGCACGCCGATCTCGAGGCGTTCACCGCCGAAATCGTCGGCGCGGGCGTTGAGGCAGCGGTCGAGGCTCATGCCCAGCAGCCTCCGCCCAGCGCCCTGGCGGCGCAGCGGACCTGGATCGAGGACTGCTACGCCGGCGATACGGTGGCCGATATCGTCGCCGCCCTGCGAAGCCACGGCGAGGCTCCGGCCAACGAGGCCGCCGACCTGATCGCCACCCGCTCGCCCATTGCGCTCTCGGTCACCCTGGAAGCGGTTCGGCGCGCCTCAGGCCTGGCCACCCTCGAAGAGGTGCTGAAGCAGGAATACCGGGTCTCGTGCGCCTCGCTGCGCTCGCACGACCTCGTTGAGGGCATCCGCGCCCAGTTGGTGGACAAGGACCGCAACCCGCAATGGGCACCGGCAACTCTGGCAGCGGTGACCCGCGAGGACGTCGAGGCGTATTTCACCCCGGCCGATCCCGACCTGACCTTCTGAACAACCGTACGAGCGGAGGACATGTGAGCTACGAGACCATCCTGGTGAGCCGGTCGGAGCGCGTCGGCACCATCACGCTGAACCGGCCCAAAGCGCTCAACGCCCTCAACACCCAGGTGATGGCCGAGGTCACCGCCGCCGCAGCCGATTTCGACGACGACGCCGGAATCGGGGCCATCGTCATCACCGGCTCGGAGAAAGCCTTCGCCGCCGGCGCGGATATCAAGGAGATGGCCTCGCTGTCGTTCTCCGAGGTGTTCGAGGCCGACTTCTTCGCGGCCTGGGGCAGACTCGCCGCGGTCCGCACCCCGCTGATCGCCGCCGTCGCCGGTTACGCCCTCGGCGGGGGCTGCGAGTTGGCGATGATGTGCGATGTGCTGATCGCGGCGGAAACCGCCAAGTTCGGCCAGCCGGAGATCAAGCTCGGCGTGCTTCCCGGCATGGGCGGCTCGCAGCGCCTGACCCGCGCGATCGGCAAGGCCAAGGCGATGGACATGATCCTCACCGGTCGCATGATCGACGCCGCCGAAGCCGAGCGCAGCGGCCTGGTCTCCCGGGTGGTCGCCGCCGACCGACTGCTCGACGAGGCCAACGAAGTGGCGACGACGATTTCGCAGATGTCGCGTTCAGCGGCCCGGATGGCCAAGGAGGCGGTCAACCGATCCTTCGAGTCCAGTCTCGCCGAGGGTCTGCTCTACGAACGCCGGCTGTTCCACTCCGCGTTCGCCACCGATGACCAGACCGAGGGCATGGCAGCGTTCACCGAGAAGCGCGCCCCCACATTCACCCACCGCTGAGTCCCCCACCGCTAAGGTTCACCGGGTGACAGTCGACGAAGCGGAAGCACCCGCCGCAACAGCCGACGAACCGCAGCGGGACTGGTGGCAACGCCGCTACACCTTCACCGGCACCGCGGTCGGGATGGTCTTCCTGTGGCTGTCGATGACGCCGTCGCTGCTGCCTCGGGGTCCGCTGTTCCAGGGGATCGTCAGCGGCGCCGCCGGCGCGATCGGTTACGGCCTCGGAGTGTTTGCGGTGTGGCTGGTCCGGTTTATGCGGTCCCGTCCGAGCAGTCCGCCCGCACCCCGCTGGGCGTGGCCGATCCTGGTGGCCGCGGGAGCGATCGGGTTGGTGCTGGGCGTGATCTACTTCCGGTACTGGCAGGACCACGTTCGCGAACTGATGGGTGTGCCACAGCTGAAGTGGTACAACTACTTTCAGGCCGGATTGCTCGCGATCATTCTGTTGTTCCTGTTCGTCGAGGTCGGCCAGCTCATCGGCAGACTGGCGCGGTTCCTGGTGCGCCAGCTCGATCGGATTGCGCCGCCGCGGGTCTCGTCCGTCATCGCGGTATTCCTGCTCCTGTCGGTCGGTATCGCGATCCTCAACGGCGTGGTGGTCCGCGGCTCCATGAGCCTGCTGAACAACACCTTCTCGGCGGTCAACGACGAGTTGGACCCGAATCAATCGGCCCCGACCACCACGCTTCGCTCCGGCGGCCCGGGCTCGCTGGTGTCCTGGGAGTCGCTGGGCCATCAGGGCCGAATCTTCGTCCGCAACGGACCCACCGCCGCCAAGCTCACCGAGTTCAACAAGGCCCCGGCCCTCGAGCCGATCCGCGCCTACGCCGGGCTGCACTCCGCCAAGGGCATCCGAGAGACCGCCGAACTGGCCGCCGAGGAAGTGGTCCGCGCCGGCGGCCTCAAGCGCAAGGTGATCGCGGTCGCCACCACCACCGGCACCGGCTGGATCAACGCCGCCGAGGCCGATTCGCTGGAATACATGTTCAACGGCGACACCGCCATCGTCAGCATGCAGTACTCGTTCCTGCCCAGTTGGCTGTCCTTCCTCGTCGACAAGGAGAACGCGCGCCAGGCCGGCCAGGCGCTGTTCGAGGCGGTCGACGAGAAGGTGCGCGCCCTGCCCGAGTCCGAGCGCCCCAAGATCGTGGTGTTCGGCGAGAGCCTGGGCTCCTTCGGCGGGGAAGCCCCGTTCCTGACCCCGAACAACATCATCGCCCGTACCAACGGAGCGCTGTTCTCCGGTCCGACGTTCCAGAACACGATGCGCGACTTCATCACCGACAACCGGGACCCGGGCTCACCGGAGTGGCTGCCGATTTTCGAGGACGGCGCCAACGTGCGCTTCGCCGCGCGCGCGGAGGATCTCTCCCGGCCCGACAAGCCGTGGGGCAAGCCGCGCATCGTCTACCTGCAGCACGCCTCCGATCCGATCGCCTGGTGGACCCCGGAACTGCTGTTCGCCGAACCGGACTGGCTGCGCGAGCCGCGCGGCTATGACGTCTCCCCCGACATGCACTGGATTCCGGTGGTGACCTTCCTGCAGGTGGCCGCCGATATGGCGGTGGCCGTCGACGTGCCGGACGGCCACGGCCACCGCTACGTCAAGGACGCGGTCAACGGCTGGGCCGCGGTCATGCAACCGCCGGACTGGACACCGGAGAAGACCGAACGTCTGCGCGGTCTGGTCACTCAGGACTATCAGTAGTAGGAGTCGCCATGCCCCGCAGAGTTCACTGGGCGCTCGCCACGCTCGCCGCGGCCCTGTTGACCGCCTGTTCGCCCGGCAGCGGACCCAAGACCGTCCCGGACCAACCCGCCCCACCCGCCGGGCAACCGGGCGACCATCACGACCACCATCCCGAAGGGCAGGCCATCGGGGTCTCCCCCGCCGGGGTGACCACCCGGGTCGACCAACCCGCACAGTCCACCGAGGAGCAGTACGCGCAGGCATGTATGACCGCCAAGGAGTGGATGGACGCCAAGGGCGGTGACCCGCATTCCCTGGTGGAGCCCTATCTCCAGGAGGTGCAGGCCTCCAACGAGCCCGGCCGGGCGACGTTCATGACGACCTGGCCCGACCTCAGCGCCGCACAGCAGGCCGGCGTGATCCTGGCCGTTCAGGCTGCCGCCGACGGCGGCTGCTAGCCCGGACGAGGACGAACCCATGGCCAAACGCGTGGCGCTGGCACTCGGCAGCGGGGGCGCACGGGGGTACGCCCACATCGGTGTCATCAACGAACTACGCAGCCGCGGTTACGAGGTCGTCGGGATCGCCGGTTCCTCGATGGGCGCCTTGGTCGGGGGCCTGCTCGCCGCCGGCTCCCTCGATGAGTTCGCGGGCTGGGCGACGACGCTGACCCAGCGGGCGGTGCTGCGGCTGTTGGATCCGTCCATCAGCGCGGCCGGGGCGTTCCGGGCCGGCAAGATCCTCGACGCGGTGCGCGACCTCGTCGGCGAGGCCACCATCGAAGACCTTCCCATCCCCTACACGGCGGTGACCACCGACCTGATCACGGGTAAGTCGGTATGGCTGCAGCGCGGCCCGGTGGACGAGGCGATCCGTGCCTCGATCGCAATCCCGGGGATCATTGCCCCGCATGTGCTCGACGGACGACTGCTGGCCGACGGCGGCATCCTGGACCCACTGCCGATGGCGCCGATCGCATCGGTCAACGCCGACCTGACCATCGCGGTCAGCGTCTCCGGAACCGAGAACGACGCCACCGAGGACACGGCCGCCGGCGACGCCCGGCCCACCCGCGAGCGGCTCAACCGGCTGATGCGCAGCACCTCGGCGCTGTTCGACCGGTTCGGCGCCACCGCCGAGCCGTTCGACATCACCGCTATCGACGCCGGGGACCCCGCGGCCGAGGATGCGATGGCCGACGACGAACTGGTCTACACCGGCCGCGGGATTCCCAAGCTGGGCAGCTTTTCGGTGATGATGCGCAGCATCGATATCGCCCAGGCCGCCCTGGCCCGTCATCAGATGGCCGCCTACCCGCCGGATCTGCTGATCGAGGTGCCGCGCACCGCCTGCCGCAGCCTGGATTTCCATCGGGCCGCCGACATGATCAGCCTTGGCCACGACTTGGCGGCCCGCGCCCTGGACACCCTCGGCGAGGCTGAGGCAGACCGGCCTTAGGCGCGGTGATCAGCGCCCGGGTTGGTCGTGCTGGGCCTCCTGATCGGCGGGACTCAGATCGGCCCTGCTCAGCAGGTGTCGCGGCGGGCGCGGGAACGCCAGTTGACTGCTGATGGTCAGGTCGGCGTCGACATGCACCAACTCGCCGGGTTCAAGCAGCCGCCAGCCCGGATCGTCATCCATCGGTTCGCTGGCGAACACCACTGAGGGCAGTGCAGTCAGGTGCCGGGAACGGGCGCGAATCCGGTGTGTGCGCAGGTCCAGGGAGTCGTGTCGTGCCGCGGCGGGCCGGCGCCGGTCGAGCAGGTACAACTCGTGAGAGTCCGGATAGCGCAGAGCCCACATATCCGTCGCGGTACTCAGCAGGATGTTGAGCGCGTAGAGCGCAAGGTTGTCGGCGATCCAGCCGACCCCGTCCCGGATACCCGCCGCCACATCGCCGTCTCGGTCCCGGATCGCGGCGGTGATCAGCGCGAAGACCCGCTCCGAATCTGTCTGTCCCCCAACCAGATCCGCTGCCCCAAGTGAGCGCAGCCGGTCATCGAGCAGAGCAAGACCCTGCACCACCCCGTTATGCGCGAACAACCGGCCGTCCTGCAGGAAGGGATGGGTGTTGGTCACATCGAGCGCACCGGTGGTGGCGTAGCGGACATGCGCCAGGAACGTCGTCCCGGTCATCTCGTGCGCCTCACAGTGGAAGTCGCGATCGCGCCAGGCCGCCATCGGCTGCTTGCGCAGTTCGGGTTCGCCGTTTCGGTCGAACACACCCAGCCCGGTTCCATCCGGGTTGCGTCGGCTCTGCGCTGCGAGATTGTCCGGGGCGTCGAGCAGCCAGAACGTCGCGGTGACCACGTTGCGCCCGGCATGCAGACCGAAAAGCCGACACATAGGCTCAGGCCCTCCGGGCGAATATGGGCGCGGCGCGCCCCGTCAGCGGCGGCAGGTCGAAGAACCCCTTGACACCGGGCTCAGCCGCGCAGGTCGCCGGGATGGCGTTGACGCAGTGCGCGGCGGTGGCGACCACCCCGGGATTGCTCATCAACCCCTCCTCGACACTCGCCGGCTGCCAGCCCTTAATGGTGACGAAGGTGTTGGGATGGCCGCGCACCTCGATCTCGTAGCGTTCCCCGGCCGGACCGAACGACCAGGCCGGATTCAGATGGTCCTCGCCCATCAGCCAATTCACCGCGACGCGCACCACGATGGCGTTGGTCACCACGGCATCCCAGCAGAACCGGCGCCCGGCCACTTCACCGGGTTCGATCACCCCGATCGGGGAGTCGATCGGCGCGGTCGCCACCGCTATCTGCTGGCTGGTCCGGATGACAGGTTCGGCCGCGAAGCCGAGGCGGTCGACGATCAATCGCACGGACTGCACGAAGCCGCCGTTGAGAAGTTTCTGCATGGGTCCTGTGAGTGCCTTCTCGGGCGTGCCGCCGAACCCCATTACGTGCCGCAGCACATCGGGGGCGCCGTAGGTACGGAGGTCGGAATACTCCTCGGCGCGGACGTGGGTGATCCCGGTGGACATCACCGACAGCAACAGCGGGAACAGTTCGGTGGCCGCCCCGGGGCCGATCCCCGCCCCGTGCAGGGTCGCGTTACCGGCCCGCGCGGCCTCCTCCAGGGGTGTCGCCTCGGATTCACTCGGATAGAACCAGCCCAGAGGGGTGACGACGTTCTTTCCCGATCGCAGCAGCGCCGCCACCTGGTCGGCATTGGGCAGCAGCGGGGCGTAGACCACGGCGTCGGCGTCCATCGCCAGGATCTGCTCGACGCTGTCGGTGGTGATCACCCCGAGCGGTTGTACGCCGATGACCTCACCGACATCTCTGTCCGCCTTGGCTTTCGAGTGCACCCAGCACCCCACCAACTCGAGGTCGGGATGCTCGAGAACCGCTCTGATCGCGGCCTCGCCCACCGAACCGGTGGCCCACTGCACAACCCTCAGCGCCATCCCTCCATCATCTCCGGAGGTGCCCCCACCCCGCGAGCAGACGCAAACAGTCCGCAATCCCCGGCGTGTCGCAGACTTTTGCGTCTGCTCGCGCCAAGAAAGAACGAGGGGGTCAGAGCTCGATGACCTCGTAGGCGCCCTCGGAGTAGCGGGCGCGGATGGTCTTCTTGTCATACTTGCCGACGCTGGTGCGGGGTATCTCATCGACCAGCGTCCACCGCTCGGGAAGCCACCACCGGACAACCTTGTCGGCCAGGAAATCCCGCAGCTGAGCCGGCGTGACCGTGGCGCCGGCCTGCAGCACCACCGCCGCCAGCGGACGCTCCTGCCAGCGCTGGTCGGGAACCCCCACCACCGCCGCTTCCAGTACCTGCGGATGTCCGATCAGGGTGTTCTCCAGTTCCACCGAGGAGATCCACTCACCACCGGACTTGATGACGTCCTTGGCGCGGTCGGTCAGCGTGATGTAGCCCTGCGCGTCGATCCGCCCGACGTCGCCGGTGCGCAGCCAACCGGAGCTGAACTTCGACGGGTCGGTGTTGCGGTAGTAGGAGCCGGTGATCCACGGACCCCGGACCTCGAGTTCACCGACCGCCACGTTGTCGTTGGGCAGCGCTGCGCCCTCGTCATCGACGATGCGCGCCTCCACTCCGCACATCGGCCTCCCCTGGGTGGCCCGGATCTCCCATTGCCTCTCCGGCGGAGTGCCCGGCGCCGGCCAGGCCAGGGTCGCCATCGGAGAGGTCTCGGTCATCCCCCAGAGCTGACGAATCTGCACACCGTGACGTTCTTCGAAGGCCTGCATCAACGACACCGGGACGGCCGAACCACCGCAGGCCACCAGCCGCAGCGAGGAAATGTCATGCCCCGGTTGGCGATCCAGGTAATTCATCACGTCGTTCCAGATGGTGGGCACCGCACCGGCGACGGTCGGCCGTTGGGTCTCGATAAGGTGGACCATCGATTCGGCATCCATGAACCGATCGGGCAACACCAGATCTGCGCCGGCCATCAGCGCGGCGTAGGGCAGACCCCATGCATTGGCGTGGAACATAGGCACGATCGGCAGCGCCTTGTCGGCGAAACTCAATCCCATGCCGTTACCGCTGCACACCGCCATCGAGTGCAGGTAGCTGGACCGGTGTCCGTATACAACCCCCTTGGGGTTGCCGGTGGTCCCGCTGGTGTAACACATTGCCGCAGCGGAGTTCTCGTCGATTACCGGCCAGTCGAACTCGTCGGATTCGGTGGAGGTGAGCTCGTGGTAGCGCACCACCCGCTTGCCGGAGGCCTCCAACGGGCCGATGTCCCCGCTCCCGACGGCGATGACGGTGTGAACCGTCTCCATCCCGGACAGCACCGGCGCCAGAATCGGCACCAGCGACATGTCGACGATGACGACGCGGTCCTGCGCCTCGTAGGCGATGAACTCGATCTGCTCGGGGAACAGGCGAATGTTGAGGGTATGCAGCACCGCACCCATCGAAGGGACGGCCACGTAGGCCTCCAGGTGTTCCTGGTTGTTCCACATGAAGGTGGCCACGCGCTGATCGCCGTCGATGCCGAGTCCCCGAAGCGCATTGGCCAGCCGCGCGGCCTGCCGGCCGACCTCACGGTAGGTGGCCTGCCGGAAGCCGTTACCGGTGGCGGTGGTGACGGTGCGGTCCCCGTGCACGTTGACCGCGTACCGGAGAATCTCCGATACCGTCAGCGGGGAGTCTTGCATTGTGCTCAGCATCGGGCCCACCTTCGTTAGCTCTGGTGGCCCGATCGTATCGCCAGAGCGCTGGGCCACCCCGGCGGTCGCACAACGAAAGCAGGCAACGAAAGCCGGGGCTCCGGCGATGTACCCGGTGGGTATACCTTCGAACCGAACAAGGAGGGTTGATGCGGCGGATGACGACGCTGGCCGGTGCGGCGGTCCTCGCGGCCCTGGCCACACCGGCCGGTATGGCCCATGCCGACAATTCGGCCCAGGACACCATCAACGACCTGCAGCGCCAGGGATACCTGGTGCAGATCGACAAACTCGGCACCGGCCCGATGTCCAAGTGCGTGGTGACCGGCGTACGCAATCCCCAGACCGTCACCCAGTTGGTGCCCTACGTCGGCCCCAGCCTGGGCAGCCGGGACGCGACGTTTTTGGTGCCGATGGTAACCAGCCGGACCATCTCGGTGTCGCTGGACTGCAGCCAGCACTGATACCAACCAGCCCGGGGGCCGATCAGGACGCCGGACGCAAACCCAGCCCGACGGACTGCACCGCCAGCGAGGCGATGGAACCGTCGTAGTCACCGGCATACAGATGGGTTCCGTCACCGCTGATCGCCAGGCACGAAACCGCACGGCCCAGGTCGATGCGATCCACGATCCGTGCGGTCGAGGTGTCCACGACTACGACCTGATCGCCGTCGGCCAGGTAGACCGCGCCCGCGGTGACCACCAGCTGGGCCGGCAGTCCGCCGGTCGGGATGGTCTGCACGACACGCGACGCACCGGTATCGACCACCCGCATCACTCCACCGAGTTCGGCGTCCCAGCCGGTGACGAAGATTCGCCGGCCGTCCGGATGAACGGCGATATCACCGATCGAGGCGCCGACGAAGACTGTGTTGAGCACGCGACCCTTGCGGGTGTCGACCACCACCAGCGAACCTCCGGCATCGGTGTTCAGCGCCGCGTAGAGGCGATTGCCCGCCGGACCGACTCGAACGGCGTCCAACCTGGCCTCGGGCGCCTTGCTGACCGCGATGCCACTGACGTGGCCGCTCTCGATGTCGATGACGGCGATGTCGGCGCCGGCACCGGCCGAACGCGCCACATAGAGCAACTCGCCGGACCTGCTGACGGCCAGCCCGCCCGCGCCGGTCCCGATCTCACGGTCGGCCAGAACCGAACCGTTGTCGAGATCGACCGCGACGACACTGTCCTCGGCAATCGACGACGAGCGCACATAGGCGCGGCCGGCGGCGGCGACGGCGTAGGGCTCGGCGATGCCGTCCACCACCGCAGCGACGGTCAGCGTCGCGACGTCGATGATGGAGACCGCGCCCTGCCCGTAGTGAGCGGCCACGACGTGGCGTCCGTCCTCGCTGACGGCCAGGTCGGTGACGGGGCCGGGCAGATCGGACAGCACACCGGCTGCCGGGTGGACCACCCGGAGCAACTCAGCGGACGGGCGCACCGAGGGGATCAAGCCGCTCAGGGCGGCGATCCGCGGGGTGGGCAACGTCGACAGCCACACCGAGTCAGCGGGCCGTTCAGCCACCGCGGCGCCACCTGTCGTGTTTGCCATCTTGGTTACACCTCCATCTGGGCCGGGCTGCGCCGGCGCCTTACCATCAGATCGCGAAGGTTTTTCGGACCTGAGCTCGCATCTGATTTTAGCCCCGGGACCGACAAAAAAATTCCTGCCGAACGCACCCCCGGGCCCGCTGCCTCAGCCTTCGCTCAGCAACGGTGTTTCTATTGCATATTCCCGGCAATTGTCTGGCGACCAGTAACACAGCTGGTGGAAAACCCTATTTTTGCGCTGTCAGCGGCGCTTTTTCGCTATTTTCCGGCAAATTTGTGACGCTGAGAACTTCTCATCCATGGCGGGCAAATGCGGTAGACATCACAGCGGCTCGCGAGCGCCGGAATTCCGGCGAACAACGTGACTAATCAGTCGACAGCGCCGACTCCACGGACGCCCGGCTTCGCACCGGGTCCGTTCCGGCCACATAAGACGGTTCGGTGTGCCCACCTCGGGTTCCACCGGCGACCCGCCGCTGGGCCTGGCGGAACTCCGGCAGTGGCCCCATCGCGGCCTGTGTCGCGTTGATCGCCGCCCAGGTGGCCGCCCGCCGGGCCGCGCGTTCCACCGGGTGCGGCGATCGGTGCATCACCATTTGCGCCGCCCAGTCCGGCATCGCGTCGCGGATGGCCCAGTCGAAGAACTTCGCCGCCTGAGGCACGTCCGGGTTGTCCATCAGCGCCTGCCCGGTCGAGATCGCGGCTCCGTGGGTCAACGCCAGCCTCGGCAGATACGACCGCAGACAATCCAACGTCTCCGCTCTGGTGGCAGGCAGGTCGGTGCCGCCGAGTGCGTGCCCGACTCGGACGAACTCGCCGTAATAGCGATCGATGTCCCGCAACGGCGCCGGGTGATACATCTGATGTGCCGTCGCAATCCCCCACACCACGGTGGCGTAGTTCCACCGCAGCCAATCGGGATCGTCGGCGTCGTAGGCCAGCCCGTCCGGGCGCACTCCCTTGACGGTGTGGTGCATGGCGCGCACTGTCTGTGCCACCTTCTCAGCGGTCTGCGTGGACCCGTATGCGGTGCCGATGAAGAAAGCCAGCGAATGAGCGAGCCGCACCTGCGCGCCCTCGTGATCCAACCGGCCCGTCGGGACGCCCCGCGCGTCACGCTCGGCGACCCGCGAGTGATCCGAACCCATCCAGAAGATGCTGGGATCGAGACGCTCCATGTACGCCGCACACTGCAGTCCGAAGATCAGCGCGGAGGTGTGCGAGTGGACGTACCAGACCGCACTGTCCGGGCCGAACCATCCCGGATCGCCCTGCGGCCCGGCGAAGTGCAGGCCGCGGAAGAATTTTCGGCGGATGTCCCTGTCGAAATCGGACCTCACCTTGTTCTCGACGATCTGATGCGGCAGCAGCACCCTCATTCCCAACCCGCGCCTTCCCTCACCGTAGATTTCTGGCTACACCTGTATCCAATATATCACCGTACGGCCGGCCGCCCGTGGATTCGCCGTAATCTGCAGACCAGCCGAATGCCATTAGGTGCGCCGACGTTCGAGGAGGTTTCTGTTCATGACGTCTGAGGACGAGGATCCCGAGGCGCGCATCGCCGGTTTGGAGCGCTCGCTGTCCGCATCAGCCGCCCATGTCGAGACCCCGCCGACTGCAATCCGTTCAGGGCTGAGGCTCGGGTGGGTTCTGCTGGCCGTGCTGGTAACCGGACTGGTGATCAGCGGCGGGGTCATGCTCGTCGATCACCGAACCCGAACGGTGGCCGGATGGCCGACCGGTGAGCAAACCCCCGAGGTTGTCGCGCCGGCACCCGAAATCCCCACCGCGCCGGCGCCGTCGCGTCCAGCGCCTCCCACCGGGGAGCCGATCACCGTTTCCGGCGTGGGTGGCGACAGGACGGTGGCATGCACCGACGGCGACGTCATGATCAGCGGGGTGGACAACACCGTGGTGCTGACGGGGCGCTGCGCGCGGGTCGAGGTCTCCGGGATAGAGAACCGGGTGAGCATCGAAGAAGCGGCGGAGATTGTCGTCTCCGGCCTCAACAATGAGGTCAGGTTCCGCTCCGGCACACCGGAACTCAACAAGTCCGGTCTGGGCAACACCGTCGAGCGGGGCTGAGCCGTCTCACCCGCTGAGGCGTCTCACCCGGTCGGCCGAGCGCCGGGACCGAGGGTCACAACGTACGCCGGAGAGGTAGGCAGCCGTTCCGGCAGGCGCAATCTCAACATGCCCTCGTCCACCCACCAAGCCACCGGCTCGCCGAGGCTCGGCATCCGGACCTCGGATACGGCGGTGGCGTCAACGCCTCGAATTCCGAACTCGGACTGCGACAGGTCGAGCAGGATCGCATTCACCGAACCCTCATTCACGGTGAACCGCACCGGGGCCCCCTCGGTCGTGGTCGCTTCGGCGATCGCCCACGGCCGGGTGCGGTACAGCGCGTCTCCGTTGGTCCGCAGCCAGGCGCCCAGCCCACGCAACGGCGCCAGTTGCTGTTCGGGAAATCGGCCGTTCTGGTCCGGTCCGATACCGATGAGCAGGTTGCCGTTCTTGGAGACGATGTCGACCAGGGACCGGACGAGTTCGGTTGCGGTCACGTAATCCTCCGGTCGCTCGTTGCGGTTGGCGCCGAAGGAATGGCCCACCCCGCGGGTGGACTCCCACTTCTTGTCCTGAATCTCGTCGAACGTCGCGTACTCGGGAGTGCGGATGTCGTAGTGATGCTCGGCGGGGAAAGTCAGGGACTTGTGCCGCTCCGGCAGGTAGGGCCAGAACCGCTGCAGCAGCGATCCCCCGGCCCGGGCCAGCGCATCGGTGACGGCACCTCGGTGCGCCGGCGCCTCGATCCAGCGGTCGTTGATCACGCCGTCGGGCACAGCGTTGTAGTAGTCGGCGAACAGTGCCGGCAAGTCGCCGCCGGACGGCCAGCAGATGTCGTTCCACAACACCGACGGCCGGTAGCGGTCGATCAACTCACCGACGTGGCGCGCGGCATAGCCAACGTAGTCATCGGTGTGCGGAACCGCCAGGAAGCTGTCCGCAGGGTTCTGCAGCAGCGCATCGTTATAGGGCCAGTCATAGCCGCCTGAGTAGTACAAGCCCATCCGCAGGCCGGCGTTGCGGACTGCCTGTGTCAGGTCGCCGACGATGTCGCGGCGGGCGTGGTAGCGCCCCTTGCGCGGATGCTCCTGCGCGGTCGGCCACAGACAGAAGCCGTCGTGGTGTTTGGTGGTCAGGACGACGTAGCCCGCCCCGGCGTCGCGGCACACCCCGGCGATGGCCTCCATGTCGGCTCGGGCGGTTCCGTCGTCGAACGGGCCGACGAAGTCGTCATAGGTGCCATCCGGACCATAAGTCTGCCGTTGGTGCAGCCAGGTCGGACTGCCCTCCAGTCGGCTGCTGTTCAGGTACCACTCGGCATACGGGTTGTCCCGCAACAAGCCGACGGGGCCCTTTTCCCTGAGCAGCTGCTGAATGTCGGGGACCTGCGGCGCCCAGCCGGGCACCGAATACAGACCCCAGTGAATGAATATCCCGAGCTTGGCGTCGTCGTACCAGTCCGGAAGGGGATGCGTAGAGACCGATTCCCAGGAGGGCGCGTACATCCGGAAAGGCTATGCCCCGCCGACTCAGAGAGCTACCGGCTGGCGCCCGTGAGCCAGGGCCGGCTCCTGCCCGCCGGTCGGGGCACGACGGGCGGGTTATGGCCCCGAAGCCGGGAGCGCACGACCGCGAGCAGGCCCAATTCGACCAGCCCCGCGACGACCAAGGGCCAGAGCAGTCCGGTGAGGACCGCCAGCGCCCCGGGCCGGTTGAGGTCGGTCGAGGCCGGCTCGCGCACCCACTCCGCGAACAGGAACGCTGCGACGGCGACGGCGATCGCCGTTATTCCGTAGAGAGCAATCCAGACCATGCGGATCTCCGTAAGTTAGATGACTTAACGGTCAATTCCGACGGTACGCCCGCCATCTGGAATGTCGAATCACGAAGCCATCTTCATATCAAACCGATACGAAGCTGTGCCCTTGGCCGTCAGACGCCCGCAGCGGAGGTCAGATACCCGCTGGCTTTGTCGAACCAGAAGTTGTGGTCGTTGACATCGCCGCCGGGGGTTGGCGAACCCCGGGTGGAGACCCCGAGCCCGGCGCCGAAGAGCACCGAGAGCACTCCGGAGTCCTGGGCCAGGCTCATGTGCTCGCCCCAGGTGACGGTGTTTCCCGAGACGGTGACGGCGGGATCGGCGGCATGGTTCTGGGTGAAGTGGGCCAGCCGGCCGCCGGCCGCGGTGAAGGAGTCACCGAAGAAATAGCTGGTGGCGGAGTCCTCGAAGTTGGCGACGGTGTCGGTCAGGTCGGTGCCCGGAAGCGTCGTCGAGCCGTTGACGTGGCCCTGCGGGATCTGCCAGATCATCACCTTCGTGCCGTCGAGTGCCTCCGACAGGGAGTTCACGAAGAACAGGTAGTTGTTCCACTGGTCGGCGTTGAAGAACCACATCGCCATGTTGGGGTCGTCCTTGGCGGCGTCCTGCAAGGTGGTGAACACCGCCTGAACGTCGGTGGCGGCCTTCGGAAAGGCCCCCTGGTACTTGGCGTAGAAGGCAGCGAAGCCGGCCTTGGACAAGCCGAAGTACTTCTGCGTGTCGGAGTCGGTGAGGTTGGCCAGGTTCAGGTTGGCGCCGACGACGAAGGCACTGAGGTTGCCGAAGGCCGCGGTCTGCGAATCGGTGAGCATGTCCGGGTCGAAGGTGTAGGCGCCGTCGACGCCATACTTGTCGATCGCCAGGAACGGCGCCCGACCGGAGGCTCCCTCCCAGGACGTGACACCGACCTTGTCGAGGAACGCACCCAGACCGGCGCCCTGACCGGCGATGAAGTCACGTCCCTGCTCCCACGTCGGCAATGGGCCGCTCCACTGCGACTGCCAGGGATAGGTGACGGAATCGGTCACGTGCATCAGGCCAAGTGACCAGTTCTGCTGGTCGGCGACGCCCCAGATGTTGGTCTTCCAGCCGATCCGCACATTCGTGTTCTTGGTTGCCGTGTAGTAGTTGATGGCCTGGACCATTCCGGCAACGGTGTCCGGGAACGCGGGATCGGTTCCGGCGGTGAGCAACCCGGCGGCGTAGATCGCGGATGTCTGGGCGGTGTTGAGGGTGCGATCGGCGGGGTCGGGGACGAACCCCTGGTTCGGAAACGACGGAGTTGCCGTTCCCATGTAGCTCAGGAAATCGGGCTCCATGACGACCTGGACCGGAACGCCCAGAGCGTCCATGGTGCCGAAATCGGCTTTCAGTTTGGTGAAGTAGCGCTGCATGTATCCGGAGAACAGGCTCTGGCCGGACTGGTCATAGTCGTTGATGGCCTGGTAGGCCCCGTCGGGCCCCTCCACGACCCCGGTCGGCCGACCCGAGGAGTTCAGCACGTTCTGGATGTTGTAGTACACGACGACGGGCACCACTCCGTGCCGCAACGCCTGAGCGAGAAGTTTTTTCAGGGTGCCGTCGGTGTAGTCGGCGCCACCCTGGTCGTAGATGTATAGATAGTCGATCGGTCGCACGCCGTCGCGGAAATTGAATCTCTCCACGAACGCGTCCCCGGTTGAGTCGGTGACCGTGACCGACCCCACCGGCAGATAGCCCTCGACGGTGTCCGGCACGAGGTGGGTGTCCGGATCGGCGATGTAGAGGCCCACATACCGTTCGGCGCTGCCATCGGCGGAGCGCACCAGAAGTCCCAGGAACCCCGGCTTGTTTGCGGTCACATGCAATTGGTCGCCCGCCTCGGCGATCACCACCAGGTCGGGTTTATTGGCCAGCACCGTGTACCCGGTGGCCGGTCCGGGCAGCGTCAGGGTGAACGTGCTGCCGGCGTCGACCCTGATCGCGTCGGCTGCCTGCTGGGATGGGTCGACACGAACGGCCAGCGAAGAACCCGTCGAGTCCAGTTCGGGAAAGGTGATCGTGTTGGACGCACCCAACACTGGGCGGTTGAAGTCGAAGAACGTCCGGCGCACCAAAAGTAGCGCCCCCGAGAGGAAATCGACGAGCGGATTGGACGGCAGACCGGACAGCCATTGCGCCGCGGAGTCGAAGAAGTGGTCGATCGCGGCGATCGCCCCGGCGATCAGCGCTTCGGGCCGGGTCAGCGGGGCACGCATCACCCAGGCACTCCGGTCCGCTCCAAGTCTTGGAGCGATCGGGGCCGCACCGATCGGCGCGGCCATCTGGTCTGCGATCACGACGACGTCGAGCGCTTTAGGTGCCCCACCGCGAGCCCCACGGGTGGCCGGTCCGGCCGCTGCCGAGTGCGGGGCGGTCCCCGAATCGGCAGCGCCGGGATCAGTGTGGCCGGCTACCGACGCAGCGGGTCCGGACGGCGCCGGCACTGCCGACGCGTTCACCGGCGTAACGCCGGGAACACCGAAACTCAGGGCGCCCGGGTTCCGGGCCGCCGCAGCGCCCGCCCGGCCGAGCGGATCCGGCCCTTCTCCGACGGCCTCGACCACGTCGCCTGTGGGCGCGGTCGTCAGCAGTGGCACCGCGAGGTCGGCCCGGTTGTCGCCGGCGACCGTTGAACTCGACGGCGCCGCCACCCGAACCGGGCGGAGCGCTCCAGAGACCCTCTGACGGCCGCCCCGGTCCCCCGTGTCGGGCCGGCCCGAAGGAGCCGTATCGGACCCAGTCGAGGAGGCCGAGGAGACGCGTCCATCCAAACCCTCGGCCGCGGCGACGCCGGCGGCCTGGAAACCGGCCAGCGAGATGGCGAGCACGGAAAAAGCGGTACCGACACGCGCCACCCGCCCGAACACAGGCCGATGATAGGCACCGGCGCGCCGGGGCCGCAACGGGCCGAAGGCAAGGTCCCGGAACGGAATCGTGCTGGACGCGGTCAGCAGCTTTCCCCCTCAGGCCGCCCACCGCCCGCCACCTGGTCGGCCAACTCCAACCCCGCGCCCGCATAAACGTTGAAAGCGATGCCCACGCCGTGATCCTTGGCCCACTGCACCTCATCGTCGTACCGGGCGACGGCGGCGACCTTGCCGCTGAACCCCGACTCGCGCAGACATTCCAGCGCGGTGACGTTGGCGCCATGACGCGGCATGGCCAGGATGGCAATGCGCACCGAATCGGAGCGCTCCAGTTGGTTCCAGAAGTACAGATCGGTGGCATCACCTTCGACCACCCGCAGGCCCTTCTCCGCCAGTCGCTCGACTCTGGGCCCGTCATAGTCGACACCCACCACCCTGAGTCCATAGTGGTCGGTCAGGCGTTGGTAGGCGGCATATCCCACCCGGCCCATCCCGATCACCACGACCTCGGCGTCGCCGGCGTCGCCGTGGCGCTCTTCGGGGTTCAACGCGCTTTCGTCCTGGGCGGGAAGCCGCGCCGCAATCTTCTCCACCATCAGATGCCCGCGTCCGTTGACCAATGCCGACACCACGAAGCTCAGTGCCACGGCGATCGACATCTCGACCAGCCAGCCGCTGTCCAGCAAGCCGGCCGAGACACCGACCGAGACAACGATCAAGCCGAATTCGGAGTAGTTCATCAGGCTCAGCCCCGCCAGCAACGCCGTGCGATAGCGAAGCTGCAAGCGCGACAGCAGCACCACGTACCAGACGGCCTTGATGGGCAGGAGCAGCAACATCACCAGTGCGACCCCGACGGTCGGCAGGTCCGGCAGACCGGTCAGCCCGATCGACACGAAGAAACCTACGAGCAATAACTCCTTGATGTGAAACAGCGACCGCGCGAGCTCGGAGGAGGCTGGGTGCGACGCCAGGAGCACTCCGACGATCAGCGCGCCGAGGTCGCCCTTGAGTCCGACCGCGGAGAACAATGCGTACCCGGGCACCAATGCCATGACGATCCCGAACAGCGACTGCATCTCTCCATGGCCCAACCGGGTCCAGATCTTGCGCAGGACCCGTGTGAGTGGCCATAGACCGACCAGTGCCAGCGCCCACGGGCTGGGCAGGTGACCGCCGGTGGCCGTCAGGAAGATCACGGCGACGATGTCCTGCATCACCAGGATGCCGATGGCGACGCGTCCGTACAGTGCGTGCGATTCGCCGCGCTCCTCGAGAACTTTGACCACGAAAACGGTGCTGGAGAACGACAGCGCGAAGGCGAGCAGAGCGATCGTTTGGGTGCTCTGCCCCGCGAGCATTGCGACCCCGACCACGGAGGCAAGCCACATCACGGCACTTCCGATGATGACGCTGACCACCATGTGCGCGGACGTGGTCAACCACACTTCGCGACGCAGCAGTATGCGAATGTCGAGTTTCAGACCGATCGCGAAGAGCAACAGCGTGACGCCGAGGTCGGCCATCATGTCCAGCTCTGGCAGTTGCCCCACATCGAGAGCGTTGATGACGAATCCCGCGGCCAGAAACCCGACCAACGGGGGAAGCCGCAGAGCCATGGCTAGCCCGCCAAGACCGAAAGTGATGACGAGATAGATGGCGACAACGGTCATCGGCGGTCCCCTTGGTCCAACACATGGGCGGTCGCGGATGTGGCCGACGACCCGGTTCACTGCTTGAGCCGTACAAGTATCCCGAAAGAAACTCGATTGCTCCGCGGAGTCCAAACCAACCGAACCCGGTCACGCCCCGAGAGCGCCGGTAGATCGAACCGATCGGCGATGCGTGATCCTTCGGGCGGAACCGCTATGTGCTGATCGTCGTGCCGTAGGTTTTCAGCGCCGTAGGTTTTCAGTGCCGTAGGTTTTCAGTGCCGTAGGTTTTCACGAGTCGAGGCCGACCGCGCCGGCGGTGAGATGCCGACGGGACCGTGGAGTGCACCAGGAGGAGTCCCGATGAGCTGCTCAATCTCCCTGCGGCTGGGTCCGTTGGTGGCGGGAGTGGGCATGGGAGCCGCGATCGCGTGGATGCCCGCGGTGGCCTCCGCGGACACCGGTGCCGGTTCGGCGGCCGAAGCATCGACTTCCAGGCCATCGGAGAGCGGTACCGCCGCGGGAACACCGGCCCGATCGGCGGCGGCGGTGCAGTCTCGGCGCCCAGCCATTGCGCGGGCCTCCGGGGGGCGTTCCCAGCCCCCGGCCAACCGAACGCACCCAGCGGTCCGGGCCCCGGAAGGCCCAGACCCGGATTCCCCCATGCGGGAGGTTCCGGCGGACCTAGCGGTCCACGTCGAGCCCCCATCCCTACCGCCGGACGAGTTCGCGGTACCGGCACCGGCCGCGGTGCAGCCGAGCGCCGGCCATGCGGAGATCGCCTCTTCGGCGGCCGCGCGGAGCGCCGACCCCGATAACCGCCGGTTGCCGCGCGCCACCGCCCCCGGCGCGACCACCGCACAGGTGGTTTCGTCCATACCGACGTTCGGCGGCCCCGGTGGCGGCGCCGCCGGGCCGATCGAGTCGGCGATCCGGTTCCTCGTCGGCAACGGCACCGCCGAGAACCCCGACGCCGGAATCCTGATCGGTAACGGCTACAGCTGGACGGCCGGCACCTGCACCACAACCTGCACCGGCGGCAAAGCCGGCCTGCTCGGCAACGGCGGCAACGGCTGGGGCGGGGGTGATGGCGGCTCAGCCGGTTGGTTCGGTAACGGCGGCAACGGCGGGTCGGGCCTTCCCGGCGGCGCCGGGGGTGACGGCGGCACCGGCGGATGGTTCCTCGGAAACGGCGGCAACGGCGGCAACGGCGGTTCGGTGATCTCCGGCGCCGCGGCGGGCGGGGGCGACGGCGGCGACGGCGGGCACGCGGGAATCTTGTCGCTGTGGGGTGACGGAGGGAACGGCGGCGACGGCGGCAACGGCCTGGAGGCCCCCGGTGGAACCGGCGGTGCAGGAGGTTCTGGCCGCATTCTGTTCTTCCTGGACCGTCGAGGCGTCAACGGCGCCGACGGCGAGACCAACGTGGTGATTTCGGACAACTTCGGAACCACCACGATCCAGGACAAGTACGTGGTGATGAACAACAACTACAACGGCGGCAGCCAGACCATCACCGTGACCCCCACCGGCTTCAGCATCACGGCGCGAACCGGCTCGGCACCTACCAACGGAGCGCCGCTGGCCTATCCTGCGGTCTATCTGGGATGCCACTACGGCAACTGCTCCCCGTCCAGCACACTCCCGGTGCAGATCGGCGGAATCAGCAGTGCCACAAGCAGTATCAGCTACACCTACCCCGGCGACGCCGGTGACATCTATGACGCCTCCTATGACATCTGGATGGATCCGACACCGAAGACAACGGGTGTCAACCAGCAGGAATTGATGATCTGGTTCACCGAGCAGGGCGGGGTCCAACCCATCTCGTATTCCTACGACGGCAAAGGGAATGCCATCCCCATCGCCACCATCACCATCGACGCGGTGAACTGGAACGTCTACCGGGGCAACAACGGCGCCAACAACGTCGTCTCCTACGTCGCAGTGGACACGATCGACACATTGACCGATCTCGACCTGCTCGACTTCATCGATGACGTCATGATCCGCACCGCCGACTTCCAGGAACCGGTCACCGACGCCTGGTATCTGACCAGCGTTCAGGCCGGCTTCGAGCCGTGGAGCGGTGGGGTCGGCCTGACGGTCAACTCTTTCGACGCCACCGTCAACTGACGCCCCGGGCCGCCGGCCCTTCTACGGTCCACGTCGGGATCGACGCGATCACCGGCACCGGATCACGGGTCGGCGACAGCGGGGAAAACGAGCACGGATCCGTCTTCGTGGCGAAGCATCTCGATGGCGACGTCGGTCGGTGCCGGTGACGGCTTCACCGCCCGCCCCAGCTCTCGGAGCCGTCGCGACGCCGCCAGCAGCTCGTCGACCTCGCCCAGCGTGAAGACGAAGTCGAGCATCCCATGCGAGCGGTCGACCTCGAGATCGGAGAGTCGGCGCACCACTTCGGCGATCCCACGTTCGAGCTCGTCGACTGTCCGCTCGTCGTTGCTGAGTTGCCGCATGAACCGATCGAACGTGTTGTCCGGGTTGATCTCTGCATGCTCGACGGCCTGGAGCACGTTCACCCTCCGTTTGAGGCTGATCGCGAGTTCGGCCAGGTCCAGCTGAGCGCGGAACTCCCCCGATGGGTCTGCCAGACCGGGAAAGCGCTTCTTGATTCGGGCGAGCTCGACCGGCCCCTGGGGAAAGTCGCCGAGTGCGGACTCCCAGCGTTTGAGGTTTCGGCGAGCAGCGGTGATGGCGGTCTCGATCTTGTCCACCGCGGCGCTGAGCCCCAGCGAATGACCGACCTTCCCCTGGTCGAGGAGGATCGCGGTCGCTTTCTCTATCGGGGACCGACAGCTCTCGAGCCGGTTTCGATCGTCGTCGAGCTTTTCCTGCCGCATCTGCTCCAACATCTCCGCCGCCCGCCGGCTCGCCATTTCCGAGCGCGCGCTCAGACCCGCGGCGATCGCCATCATGATCAACGGCGGGGCTACCGAGAGCGCTCCCCCACCGGCCGCGGCCGTGCCGGCCACCCGGACGAAGGCCGCCTGCCCGGCGATTCCCGACGCACCCACCAGCGCGCTGTGGATTCCCCCCGGGACCGAGTTCGCCAACATCGGCTGGATGAGCCCACTGCCGAACTGCGCCGCCACCTTCGACGGCACCACCATCCGATAAAGGGCTTGGCCCGCGGGCGGCGCTCCCCCGGGCGTGAGCGCTTTGCCGATCAGTTCGGTCAGATACCCGGCCAACGGGCTCTCTGCCCCCAGGGACATCCCCTCGGTCCGGGCGAGCCCGGCCGGCGCGGGATGAACTTCCAGGGTGGCGATCGGCGTTTCAGCGAGCGTCGCCAGAGCCGTCCGGAGCTCGGTCAGCCGCTGCCGGGTCATGGGCCGGTCGTCGAAAACGGGCGGAACCGTGGCGTCGCCGACCGCGAGCGTCCACACAGGAACTTCGTGCACATTCTCATCCACCGGCGCGTGCCCTTCCTCCCGTAGTGCCGCCTGCCCCGACGGTAGCCGCAGCGGCGGCCCGGAAACCCGATGCTATGCATCTGTGCCCGCGGTGGACGGTCCCGACGCATCGCCGGGCGCGTTGCTCGGCGGCGCGGGCATCCTGGCGCTCGTTGCGCAGCGCCTCGTCGATGAGCCTGGCCTCAGTCGCGCATCTTTCGATCAGTTCGCCACGCCACGGCGGCGGCCTCCGCAGCCGCCTTCCATGCCCGCTCCTCCTCCGGATGGACGGACCGGTGCGCCGGAAGTCTTCCCTCAGAAGCGGTTCAGCCGGGTGGGGTCGTGTCCCCGGACCGAATCTCCGGTGACCCGGCGGCGCCATTGAGCCTTTGCAGCTCCACGGTGAGTGCGTCAATCCGTTGCTGCATGTCAAGTCGCAATTCGTCGATCTGGGCAGTTGTTACGGCGGTGTTCGCGGCGTCTTCGTCCGAGACCTTCTCGATCACCCATGACGCCAGGGTCGCGGTCACCAGACCCACCAGGCTGATGCCACCGATCATCAGGAACACCGCAACCACTCGGCCGGCCGTGGTGACCGGCGAGAGATCGCCGTAGCCGACGGTGGTGACCGTAGTGACCGACCACCACACGGCGTCACCGAAGTTCTTGATCACCGAACCCTCGACACCGCGTTCCTCTTCCAGAATCGCCAGCGAAGCAACATAGATGAGCAGGATCGAGCTGAACGCGGTGTAGGTGATCACGCGCCCGCGGATGGCACCACCGACCGCTTTCTGCAATGCGCTGAACAGAACCAGAAGCCGCAGGAGGCGCAACGGCCTCAGGAAGGGCAGCGCCACGATCGCCAGGTCGATCAGGTGCTGGAAGAACCAGCTTGAGCGATGGTCGGCAAGCACCAGCCGGATGAGGTAGTCGATCACGAACAGCACGTAGGTGACCGCGAGGATGACCTCCAGGATCTCGGTGGTGGGCCCCTGTGGATCGGCGAGAACCTGGATCGAGTACGCGATCAGGAAGATGGTGGCGACGCCGGCAAGTGGCCACTCGGCGCGACGCTCCCAGCGGCGCACCCTGGGTTCGTGCTCGATGACGGCCGTATCCGCGAAAGACTCCGCCATGACAGCAACCCCTCCTGTTCCGGCGTCGCCGATACGAGACCCGCAATCTGCCAAGCCGCAATCCGACGCCCGCAATCGGACAAGGTAGTCGCGAGCCTTCCGGAGCCTCCGTGCGGACCGTGCACAGGCCCGCGTCGATGTGGCCGAGGCCCCCGTCCCTAGCTCGCAGCCGGAACGGCGCCGCTAGATTCCGCCTCGATGATCGCCTTGACGTTGCGCAGGCAGCGCCCGCAGTCCAGTCCCGCACCGCACGCCACGGCGACCTGCCTGCAATTGGCTGCTCCGCGGGCGACCGCATCGGCGACCGCCGCACAGGTGATCCCCCCGCACAGGCACACGTACATCAAGACTCCCTTACCGACCGCAAGAATCCATCAGCTAGGTGATGCTAGCCTAACTTAGGCAAACCTACATGTACGCTGGAGCCGACGGCGCGGGGTCCGATTCACAAGGAGACGAAATGCAGGGTGACGCTGAGGTTCTGAAGCTGCTGAACGAGCAGCTGACCAGCGAATTGACCGCTATCAACCAGTATTTCCTGCATTCGGAGATGCAGGACAGCTGGGGCTTCACCGAGATCGCGAAGCACACCCGGGCCGAGTCAATGGAGGAAATGGTCCACGCCGAGCGGATCACCGACCGGATCCTGCTGCTCGACGGATTGCCGAACTACCAGCGGATCGGGTCGCTGCGCATCGGGCAGACGCTCCGCGAGCAGTTCGAAAGTGACCTTGCGATCGAGTACGAGGTGGTCGCCCGGCTCAAGCCCGGGATCATCATGTGCCGGGAGAAGCTGGACGCCACGACGGCGACGCTGTTCGAGGAGATTCTCGCCGACGAGGAACAGCACATCGACTACCTGGAAACGCAACTGCAGCTGATGGACAAGCTCGGCGAGCAGCTCTACTGCGCCCAGTGCGTGTCACGTCCGCCGAGCTGACGGGGCCCTGACCGGCTCGGCATACCGGGACTAAAGCTCGCTTCCCACCCCATGGTGGACGCGGAAGAGAGTCCCGGGGTCGTAGGTGCGCTTGACGGACAGCAGCCGCGGATAGTTCGACCCCCACTGGTTACGTTGCCAGTCCTCCAGGAAGAAATCGGATTCCGTGGAGTAGGTACCTGCTCCCGGAGTCACCTCCTTGATCAATTCCATGGCGCGGTTGAGCGCATCGGCCTGGTCACGAGCCCGCTGTTCGTTCGGTTCGCGTCCCGGCACCCCCGGGTACCCGTATTGCTGCGCCGCGGCCATGATCACCAATGCCGCCGCCTCGAAACAACCAGGGTGCAGGGCAGTCTGTTCGTCTCGCTCCCTGGCCTCGGGATGCTCCCCGCTCAGGCCCTTGTTGACCTGGAAGATGAACGGCCGCAGACGTGATGCCTCGAAGAAGGCTCCGGCGATCTTTTTCGGATCGCCGCGCATCAGTTCGGTTGCGATCCAACGGGATTGATAGCCGCCCCAGAAGGCACCGAGTTCACCCTGGTTGCCGGTCCACCAGAATTGGTAGTCAGGCGCGTCCGGCCTCGGGTCTCGTGTGACGAAGTCGGGGTCCACCCGATCCCAGTAATCGGGGTTCCACAGATCCTTGAAATCGAGGAATCGAAACTTCGGATCTACGGTGTACTCACTCCGGCCGCGGAATTGGTCGGTGAACTGCCCAATGACCGCACGGCCCTCCGATTCCGGGAGATCCAGGAACGTCAGCCGGAAGCCGAAGTCGTTCTCAGGACCGAACGCCACCGACTCCCCCCAGTGCCAGTTGTCCAGAGCAGCCGGATAAAACTCGACGAACCGTTCGATCAGCTCGCGATACCCGGCATCGGAAGCAGCCTTGATCGAGCCCGTGACGATCCCCACCGTCGAGGGAATCGGGTGGGTCAGCAACGTCACCCGACTGACGATTCCGAACGTCCCGCCCCCGCCGCCACGGACCCCGAAGAACAAATCCGGTTCGGAGAATCGGTTGACGGTGCGAACCCGACCGTCGGCCGTGACGATCTCGGCCTGCACGATCCCACCCGAACCGGTCCCGTATCGCTTGGAGAACGGCCCGAATCCGCTGCCGAAGGTGAAACCCCCGCAGGCACCCACGCTCGTGCAACCTCCCCCGGCGACGAATCGGCCGGCGGCGGTGGCTGCCCGATAGGCCTCAAGCCAACGGGTTCCGGCTTCGACCGTCATCGCGTGCACGCCAGGGGTTCCCGCCGGGGCGCCCTGCGGCACGAAAGCGTCATGCATCGTGATCTCTCGCATGTCGTGAGTCCAGACGAGCAGCGAGTCGGCAGCGTTGCTTCGCCCCAGGTAGTCGTGACCGGTTCCCTTCACCACCAGCTTCACGTCGTTGTCCCGCGCAAAATTCACCGCTGCGACGATGTCACCGACCTGCTTGGCCCTGACCGCTTTGGGGGACGCGGCGGCCGTCCAGGCCTGGTACCAACCCGTGGACTGCAGCGCACCGGGCTGCTCCTCGTTCCAGAACGGATTCTTCAGCAGTTCAAACACCTCCGGCGTCGCATCCCGCCACGGCAGCGCCGTGCCGATCAAGCGATCGCCGATTTGGTCCCCAAGCGCCTGCCATTTCTCGGGTGTCGGCCAGGCTGCGGGAGCGCCGGACGGCTTGCCCGCACACGCGGCGGAAGGCACAGCTGCCGCCGCCGCCAGAAGCGCACTCGTTCGAAGAATTGACCGCCGCGATAGCTCAGCCATGGGTCGCACCCTAGATCACGCGGGGACCCGGCGGGTGCCTCCAGACCGAAAAATTCCGAATGCAACCACCTAATGCACTGCACAACAATGGATTTCAAGTATCGCTGCGAAAAATTCGTCGACCGGACCGCAGGCTCAGGCCATCGCGATGCGCTGGCGAAGGCCTGACCGGAGAGCCCGCAGGGGGGCGAGCCACCCTCTCGATCGAGCAAGTCGAGGATGCGGATGGGTAGCCGGCCTCGGGCCGTCGGCACGACAGCCAGTGCCCCGGGCAGAGCCGAAGGCCACCGCAGACGTCCCTACCGTAGAAGTGACGACGCCTCTGTAAAGTCCCTGGCATGAGCGTCATGACTAAAGGTGTTCGCAGGCTGGCACAGTTGGGCGCGGCGGCTGCCATCGCCGGTCTCGCCATCGCGACTGCAGGACCGGCCAGTGCCGACGATTTGAACGCCACCACCTGCTCTGAACAGCAGATCATGTCGTCGATGCAGCAGAACGACCCAGTCATCTGGGGCAGGATCAGCGGGGATCCGAAGCTGGAGCAACAGTTGCGGGTCGGACTTGCGGTGCTCCTGGCCGCTCCTCCGGGGCAACGTCAGCAGCAGGTGAGCACGCTAGAGGGAATCCTCGGCTACCAACGCTGGGCGGGTGTCAGCGACGACATCATGGATTCCTCCAACGGTCCGATTGGCAGGGCTGTCAACAACTGCCACAACTACTGATCCGACCGTCACCCCCCCTCAGACCGAGATCGCGCCGGGACCGGTTTACCCACCCGCCCGTATCGGCAATGGCGGCGGCCGCCCCGCCGACAGCGAATGGTGACCGAGCGACAGCGCGCCACCCCTGACGGATGTCGCCCCGCCCGGATTGCCGCCCCGGCTGCGCCGGCGCCCTAGACGTCATCGAAAAGGAGTGGACATGGCACGGTACGTGACCAAGGTGAGGACCGCGAAGACTCCGCAGGAGGCATTCGCCTACATGGCCGATCTCCGCAACTTCACCGAGTGGGACCCGGGCGTGAAGGCTGTCAAGCAGGCAGAGGGTTCGGGCGGCGGCCTGGATGCGGTGTTCGACGTCACCGTCGCCGGTCCAGTCGGCGACCTGACATTGCGGTACGAGACCGAGGAGCACGACGCCCCGCGAAACCTCCTTGTGGTGGCCCGCAGCACCATCTTCACTTCAATCGACCGGATCACGGTCGAACCCGACGGCACTGGATCAGTCGTCACCTATGACGCAGACCTCCGCCTGAACGGCCTGTTGCGCCTCGGCGATCTGGGCCTTCGGCTGGTATTCGACAGGATCGGTGACCGGGCTGCAGCCGGCCTGCGCCGGGTTCTCGGAGGGCAGGCGGCCTGACGTCGATTCCGGAGTCATGAGCCACAGCCACCTGCGTCGACATGGTGCCCCCAGTCGGACTCGAACCGACACTTGGCGGATTTTAAGTCCGCTGCCTCTGCCAATTGGGCTATGGGGGCGCGCCGACACCGGCTGACAGCACCGTACCGTCGCGGTGCGGCCGGCCGTCGGTAGCCCACGCTGCGGACAGCCGAATCCGGGCCGGGCCGAGTTCCTGACACATCACCGGGCAGACAACTATCGTTGAGTCCAGGCCCACACCGCGTGGGCGCGAAGGAGATTAACGCCATGAGCATTCCCGAGGTCAAGCGAGTGGGCGGTTGCACCTGCCGCTGCGGCGCCTGCAAGAGCCAGGCGCACTGCAAGAACATCGGCAGCGGTTGCCGGGTCAAGCTCTAAGCACCGCCCGTTCTGAACCGTCGGGTCCGACTCGGTCCCCGCGGTTCTTCAGTGGGTTCCTGATCCCCGCTAATCCCTCGACTGGTTGCGGGTGAACTCCGGCGCCCAGTCGTCTTCAGGGACCCAATCCGATTTGAGGCGGAAGTCGCACCGATCGTCTCCGGCGGACGAGGTTCGGGGTGGCCGCATTGCGATGTGCAGTTTGCACACCCCGCACCGGGTGATGTCGATCCCCCAGTCCTCCTCGTCGCCCTCCACAACCTCGCAGTCCCAGCCGCCCTCGTACGGGTGCGTCTTGGCGTAGTGAGCCACGTACCGCCAGTAGAGCTTTCCGAAGCCGAACTCCCTATCTCGCGGCCTACCGGTCACCTCGACTCCCAGCCTCGCCCAGCCGGATCACCGAATCGACGGATCAACGGATCGACAGGGCGATTCCGTCGAGGATGTCGTGCTCGCTGACGACGAGTTCGTCGATCCCGGCCCGCTGGGCGAGCGCCGCGGCCAATTCCTGCACCACGATCGCGCCGCCCCCGATCACATCGACCCGGCCCTCGTGCATCGGCCCCAGCGCGGCGCGCTGCTCGCGGGTCATCGAGATCAGCCGGTCGCACACATCCAGCAGATCGGCGAACCGCACCCGGGACAGATGGATGGCCTCGGAGTCGTAGACGGTCATGTGGTGGGCCAGCGCGGCGATGGTGGTGAACGTTCCGGCCACGCCGACCCAGGTCTGGGCCCGCTGGACCGGAACCACCCGCAGTGCCTCACCGAGACGCTCCCGCACCACCTCGCGGGCGGCGCCCACCTCGTCGGCAATCGGCGGATCGGAGTGCAGACACCGCTCAGTCATCCGCACGCAGCCGATATCCGCGGAGTAACTGGCCTGCACGCCGTCATGGGTGCCCAGCACCACCTCCGTGGACCCGCCGCCGAGGTCGACCACCACGAAAGGCGCTGTGGCGGGATCCAATTCGCCGACGGCACCGTTGAAGGATAGTTCGGCCTCCTCGGCGCCGGTGATCACCTCGGCCGCCGCCCCGGGAACCACCTGTCCCAGAACGGTGGCGGTCATGGCGAAGAACTCGTCGCGGTTGGCCGCATCCCGGGTCGCCGAGGTCGCCACCATCCGCAGTTTGCGCACCGAGTGTTCGCGCAGCAGCTCGGCATAGTCCACCATCGCGGCCCTGGTCCGTTCCAGTGCCTGCGGGGCGAACCGGCCGGTGGCGTCGACACCCTCACCGAGTCGCACGATGCGCATCTCCCGATGCAGATCCTGCAGCCGGCCCCCGGCCCGGTCGGCGATGAGCAACCGGATCGAGTTCGTGCCGCAGTCGATCGCCCCAACCCGCTCCCCCGCGGCATTCTGATTCACACCCACTCCCCTCTGACGAGGATTCCGGCCATCGCCGGGTCGTCGGCGAGCATGGCCAGCGCCTCGTCCCCGAACGGATTGACCCCGCGGCCCTTGGCCAGCGCGTGAGCGATCACCACGTGCAGGCATTTGACCCGATCGGGCATGCCGCCGCCGGAGAATTCGGTACCCAGCGGCTCGACTGCGTCCCGCTCGGCCAGATACGACTCATGGGCGCGACGGTAGGCGGCCGCCACCTGGGCGTCCTCGCGCAGCCGGGCCGACATCTCACGCATGACACCCTCGGACTCCAAGCGACTCGCCGCGGCGGTCAAAGCCGGGTGGGTGAGGTAGTACAGCGTCGGGAACGGGGTTCCGTCGGGCAACCGGGGTGCGGTCTTGACCACACCGGGTTCACCGTTGGGGCAGCGGTAGGCGATCTCCAGTACTCCCCGCGGGTCGCGACCGAGTTGTCGCGCCACCGCGTCGAGATCAGCCGGGTCAACCACCGGGCGGGGTCGGGTCGGGCGGCGGGGGCGTCACCGGCCCCGGCGCGTCGGGAACGGGTTCGGCGGCTTCCGGCGGCGCCGGCGGCGGACCGTGTGGGGTGTCGGCGATGGTGTGCCACAGCGAGGTGTACCAGGGGTCGCCGCTGCGCACGGGTTGGGTCTGCGGTTCGACGCCGGGCTCGACCACCGCCCCCGGCGGCAACTGGACCTGGTAGGGGATGTCACCGGGCTTGACGAACCCGAGCCGCTCGCGGGCCTGCGCGGCGATGTACACCGGATCTGCGAGTTTGGCCTTCTGCCCCTCCAGTTCGGCGATCTGCGCGCGCAGTGCGGCCTCGCTGGCGGCCAACTGCTTCATCTCGGTGCGCTGGGCGAAATAGGTGCGCACCGGCCCGGCGATGGTCAGCGTCAACACGCAGATCACCGCGGCCAGGATCGCCGCCCGACGGGCGGTGAAGCCGAGTCGCTGCTCGCTCTGCTGCTGCACCGAGTCGGAGATGGCCTGGCGGATCGGCTCGGTGATACTGCGACCGACCGACTCCGCGCGGGCGCGCAGACCGGTGGGGCGGGTTTCGCGGGCACCGATTCGTGCCGGACGGGCGCGGGCACGGCCCGACGCACCCGGACGGGAAGCCGGCGCACGCCGTTTGGGATCGGACCGCTTACCTTCTGCCACGTGGTGCTCGTTCGGCCGGGGCCGTCTACTCGGGCGCGACGAACCGCGGGAAAGCCAGGTCGCCCGCGTAACGCGCGGCGTCGCCGAGGGCTTCCTCGATACGCAGCAACTGGTTGTACTTGGCCACCCGTTCGCTACGGGCCGGCGCGCCGGTCTTGATCTGGCCACTGCCCACCGCAACGGCGAGGTCGGCGATGGTGGTGTCCTCGGTCTCGCCGCTGCGATGGCTCATCATCGTGCGGTAGCCGCTGTTGTGGGCCAGTGCAACCGCATCAAGGGTCTCGGTGAGGGTGCCGATCTGATTGACCTTCACCAGAAGTGCGTTGGCCGCGCCGCGTTCGATGCCCTCCTCGAGCCGCTCCGGGTTGGTGACGAAAAGGTCGTCGCCGACGATCTGCACCCGGTCTCCGATCGCGGCCGTCAGCGCCACCCAGCCGTCCCAGTCGTCTTCGTCCAGCGGATCCTCGATGGACACCAGCGGGTAGGCGTCGAGCAGGCCGAGATAGAACTCGCCCATCTCCGCGGCCGAGCGGACCTGCTTTTCGAAGCTGTATCCGGAGCCCTTGGTGAAGAACTCGGTGGCCGCGACGTCGAGGGCCAACGCGATGTCCCCGCCGGGGGTGAACCCGGCGGATTCGATGGCCGAGCAGATCAGGTCGAGCGCGGCCCTGGTACCGGCCACGTCCGGGGCGAACCCGCCCTCATCGCCGAGACCGGTGTTGAGTCCCTGCTTCTTCAGCACCGCCTTGAGCGCGTGGTAGACCTCTGCGCCCCAGCGCAGCGCCTCTTTGAAACTGGGGGCGCCGATCGGGGCGACCATGAACTCCTGCACGTCCACCCCGGTGTCGGCGTGCGCACCGCCGT
>JAGQTQ010000011.1:35893-45874 GCA_020438905.1 Mycobacterium sp.
CCAGGATGGCGTTGGCGCCCAGCCGTGATTTGCCCGGGGTGCCGTCGAGATCGACCAGCGCCTGATCGACCAGACGCTGGTCGTCGGCGGAGATGCCGATGACCGCCGGGGCGATCTCGTCGAGGACCGCTTCGACGGCCTTCTGCACACCCTTGCCGCCGTAGCGGCTACCGCCGTCGCGCAATTCGACCGCCTCGTGCTCACCGGTGGACGCGCCGGACGGTACGGCGGCGCGGGCGATGGTGCCGTCGATGAGGGCCACCTCGACCTCGACGGTCGGATTGCCGCGCGAGTCGAGGATTTCGCGGGCGGCCACCTGCTCGATGATGGGCACGGACTTCTCCTTGGTGGGCGGGAGGGCTGACAGTCGAACAGCCTAGATGCTCAACGGCCCGGCCGGGCCGCAGTCGGCGGGTCTGACGGCGTCCGGCCGGTCACGGTCACGGTCACAGCGGATGGCCGGCCGCGTACGCGGTGGCCCAGTCCCGCACCGAGCGGGCGTATTGGTCGGAATGGTTGTAGGCCCGCAGGGCGTTCATCCAGCCGGCCGGGGTGGCCATGTCCTTACCGCGGAAGCACAGGTATCCGGCCGCGGACAGGGCCGCGTCGTCGAAATTGTCCGGGCTGATGACGCGATCGTTGTTGGCGTCCACGCCGTAGAGCCGCCAGGTCTCCGGGATGAACTGCATCGGTCCCATCGCCCGCGCGTACACCGGGTCGCCGTCCCTCGACGCCTCCTTGTCGATGATTTCCAAATTGCCGTTGGTGCCGTCCAGTCGCACCCCGCGGATCGGCGGTTTCACATCGCCGTTCGGGGCGATCTCCGCACCCCGATAGGTGCCGTGATGGCTTTCCACCATGCCGATGCCGGCCAGCGTCGTCCAGGACAGATGGCAGTCGGGATTCTCCACCTCGGCCACCCGTGCGGCGTAGGCGTAGGCCTCCAGCGCCGAGATGGGGATGCCCAGGGCGGGGGCGCGCTGCTCCGCCCACTCCCGCAGTTGGTCGGCCGCCCGACCGGTGACGTAGGTGTCGATCGCGGGCACCGGATCTCCCGCCGGGGGTGGGACCCCGTTGGGAATCGGGACGCCCGGTTTCCATGAACAACCGGGCGCGAGCAGCGCCACCGCAGCCGCGGCGGCGACGAGGTTGCGCACCCGGCGTGACAATGACACGAGACTCCCTATCGCCCTCGGGGTTTACCCGTACATCGTCCCACGGGACGGGTTCCGTTAGCCGGTGCGACGCCGCGCCCGGCGGGCCGGGCGCGGCCGTCAGGACAGCTGCGCCCGCCACTCCTCGGCATTGATCGGGACGCCGCGGCCCAGTTGCCCGCCACGGCGTTGCACGATGGCCCGTTCGGCAGCGCGGACGGTGCCCATGAAGTCCAGCACCGCGCCGCGCAGCTCGTTTTCGGCGTCACCGCCGGGTTTCAGCGAGACCGACCGCAGTGTTGGCGGGACCAGGTCAGCCGGAAGCCCGGCCGCGGTGACCCGGTCGATGACCTTTTGCGCCAGGGCCAGGGCGGGCTGCCCGGTCGGCAGTCCCTCGACACAGGACCGCGAATCGGAGCGTTCGGCGGCCTTGCGCTGCTCCCACTGGGCCAGCTGATCCTCCAGCGTGACCTGCTGGCCGGCCAGAACGGCGGGAACCCGGTTGCCGAGCTTGCGCACCAGCGCGTCGGCCACGTCGTCGATGCCGAACGGGTGCTGCGGAGACTCCTCGGCGATGCGGGCGTGGAAGAGCACCTGCAGCAGTACGTCGCCGAGTTCGTCTCGCACTTCCTGGGGATTTCCGCCGTGGACCGCGTCGAGCAGTTCGTAGGTCTCCTCCAGCAGGTAGCGACGCAGCGAGTCATGGGTCTGCTCGCTCTCCCACGGTCCCGAAGTGCGCAGCCGGTCCATGATCTCGACCGCGTCGACGAGTCGTTCCCCGGGCCGCGCAGTGAAGCTGATGAGCCGTTCGCCCGCCGCCAGGCGTTCGCGCACCTGGGGGTGATCGGGGTCGGAGGACAGCAGCACCGGGGCCGCCGGGGGCGTCAGCGACGATCGCGCCGCAGGCAGCGACCACTGCACCCGGATAGGCATGTCCTCGGTGCACTGAACGTCACCGCCGAGCAGGTCCACCGCCTCTATCGGCACCATGGCGGGGCGGCGCGGATCGACCAGGATGACGGTCACCGGGCTGTCTCCTTCACACCGACCGCGAAGGCCGTCACATCGACTTCACCCTTGGGCCGGCCGTCGAGTGCCAGCAGCAGGTCGGCAGCCATCTGAACCAACTCCAGGTCGCGGATTCGGGGCGCTCCCACGCTGTCGGCGGAGCGCGGAACCGGCACCTGCACCGTCGCCGTCGTGGCCCGGTAGCGCGCCGCCGGGTACATCCGGGCCAGCCGCACCTGCGCGGAGTCGGCCAGGGTCAGCGGTGCCACCCGCAGGGTCGCCGCCGAACTGCTACCGGTGACGGCGAGTTCTGTGACGCCGAACTGACGGCACAGCAGTCGCAGCCGGGCCACCGCCACCAGCCGTTGGGCCGGCTCGGGCAGCGGACCGTACCGGTCGAGGAGTTCCTCGACCACCGCCGCGATCCCCGTCTCGTCGGCCGCCGATGCCAGCCGCCGGTAGGCCTCCAGCCGCAGCCGGTCACTGCCGATGTAGTCCGGCGGCAGGTGCGCGTCGACGGGCAGGTCGATCCGGACGTCCTTGGGTTCTTCGTTGACGGGTACCGCCGTTCCGTCCGAGGCCGCCTTCAGTGCCGCCCGGTAGGCCTCCACCGCCTCACCGACCAGACGCACGTACAGGTCGAAACCGACCCCGGCGACGTGCCCGGACTGCTCGACGCCCAGCACATTCCCGGCACCGCGGATCTCCAAGTCCTTCAAGGCCACCGCCATGCCCGCGCCGAGTTCGTTGTTCTGCGCGATGGTGGCCAACCGGTCGTGGGCGGTCTCGGTCAGCGGGTTCTCCCGCGGGTAGAGGAAGTAGGCGTAGCCGCGTTCGCGGCTACGTCCGACCCGGCCGCGCAGCTGGTGCAGTTGGGACAGTCCGAAGGTGTCGGCCCGCTCCACGATGAGGGTGTTGGCGTTGGAGATGTCCAGGCCCGTCTCGATGATCGTGGTGCAGACCAGGATGTCGTAGTCGCGGTTCCAGAACCCCTGAACGGTCCGCTCCAGCTGCTCCTCGGGCATCTGCCCGTGGGCGACCACCACACGGGCCTCCGGCACCAGCGCCCGGACCCGGGCGGCGGCGTTGTCGATGCTGGCGACCCGGTTGTGCACATAGAACACCTGGCCGTCGCGCAGCAGTTCGCGGCGCAGCGCGGCGGCGACCTGCTTCTCGTCGTGCGGGCCGACGTAGGTCAGCACCGGGTAGCGCTCCTCGGGCGGGGTCAGGATGGTCGACATCTCCCGGATGCCGGCCAGGCTCATCTCCAGCGTGCGCGGGATCGGCGTCGCGCTCATGGTCAGCACGTCGACGTGGCTGCGCAGAGCCTTGATGTGCTCCTTGTGCTCGACGCCGAAGCGCTGTTCCTCGTCGACGATCACCAGCCCGAGATCCTTCCAGCGGATCCCGGTCTGCAGCAGGCGGTGGGTGCCGATGACGACGTCCACACCGCCGTCGGCCATACCCCCGACGACCGCCTTGGACTCGGCCGGGTCGGTGAACCGGGACAGCCCCTTGACGGTGACCGGAAACCCCGCCATCCGCTCGGTGAAGGTCTGCAGGTGCTGTTCGGCCAGCAGCGTCGTGGGCACCAGAACGGCGACCTGCTTACCGTCCTGGACCGCCTTGAAGGCGGCCCGCACCGCGATCTCGGTCTTGCCGTAGCCCACGTCGCCGCAGACCACCCGGTCCATCGGCACCGGCTTTTCCATGTCCTTCTTGACCTCGCCGATAGCGGTCAACTGGTCGACGGTCTCGGTGAAGCCGAAGGCGTCCTCCATCTCGGCCTGCCACGGGGTGTCCGGGGCGAAGGCGTGCCCCGGTGCGGCCTGCCGCTTGGCGTAGAGCGCGACGAGTTCGCCGGCGATCTCCCGAACGGCCTTGCGCGCCTTGGTCTTCGTGTTGGCCCAGTCGCTGCCGCCCAGCTTGCTCAGCGCGGGTTGCTCGCCGCCGACGTAGCGGGACAGCTGATCCAGGGAGTCCATCGGGACGAACAGCTTGTCCGCGGTCTGGCCTCGCTTGCTGGATGCGTACTCAAGCACCAGGTATTCGCGCCGCGCGCCGCCGACGGTGCGTTCCACCATCTCCACGAACCGGCCGATGCCGTGCTGGTCATGGACCACCAGATCACCGGCCGTCAACGCCAGTGGGTCGACGGTGTTGCGCCGGCGCGCCGCCAGCCGTTTACCCTCGGGTCCGGTGGCCCGGTTGCCGGTCAGGTCGGTTTCGGTGACCACCACCAGATTCGCGCCGGGCACTATCAGTCCGTTGTGCAGCGGGCCCTTGAGCACGCCGACCACACCGGGCGCGGGCGAGAGGCCCGGATCCAGCATGGCCGCCGGGGTGTCGTGTTCGGCGAGTTGCTCGACGACCCGGTGGGCGATGCCCACGCCCGGGGCGACCACGGCGGCCACTCCCCCGGTCAGCACGTGGGCGCGCAGCATCGCGAAGATCTCCTCGACATTGCTCTGCTGGCCGCGCGCCGAGGGTGCGGGGCGGGCCTCCAGCTCGAACGCCGTCGGGGAGGACAGCTGGCTGACCGTCCACCACGGGTGACCGGCCGTGGTGGCCGCCGCCCGGACCTCGTCGAGTTCGCGGAAGCCCGATCCGCCGAGTTGTTCGACGTCCACGGGCGCCTCGCCGCCGATGGCGGCCACCGACCAGGAGGCTTCCAGGAACTCCCGGCCGGTCTTGATCAGGTCCGCCGCACGGGTTCGGACCTTCTCCGGTTCGCACACCAGCACCGGAGCCCCGGCCGGCAGGTGATCGGTGAGCAGGCCGAGCGCCTCGGGGCGCAGCACCGGGGCCAGCGCCTCCATTCCGTCCACCGGTATTCCTTCGGCCAACTTGGCCAGCATGTCCGCCACGCCCCCGGTGACGGTGTTCTCGTCGCGGGGGGCGCGCTGGGCCAATGCCTCTGCACGGGAACGCACTTCGTCGGTCAGCAGCAATTCGCGGCACGGGACCGCGACCACCGCATGACCCGAACCGCCGGCGTCGATCTCGGGGATGGACCGCTGGTCGGCCACCGAGAACATCCGCATCTCGGTGATCTCATCGCCCCAGAACTCGACCCGGACCGGATGCTCGGCGGTGGGCGGAAAGAGATCGAGGATGCCGCCGCGCACCGCGAACTCGCCGCGCCGCGCCACCATGTCGACCCGGTTATAGGCCAGTTCGACCAAACGCGCCGCCAAGGCCTCGAAGTCGAACTCGGCGCCGATGGACAGGACGACCGGCTCGATATCGGCCAGATCGGCGGCCATCGGCTGCAGCAGCGAGCGCACCGTGGTGACGACGACCTTCAGCGCCGGTCCCAGCCGTTCGTCGTCGGGGTGGGCCAGCCGCCTCAGCAGCAACATCCGGGCGCCGACGGTGTCCGCCCCCGGCGAGAGCCGTTCGTGCGGGAGGGTCTCCCAGGACGGGAACATCGCCGCGGCTTCGCCGTGCACTCCGCGCAGTTCGGCGGCGAGGTCGTCGGCTTCCCGCCCGGTCGCCGTCACCACCAGCAGCGGCCCGCGGCGCGCCAGGGCCGCCGCCACGAACAGCTGGGCGCTGACCGGGCCCACCACGTCGAATACACCGGGATGCTCGGCGGCCCGTTCGGCGAGTTCGGTGAATGTCGGCGCGGCGAGCACGGTGTCGACCAGCCCCGCCAGCGGGGTCTGGACATGCTGGCGCCCCGTTGTGCTCATGATGCGGACATTCTAGGTATCCGCCCAAAAACCGTTGCCGCGGGACGTGATTCGCGTGACGACTATTCCCCCTGCAACTGTTCCCCCTGGAAATGGGGGTCGATCTCGAGGTTGGTCAGCCCGTTCCACATCATGTTGACCAGATGGGCGGCCACCACCTCTTTCTTGGGCTCCCGGGCATCCAGCCACCACTGCGCGGTCAGCGTCACCGAACCCACCAGCGCCTGCGCGTACAGCGGGGCCAACTCGGGGTCCAGACCGCGGCGGGAGAAGTCGCCGGCCAGGATCGAAGCGACCTGGGTGACGGCGTCGTTGATCAGGCTCAGGTAAGTGCCCGAACTGACCGAGGCCGGGGAATCGCGCAGCAGCAACCGGAACCCGTCGGTGCGCTCCTCGACGTAGGTCAGCAACGCCAGCACCACCGCCTCCACCCGCGGGCGGTAGCGGTTGTTGGTCAGCGAGGAGGTGACGCCGTCGAGCAGCGCCGACATCTCCCGGTCCACCACGACCGCGTAGAGACCCTCTTTGCCGCCGAAGTGCTCGTAGACGACCGGCTTGGAGACCCCGGCCCGGGCGGCGATCTCCTCCACGGCGGTGCCCTCGTAACCGCGTTCGGCGAACAGTGAACGGGCCACGTCGATCAACTGATGACGGCGCTCGGCGGCGGTCATCCGGGCGCGCAGCGGCCTGGCCTGGGAATCCGGTGCTGCCACGGCTGAAGCTTAAGCCAGCGCCGGCGCCCGGCGCCCCCGCGTATGCTCGCCCGGCGTACCGCAGTTGGGAAACGGAGTCGAGATGGACCCCGAGATGGCCTCCCTGAGGAGTTACGCCAACCAGATACTGAGCCTGCCGGCGGAGTCGCGGTGGTACGAGCCTCGCAGACCCGAAGCGGTCGTCCCGGCCGAGGGCGCGCCAAAACCCGTGTGCTTCTACCTGCCGCAGTTCCACACCATTCCGGAGAACGACGCGTGGTGGGGCGAGGGTTTCACCGAGTGGACCAACGTGACCCGAGCGGTTCCGCAGTACATCGGCCACGACCAGCCCCGGCTCCCGGATGCGCTCGGGTTCTACGACCTGAGCCACCTCGATCCCATTCGCAGGCAGGTTGAGCTGGCCCGGCACTACGGAATCCACGGCTTCTGCTTCTACTACTACTGGTTCTCCGGGCGGCGAATCCTGGAGAAGCCGCTGGAGCTGTTCCTGGCCGCGGCCGACATCGACTTCCCGTTCTGCATCTGCTGGGCCAACGAGGACTGGACCCGCGGCTGGAACGGCGGCGAAGACATTCTGTTGCAGCAGGACCACCACAACGAGAACCCCGAGCAGTTCGCCCTGGACGTAGCCCCGATCCTGCGCGACCCGCGCTACATCCGGGTCGGCGGCAAACCGCTGCTGATCATCTACCGGCCACCGATCATCCCGGACTTCGCGGCGCGGATGGCGAGGTGGCGCGAGGTGTTGCGCCGGGAGGGGGTGGGCGAGGTCGCCGTCTACATGATTCAGGGCTTCCTGCGGTACGACCCGCGGCCCTGGGGATGCGACGGCGCCATCGAGTTCCCTCCGCACAACATCGGCTTCCACCACAACCCGTCCGAGGCCGGCGCCTTCACCGTGGTCAACCCGAACTACTCCGGAATCATCGTCACCGCCGAGACGGTGCTCAAGCGGGCCCGCCACAGCCAGGCCCAGGGCCACGACTATCCCTGGATCAGGGGCTGCAACCCGTCGTGGGACAACGAGGCGCGCCGCCCCGGCCGCGGCTGGACCATGCATGGCACGACCCCGGACTTCTTCGAACGGTGGTTGCGCCACATCACCGGGGAGGGCCATCCCGGCCCGGTGCGCAATCCGGAGAACTACGTGTTCATCAACGCCTGGAACGAGTGGGCCGAGGGCGCCTACCTCGAACCCGACCGCAGATTCGGCTACGCACACCTCAACCGCATCGCGCGGGTGCTGCAGCCGGGCGGGTGAACGACACCGGCACCGTCGGGCCCTGGATTAGAGTCTTGGGCGAACGATCCGCCGTGGTGTAATTGGCAGCACCTCTGATTTTGGTTCAGATAGTTCAGGTTCGAGTCCTGGCGGCGGAGCGGATCCTTTCCCGCGACTGCGCGGTTTTTGCTGCGACCGCAGCACACGAGACCGGGCACCCAGGAGGCCGCCATGACGACAACTCGGGAATCCGCCGTGCTGATCCTGGCGGCCGGCGCCGGCACCCGGATGCGCTCCGACACCCCCAAAGTGCTGCACACCCTCGGCGGTCGCAGCATGTTGTCCCACGCCCTGCACGCGGTGGCCGAGGTCGACCCGAGGCATCTGGTGGTGGTGCTCGGTAGGGATCGCGAACGCATCGCTCCGGTCGTCGCCGAGTTGGCCGGGGAGCTCGACCGGACGGTCGAGGTGGCGATCCAGGACCAGCAACTGGGCACCGGCCATGCGGCACTGTGCGGGTTGTCGGCGCTGCCCGAGGACTTCGACGGGGTGGTCGTGGTCACCTCCGGCGACATCCCGCTGCTCGACGCCGGCGCCCTGGCCGAACTCATCGCCACCCACCGCGGCGAACCGGCCGCGGTGACCGTGCTGACCACCACCCTGCCCGACTCGACCGGCTACGGCCGCATCCTGCGCACCCAGGACGGCGAGGTCATCGCGATCGTCGAGGAGACCGACGCCACCCCCCAGCAGAGGGCGATCCGGGAGATCAACGCCGGGATCTACGCCTTCGACATCGCCGCACTGCGCTCGGCGCTGGGGCGACTGTCGTCCGATAACGCCCAGCACGAGCTGTATCTGACCGATGTGATCTCGATCGTGCGCGCCGACGGACAGATCGTGCATGCCAAGCATGTCGAGGACTCCGCGCTGGTCGCCGGTGTCAACGACCGGGTGCAGTTGTCGGACCTGGCGGCCGAACTCAACCGCCGCGTGGTCGCGGCCCACCAGCGCGCCGGTGTGACCGTCGTCGATCCCACCACCACCTGGATCGACGTGAGCGTGGCGATCGGCCGCGACACCGTCGTGGCCCCCGGCACCCAGCTGCTCGGTGCGACCCGCGTCGGGGACCGCTGCGCGATCGGGCCGGATACCACCCTGACCGACGTCGAGGTGGGCGACGGCGCCTCGGTGGTGCGCACCCACGGCAGCGGGGCCGTCATCGGCGCCGGCGCCGACGTCGGGCCGTTCACCTTCCTGCGGCCGGGCACCCGGCTGGGGGCCGAGGGCAAGCTGGGCGCGTTCGTGGAGACCAAGAACGCCTCCATCGGAGCCGGCACCAAGGTGCCGCATCTGACCTACGTCGGCGACGCCGACATCGGTGAGCACAGCAACATCGGCGCCTCAAGCGTGTTCGTCAACTACGACGGCGAGAGCAAGTACCGGACCACCATCGGCTCGCACGTCCGTACCGGGAGCGACACGATGTTCGTCGCACCCGTCACCGTCGGGGACGGCGCGTACACCGGTGCCGGAACGGTGGTGCGCCAGGACGTCCCTCCCGGAGCGCTGGCGATCTCGGCCGGACAGCAGCGCGTGATCCCCGACTGGGTGCTCAAGAACCGGCCCGACAGCGACTCCGCCCGTGCGGCCACCCGGGCCAATGCCCGGACGGCCGACCCCGCGCAGGGCTGATCGACACCGAGCACCGTACGATGACCGCGTATCGAACCGCCGACCGGCAAGGGCATCACAGTGGGCACCGATTGGATTGACAGCCGCAAGAACCTGATGCTGTTCTCAGGTCGGGCGCACCCCGAACTGGCTGAACAGGTCGCCAAGGAACTCGACGTCAACGTCACCGCGCAGACCGCCCGGGATTTCGCCAACGGCGAGATCTTCGTGCGTTTCGACGAGTCGGTGCGCGGCAGTGACGCCTTCGTGCTGCAGTCCCACCCGGCGCCGCTGAACAAGTGGCTGATGGAACAGCTGCTGATGATCGACGCCCTCAAGCGCGGCAGCGCCAAGCGCATCACCGCGATCCTGCCGTTCTACCCCTACGCCCGGCAGGACAAGAAGCATCGCGGCCGCGAACCGATCTCCGCGCGACTGGTCGCCGATCTGCTCAAGACCGCCGGCGCCGACCGGATCGTCTCGGTGGACCTGCACACCGACCAGATCCAGGGCTT
>JAGQTQ010000012.1 GCA_020438905.1 Mycobacterium sp.
GGCAAGCAATGAGCCCGCGCGTAGGGGTGACGCTGTCCGGTCGCTACCGGTTGCAGCGCCTCATCGCGACCGGCGGCATGGGCCAGGTCTGGGAGGCCGTCGACAGCCGGTTGGGTCGCAGGGTTGCCGTGAAGGTCCTCAAGCAGGAGTTCTCCTCCGACCCCGAGTTCCTCGAGCGGTTCCGCGCCGAGGCCCGCACCGTCGCCATGCTCAACCATCCCGGGATCGCCGCCGTGCACGACTACGGCGAGACCGACATCGACGGCGAGGGCCGGACCGCCTATCTGGTGATGGAACTGATCAACGGCGAGCCACTGAACTCGGTCATCAAACGCACCGGCCGACTCTCGCTCCGGCATGCTCTGGACATGCTGGAACAGACCGGCCGGGCACTGCAGGTGGCCCACGCGGCCGGCCTGGTGCACCGCGACGTCAAACCGGGCAACATCCTGATCACGCCCACCGGCCAGGTGAAGCTGACCGACTTCGGAATCGCCAAGGCCGTCGACGCCGCCCCGGTGACCCAGACCGGCATGGTGATGGGCACCGCGCAGTACATCGCACCCGAGCAGGCACTGGGCCAGGACGCCACCGCGGCCAGCGACGTCTACTCCCTGGGGGTGGTCGGCTACGAAGCGGTTTCGGGCAAACGGCCGTTCATGGGCGACGGCGCCCTGACGGTGGCGATGAAACACATCAAGGAGACCCCGCCGCCGCTTCCGCCGGACCTTCCGCCCAACGTCCGCGAGCTCATCGAGATCACGCTGGTGAAGAACCCCGGCGTCCGCTACCGGTCCGGCGGCCAGTTCGCCGACGCGGTCGCCGCTGTGCGTTCGGGCCGCCGCCCACCACGGCCGAATTCCGCACCGACCATCAAGGCAACCCCGGCGGCGATCCCGGGGGCGCAACGCGCCGCGGTGGAGGCGGCCCGCGCGGCCGCTGTGGCCCGCCCGCGGACCACCACCGGCCACCGGACGCCGCCACCGGCACGGCGGGCTTTCAGTTCCGGGCAGCGGGCGCTGCTGTGGGCCGCCGGTGTCCTCGGCGCTCTGGCCATCATCAGCGCGATCCTGATCGTGCTGGCAGACCGGGAGCGCCGGTCGAACACGCCGGTCGAGCAGACCGTCACCGACACGGTCACCCCGGACACCCCGGAGGTGGCGGTGGAACCCGGTGGGTTCACCGTTCCGGCTTCACCCGGTCGCGACGACGCGGCGGTGTTGCCCGCCGCGCTGTGGCAGACCGACACCGACCCGGCGGCCGTGATCGCCCCCGACGACGAGACACCGCGATGACCACACCGCCGCACCTGTCCGACCGCTACGAGTTGGGCGAGATCCTGGGCTTCGGCGGGATGTCCGAAGTGCATCTGGCCCGTGACCTGCGGTTGCACCGCGACGTGGCGGTCAAGGTGCTGCGCGCCGACCTGGCCCGGGATCCAAGTTTCTACCTGCGGTTCCGGCGCGAGGCGCAGAACGCCGCGGCCCTCAATCATCCCGCCATCGTCGCGGTCTACGACACCGGCGAGGCCGTCACGCCCAGCGGTCCATTGCCCTACATCGTGATGGAGTACGTCGACGGCGTCACGCTGCGCGACATCGTCCACAAAGACGGCCCGATGCCGCCGCGGCGTGCCCTCGAGGTGATCGCCGACGCTTGCCAGGCGCTGAACTTCAGCCACCAGCACGGGATCATCCACCGGGACGTCAAGCCCGCGAACATCATGATCTCCAAGACCGGCGCGGTGAAGGTGATGGATTTCGGCATTGCGCGTGCCATCGCCGACGGCGGCAACAGCGTCACCCAGACCTCCGCCGTGATCGGCACCGCGCAGTACCTTTCGCCCGAGCAGGCCCGCGGGGAACCCGTCGACCCCCGTTCCGACGTCTACTCGCTGGGCTGTGTGCTCTACGAGGTCCTCACCGGCCACCCGCCCTTCGTCGGCGATACCCCCGTTTCGGTGGCCTACCAGCACGTTCGAGAGGATCCGGTCCCGCCGTCACAGCGGCGGCCCGGTATCTCCCCGGAACTCGACGCGGTGGTGCTCAAGGCGCTGGCCAAGAACCCCGACAACCGCTACCAGAGCGCCGCGGAGATGCGCGCGGACCTGGTGCGGGTGCACAGCGGTGAGAAGCCCGAAGCGCCCAGGGTGCTGACGTCGGCCGAGCGGACGGTCATGATGTCCTCAGGCCGTCCGCACCGCGGCGACGGCGCCTCCGTCCCGGTCGCCTACGACTACAGCGACACCGACGCGGCCCGCGGATCGGTCCGGAAATGGCTGGTGGCGCTGGCGATGCTGACGGTGCTCACCGTCGTGGTCACCGTGGCCATCACAATGGTGGGCGGAAAGATACGGGCCGTCCAGGTTCCCGACGTGCGTGGTCAGCTGTCTGCCGACGCCATCGCCCAATTGCAGAACAAGGGCTTCAAGATCCGAACCCAGCAGAAGCCGGACAACGTCGTCGCACCCGACCATGTGATCAGCACCGACCCGGCCGGCAACACCTCCGCCGGTGCCGGTGACGAGATCCAGATCAACGTCTCCACCGGGCCCGAACAGCGCGAAGTGCCCGACGTCTCCGATCTGAGCTATGCCGATGCGGTCAAGAAACTCACCGCGGCCGGGTTCGGGAAGTTCAGGCAGACCGATGCGCCCTCGGAGGTCGATCAGAAGAACAAGGTGCTGAGCACCATCCCGCCGGCGAACCAGACCTCCGCGCTCACCAACGAGATCACCATCGTCGTCGGTTCCGGCCCGGCGACCCGCGACCTACCGGATCTCGTCGGCCAGTCATCCGATGTCGCCACCAAGAACCTCAACACGCTTGGCTTCCCGACCATCCTGACCGTTCAGGTCGACAGCCCCGAGCCGGCCGGTCAGGTGCTGGGGATGGATCCCCCGGCTGGGGCCTCGGCCGCACTGGATACCGCGATCACACTGAAGGTCTCCAAGGCCAATCAGTTCGTCATGCCCAACCTGATGGGCCAGTTCTGGGTCGATGCCGAGCCGAACTTGCGAGCGCTGGGCTGGACCGGGGTTCTGGTGAAGGGTCCCGACATTCCCAACAGCGGTCAGCGCGCCAACGCGGTGGTGACCCAGAGCCCGCCGCCGGGCGCCGGGGTCAACTTCGGCGGTTCGGTCACGCTGAGCTTTGCGTCATAGCCGCACGCACGGTATCGGCGACCTCCTGCTCGAGGCGGCGAACCAGCGACTCCGCCGGCGCCGATCCGCAGTAGCCAAGCCAGTTGGCCAACATCCGGTGACCGCCCTCGGTCAGGATCGACTCCGGATGGAACTGCACACCGTGGATCGGCAGATCGCGATGACGCACCGCCATGATCACCCCGCCCCGGGTGCGGGCGGTCACCTCGAGTCCGGCCGGAACCGTGTGCGGCAGGATCGTCAGCGAGTGGTAACGGGTTGCGGTGAACGGGTCCGGAAGACCGTGCAGCACACCGATATTGGTGTGGTAGACCGAACTGGTCTTGCCGTGCAGAAGCTCCGGCGCGCGATCGACGGTGGCGCCGAACGCCACTCCGATCGCCTGATGGCCCAAACACACCCCGAGCAACGGGGTGCGCGCCACGGCGCACGCCTCGACCAAGCCGATCGACGCGCCGGCCCGCTCCGGTGTCCCCGGACCCGGACTCAGCAGCACGCCGTCGAACTCCTCGGCCGCGGCCGCGACCTCGTCGGCACCGCCGATCCGGGGGTCGTCATTGCGCCAGACCTCCGCCTCCACCCCGAGTTGGCCCAGATACTGGACCAGGTTGAACACGAAGCTGTCGTAGTTGTCGACGACCAGGATCCGCACCCCTCACAGGCTACCGGCCTGGTCAGTAGGTCAGCGGACCGGTCGGACTGGCGTAGCGCATACGGATCGGTTCGGTGTAGCCGTTGACCTCAACCTGTCCGCGAACCTCTTCGCGGTACCCCAAACCGAACCGGACCACGTACTGCTTGTAGAGGCGCAGCACCGGCGAATCGGCGAGTGCGGCCTGCATGGCATCCGCATCGCCGATTGCGGTGACGACGTAGGGCGGGCTGTAGGTGCGGCCGTTGAGCAGCAGGGTGTTGCCCACACATCTGGGGGCCGAGGTGGCGATGATCCGCTGGTCCTGCATCTGCACCGCCTCCGCGCCGGCGCTGAGCAGCGCGTTGAGCACCGCCTCGACATCCTGTTGGTGCACGACGAGGTCGTCGGGGGAGGCGTCTCGAGGAAAGCGGCCATCGGCGTCGCGTTGCGCGTCGGTGAGGGTCACGACGATTCCCGGGCCGCGGGCCGGGTCCAGGCCGGCGTCGGCGCCCAGCGCCGCCGCCCGGTTCTGAATGGCCGCCAGCGCCGATCCGGCATGGGCCCCGTGGGTGGTGTCGATCCGCGCCGCCAGGGCGCCGCGCTCGGCACTGAGACGGTCGACCGAGCCCTGGGCTGCGCGAACCAGGTCGACCAGACGGGGGGAGTCGCTGCTCCGGATCTCCCCACCACCGGAGACGCCGTGGGCCGAGGCCAGCAGGAGCCCGGCGAGTAGACAGACCACCGGCACACCGAACCGCCACGGCGAGCAGGAGGTCTCCGGTTCTGCCTGTTCGCCGCGCTGCCGGGTTGTTCGCCGGGTCATTCGCTGGGTTATCCTCATGTGCGATCCGGCACCATCGTCCCACCGACGACCGTCTGCGAAGGTAGCCATGCCCAAGTCCAAAGTCCGCAAGAAGAACGACTTCACCATCAACCCGGTGAGCCGCACCCCGGTGAAGGTCAAGGCCGGCCCCTCCAGCGTGTGGTTCGTCGTGCTGTTCGTCGGCCTCATGCTCATCGGATTGGTGTGGCTGCTGATCTTCCAACTCGCGGCCTCCGGGTACGACACCCCCGAACCGCTGATGTGGATGGCTGATCTCGGCCCGTGGAACTACGCGATCGCGTTCGGCTTCATGATCTTCGGCCTGTTGCTCACGATGCGGTGGCGATGAAGACAATCACACGCGTGTGATTTATCCCCACTGTGTATAGCTCCTGTGGATAACCTTCCTGTTGATAATCATGGCCCGCACTGAGTGGGGGCCACCGAGCGCAGGCATTGCCGCGGTCGCGATCGCCGCAATCATGATGGCGATCGCCGCAGCGACGGTCGCCGCCGATGCGGCCGGACGGATTCTCACCGCCATCGCCGCAGTCGGGTTAGCGATCTTCGCGGCGGGCTCATGGCGCGCCCGGCCCCGTCTGGCAATCACCGGCGACGGGCTGGTGTACCGGGGCTGGCTGACCACCACGACGCTGCGCCGGACCGACATCGAACTGATCCGGATCACCGAATTCCGTCGCTGGGGCCGAAAGGTCCGGCTGCTGGAGATCGACACCACCGCGGACCGGCTGATCGTGCTGAGCCGTTGGGATCTCGGCGGTGAACCGTTGGAAGTGCTGGACGCGCTGACCGAGGCCGGCTACGCGGGCTGAACAGAACCGCCCACGGGGTCAGGTGACGGTGCCCACGAATGTCAGGAGACGGTGCCCACGGCGTCAGGTGACGGTGATCGACTCGATCACCACGTCCTCAGACGGGCGATCGTTGCGATCGACCGGCGTCCCGGCGATCGCATCGACCACTTTCTGGGACTCCGGGTCCACAACCTCGCCGAAGATCGTGTGCCGGCGATTGAGGTGGGGCGTCTTACCGACGGTGATGAAGAACTGCGACCCGTTGGTGGCGGGGCCGGCGTTGGCCATCGCCAGCAGGTAGGGCTTATCGAACTGCAACTCCGGGTGGAACTCGTCGGCGAACTGGTAGCCGGGGCCGCCGCGGCCGGTGCCGGTNNCCGGTCGGGTCGCCGCCCTGAATCATGAAGCCGTCGATGACGCGGTGGAAGATCGCGCCGTCGTAGAACGGACCGGAGCTGCCGCCCGAGGCGTTCTGCTTGGAATAGTCCTTGGTGCCCTGGGCCAAGCCGACGAAATTGGCGACGGTCTTGGGAGCGTGGTTTCCGAAGAGGGCGATCTTGATGTCGCCGCGATTGGTGTGCAGGGTCGCGGTCGCAGTCGCGATGGGGCTCGTGGTCACGGGCCACAGTGTGCCATCAAGGGGATGCGGCACTTCAGGGCGGGGTACCGCGCCGCGGTCAATCCCCGGTGTAGATGTGTGGAGCCTAGGAGATTCGAACTCCTGACATCTGCCTTGCAAAGGCAGCGCTCTACCAACTGAGCTAAGGCCCCGTGCCGGTGTCCCGGTCGGGCAGGGTGTGCCAAACCTCGACACGGCGGCGCAGGGGAAGCAGCAGTGCCACTCCCACCGCCACCGCCAGAGCGACGGGCACGGCCAGCCGAAATGGCCGACCCCCTAACGACCAGGACATCGTGGGCCTAGGAGGACTCGAACCTCCGACCTCTTCGTTATCAGCGAAGCGCTCTAACCGCCTGAGCTATAGGCCCGTCTCGCGCGACGAAGATTACCGCACCGGAAGCGGCTGCCCCAAATAACGCCGTGGTCCTAATCCAGGTCGGCGAGTGTGACCTCGACGCCGCCGACGATATCGGTGCTCAGGTTGTAGATGTAGGCACCGATGGCGGCCATGGCCGTGAGCAGGACGATGTTGACCAAACCGATCAGCGCGGCGCTGCCGAAGATCGACCCGGCCGAGACCAGATCGCCGCCGCTGCCGCCGCTGGTGCTGCTCAGTAGGTCGCCGACGTTGCTGTTCAGCTTGTTCCACACCCCCATGGCGCCGAGCACCAGGTACAGGAAGGCCACCGCAATCATCCACACGAAGAACAGGGCGACATTCAGCAGCAGCGACACCTTCAGCGCGCTCCACGGGTCGATACGCCTGATCTGCATACTGGCCCGCACCGGGCCGCGGGGCCGGCCACCGACCTGAAGCCGCGCGGCGAGCCCCTGCGCCGGCGCCACCGCGGGCGCCGCCGCGGGAGCCACCGTGGGCACCGGAGGCCGCCCCACCTCCGCAACCGGATTCTTGCGTGGCTGCGGCGCTCTGGCCGGCGGTCCCGACAGATCCGGCAGTTCACTGGGATAGGGCTCGACTGTGGCGATTTCGGTGCGCTCCGTTCGGGGCTCAGCACGAGCCGGATCGGGTTCCTGGCGTTGGGATCGCGACCCCGGCGAGGACAGATCCGGTGCCGCGTAGCCGGTCACGTGCCGGCCGGCCTCTCCCGATGCCGATCCCCCGCCCGCAGGGGGAGCGGCCGGCCGACCCGTCGAGCTTTCCGGGCGGGGTCGGGTCGGGTTCTGCCACGGCGGGGTCTCAGTCGGGTTGGCGCCGTTCTCCGGGCGATCGCCCGAGGTCGACTGGCCCGGCTCGTTCGGTGAACTCACCGCTGCTCCTCACTTCGTCCGCCTATCACTGTGCCGCCTGCCCGGGAATCCCGGCACCGATCGCCGATCACGACTCGTCGGGTTCCTCGGGTTGTTCCTCGGCGTTGCGGGCAACGGCTAACAGTGTGTCGCCCTCGCCCAGGTTCATCAAGCGCACGCCCTTGGTTTGTCGCCCGGCCCTGCGCACCTGACGCGCCGCGGTACGGATCACCCCGCCCCCGGAGGTGATCGCGTACAACTCGGTGTCGTCGTCGACCACCAGGGCCCCGACCAGACGCCCGCGTTTGTCGTCGTACTGAATGGTCAGGATGCCCTTGCCGCCACGGCCCTGCGGCGTGTACTCCTCGATCGCGGTCCGTTTGGCGTACCCGCCGGCGGTCGCGACCAACAGGTAGGTGCCTTCGGCCACCACGTTGAGCGACAACAGCCGATCATCGGCGTTGAACCGCATGCCCTGCACGCCGGAGGTCGCCCGGCCCATGGGACGCAAGGCCTCATCGGTGGCCGAGAACCGGATCGACTGTCCCTTGGCACTGACCAGCAACAGGTCGTTCTCCGCCGAGCACAGCACCGCGCCCACCAGTTCGTCGCCGTCACGCAGGTTGACCGCGACGATCCCGCCGGAGCGGTTGGAGTCGAAATCGGTGAGCCGTGACTTCTTCACCAGACCGTTGCGGGTCGCCAACACGAGATATGGCGCGTCCTCGTAGGTCTTGATCACGATGACCTGAGCGATGCGCTCCTCGGGCTGGAAGGCCAGTAGGTTCGCCACATGCTGGCCGCGGGCCGCGCGCTGAGCCTCCGGAAGCTCGTAGGCCTTCGCTCGGTAGACCCGACCCTGCGTGGTGAAGAACAGGATCCAGTCGTGGGTCGAGCAGACGAAGAAGTGCCGGACGATGTCGTCCTGTTTGAGGGCCGCGCCCTGGACTCCCTTGCCGCCACGCTTCTGGCTTCGGTAGAGGTCGGTCTTGGTGCGTTTGGCGTAACCCGTCTCGGTAATCGTGACGACGACCTCTTCGCGGGCGATCAGGTCCTCATCGGCGACGTCGCCCTCGGCCGCGACGATCTTCGTTCGGCGATCGTCGCCGTGCTTGTCCACGATCTCGGCGAGCTCGTCGCGCACGATGATGCGCTGCCGCTCCGGCTTGGCCAGGATGTCCTCGAGGTCGGCGATCTCCGCCTCGATCTTGGCGAGGTCGTCGACGATGCGCTGTCGCTCGAGCGCGGCCAGCCGCCGCAGCTGCATGTCCAGGATCGCCTGGGCCTGGATCTCGTCGATGTCGAGCAGTTCGATCAACCCGGCACGGGCGATGTCGACGGTCGCCGAAGCGCGAATCAAGGCGATGACTTCGTCGAGGGCGTCGAGCGCCTTGACCAGGCCGCGCAGGATGTGGGCCCGTTCGTTGGCCTTGCGCAACCGGTAGGTGGTGCGCCGGATGATCACATCGAGTTGGTGCTCGACGTAGTACCGGATCATCTGGTCCAGCCGCAGAGTGCGCGGCACCCCGTCGACGATGGACAGCATGTTGGCGCCGAAACTGGTCTGCAGCTGGGTGTGTTTGTAGAGGTTGTTCAGCACCACCTTCGCCACCGCGTCGCGTTTCAGTTCCACGACGATCCGCAGGCCCACCCGGTCGCTTGACTGATCCTCGATGTTGGAGATGCCGGTCAGCTTCCCGTCGCGCACCTGCTCGGCGATCGAGGTGATGAAGTTGTCGTGGTTGACCTGATACGGCAATTCGGTAATGACGATCGAGGTGCGCCCGCGAGAGTCCTCCTCAGTCGTCGCCACACCGCGCATCCGGATCGAGCCCCGGCCGGTGGTGTAGGCGTCCTGGATACCCTGACTGCCGACGATCAGGCCGTGGGTCGGGAAATCCGGTCCCTTCACCCGCTCGATCATCGCGGCCAGGGTGGCCTCTTCGTCGGCCTCGTAGTTCTCCAAGCACCAGTACACCGCCTCGGCCAACTCGCGCAGNGCGGGATGTTGGTGGCCATACCGACCGCGATGCCGCCGGAACCGTTGGCGAGCAGGTTGGGGAACCGGCTGGGAAGAACCGTCGGCTCCTGCACGCGCCCGTCATAGTTCGGGATGAAATCGACTGTCTCCTCGTCGATTTCGCGGAGCATTTCCATCGCCAGCGGGGTAAGCCGAGCCTCGGTGTACCTCATGGCCGCCGGAGGATCGTTGCCCGGCGAACCGAAGTTGCCCTGGCCGTCGACCAATGGGTAACGCAGCGACCACGGCTGGGCCATCCGCACCAGGGTGTCGTAGATGGAGGCGTCACCGTGCGGGTGGTAGTTGCCCATGGTCTCGGCCACCGAACGGGCCGACTTGGCATGGCTGCGGTCCGGCCGGAAACCCGAGTCGTACATCGCATAAAGCACGCGGCGATGCACCGGCTTGAGACCGTCGCGCACCTCCGGGAGTGCACGCCCGACGATCACGCTCATGGCGTAGTCGATGTAGCTGTTCTGCATCTCCTGCTGGATGTCGACCGGTTCGATCCGGTCGCCGGCAGTCCCGTCGGGCGGCAGAGTGGTATCAGTCATTGATACGGATCCCTAACTGGAGAAACCTGGACTAAACGTCGAGGAAGCGAACGTCTTTGGCATTGCGGGTGATGAAGCTGCGCCGGGCTTCAACGTCATCGCCCATCAGGATGGAAAACAGTTCGTCGGCAGAAGCGGCGTCGTCGAGGGTGATCTGGCGCAACACCCGGACCGTCGGGTCCATCGTCGTCTCCCACAGTTCCTTGGCGTCCATCTCACCGAGGCCCTTGTAGCGCTGGATGCCGTCGTCCTTGTTGATCTTCTTGCCGGACTTCATCCCGGCCTCAAGCAGTCCATCGCGCTCCCGGTCGGAGTAGGCGAACTCCGGAACGGAACGCTGCCACTTGAGTTTGTACAGCGGCGGTTGGGCGAGGAACACGTGGCCGTTCTCGATGAGCGGCTTCATGAAGCGGAACAGCAGGGTCAGCAGCAGGGTCGAGATGTGCTGGCCGTCGATGTCGGCGTCGGCCATCAGCACGATCTTGTGGTACCGCAGCTTGGCAAGGTCGAACTCGTCGTGAATACCGGTGCCCAAAGCGGTGATGATGGCCTGGACCTCGGTGTTTTTCAGCACCCGGTCGATGCGCGCCTTCTCGACGTTGATGATCTTGCCGCGCAACGGAAGGATCGCCTGGAACATCGAGTCGCGCCCGCTTTTGGCCGAGCCGCCGGCCGAATCACCCTCCACCACATACAGTTCCGACACCTTCGGATCGGTGGAACGACAGTCGGCCAGCTTGCCGGGAAGGCCGCCGATGTCGGTGGCGCTCTTGCGGCGCACGAGTTCACGCGCCTTTCGGGCGGCGATACGGGCCTGCGCTGATGAGACCGCCTTGTTGACAATGATTTTGGCGTCAGCCGGATTGGACTCGAACCAGTGCGTCAGCTGTTCGTTGCACGTCTTCTGTACGAACGACTTGACCTCGGTGTTTCCCAGCTTGGTCTTGGTCTGACCCTCGAACTGCGGCTGGGCGACCTTCACCGAGATCACCGCGGCGAGGCCCTCGCGAATATCGTCGCCGGTGAGGTTCGGGTCTTTATCCTTGAGCAGCTTCTTGTCCTTGGCGTACTTGTTGACCACGCTGGTCAGCGCCGCACGGAAGCCTTCCTCGTGAGTGCCGCCCTCATGGGTGTTGATGGTGTTGGCGAAGGTGTGCACCGATTCCGAGTAGCCGGCGTTCCACTGCATCGCCACCTCGACCTCGTGGCCGGTGCCCTTGCCGGAGAAATCCACCACCGAGTTGTGGATCGCCTGTTTGGTGCGGTTGATGTGCTTGACGAAATCCACCAGCCCGCCGGGGTAGTGGAACGTACGTTGTTTGACCTTGTGCGGCGCGGCCTGGGCGGCGGCCTGCTCCTCGGCCGACTTGGGAGCTTCGGCGGTATCGCTGACGACCTCGTCGACGACGTCGCTCGGGGTGACCCGCTCGTCGCTGAGGTGGATGGTCAGGCCCTTGTTGAGGAACGCCATCTCCTGCAGGCGGCGCGCGACCGTCTCGAAGTCGTAGTCGGTGGTCTCGAAGATCGTCGGATCCGCCCAGAACCGGAGCGTGGTGCCGGTTTTATCGCTGGCCTGGCCCTGCTTGAGGTTTCCCGGCACGGATTTGTCGTAGGTCTGGAACCACTCGTACCCGTCGCGGCGGATATCGACCTCGACCCGTGACGACAGGGCGTTGACCACCGAGACACCCACCCCGTGCAGGCCGCCGGACACCTGGTAGGCGCCCTCCTCGAACTTGCCGCCGGCATGCAGGACGGTCATCACCACGTCGACGGTGGGCACACCGGACTCGTGCATGGCCACTGGGATTCCGCGGCCGTTGTCACTGACCTCGACCCCGCCGTCCTCGAGGATGCGGACGCCCACTTCGGTGGCATAGCCGGCCATCGCCTCGTCGACGGCGTTGTCCACCACCTCCCAGATAAGGTGGTGCAGACCCCGCTCGCCGGTCGATCCGATGTACATGCCCGGACGTTTCCGGACCGCCTCCAGGCCTTCCAGGATCTTGATGGAGTCTGCGCCGTATTCGTCTTCTTTGCTTTTGTTCTGGCCAGCCACGGTCGGACAGGTCTCCTCGGGGTCCCGGTGCGTGGCCGACGGCCCCGCAGATCACTGGTCACAGTCTACCGGGAAACAAGGACAGGACTGATCCTGTGACGGCGTTTCTGCACAGCTGTTTGCGCCGTGCGCAGCATTTCGAGGATTCGGACGCGTCCCGACGGCTGAAACGTCTGTCTCCGGCGTTCTGGCGGCACTGAGCGCATCGACAAAACTTCCCGTCGACGTTGTGAGACAGTTGGTCGCGACATTGACCAGGGCCCCGAATTCCCACGGCTCGCGGAGGTACCGATTGTGTGGCCGATGATGAACCTGGCGGCACCGGCGATCGTTCGGACCCTGACAGCGTTGAACCGGCACTTCGACAATGCCGAAACCTGGTCCGCGCGTCCGTTCGACGAGCCGGGCATCATGGTGCCCAACGTCGATTCCAAAAGGTACGGCTGGACACATTTCGGCGTCATGATCCCGGACCTTCCCGAGCCACACCGGTTTTTCTCGGCCATGTCGCTTATCGGCGCCACCGGATCGCTGGCCTTCGACAACGACCACGCGCTCGCCGATCTTCCCCGGCGTAATGCCTCAGTGGTCGCCGGGACCGCGGCCTCTTACCCCGCTCATTTCGGAAACTACTCAACGACAAGCGATTTCGTTGCGCACGCCGACGGCTCACTGATCCGCTTCGGTGATGATCTGACGATCTCCGGCCGTTACCCGGACTACCACCTGCACGGACGTCTCGGGGGAATCGACGTCGACCTTCGGCTGACCAACACCGACAAGGTGAACTGGTTCTTCCGCAACCCCTTCTACAAGCACTTCAGCCTGCTAACCGAATATCGCGGCGGATTCACCGACACGGCGTCGCGCCGGCGGACCGACGTCGAGGGGCTGTGCGCATTCGAATATGGCGCCTGCCCGAGTCTCTACCAGTTGCGCTCCAAACCATTGCCACCCGAACTGAAGGCTCCTCTGGACTACTTCGTCTACCAGATCGTCAATCTGAGCCCAGATGATCAGGTGCTCCTGAGTCATTACTGTTTGGGCGGGCGACCATTCATGACGACCGCCCTGGCCCGTGGTCGCATCGACTTCGGACGGCGATTTCCACACGCGGAGTTCCGAGTCGAGGAATTTCAAGCCGAACCCGTGGCGACCCCGTACGGGATCCCCATGCGGATACCGGCCGTCACCACGTTCACCGCGATGGATTCCCAGGGTGTCGTCCTTGAGGTCCACGCGGAACTGGACACCGGTCTGACCTTCGGGCTGGGCAGCGGATTCGTCACCGGATTCCGGCACCGGTCGGTCTGGGGCGGACGCCAAGTCGAGGGCCGCGGCTACATGGAGTACATAGACCGTCGGGCATCGACCGGAGTTGATATACCCTGAGGGGTATGAAGAAGGTTCTGGTTTCCCTCGCTATCGCCGTCGCCGGCCTTACCGGCGGAGTCGGCTTGACGGCGTGTACGTCGCAATCCTCCGCCGAGGTCGTCTCGGCGTCCCAAGCGGCCGGAGTCACCCGGGTCGGCCCGCAGGCGTTCGCCGAGGCCCTCGCCGTCCCGGGGGTGGCCATCATCGACGTTCGCACGCCCGAGGAGTTCGCCGACGGCCACATCAGCGGTGCGGTGAACATCCCGGTTGGGTCCGCCGATTTCACCCAGCGGATCTCCGAACTCGACCCAACGGTCACCTACGCGGTGTACTGCCGCAGCGGTAACCGGTCCCGACCTGCGGTCGCGGCCATGCGTGACGCCGGTATCGCCGAGATCGTGGAGTTGGAAAGCGGTACCAAGGGTTGGGTCTCGGAGGGCCAGACCCTGGTTCGCTGAGACAAGCGCCCGTTCAGCCATAGGTGTCGCGCGGACCGCGACCGGAGATGTGCCGTGGGCCCTTGCGCCACGACGGTGCGGTAGGACCGGTGATTTTCAGTGAGGTCACCACTCCGTCGCCGACCGCCGATGCGATCTTGGCCAGCAGTTGGTTTTGCACCATCCGAAGTTGGGTCGCCCACGCGGTCGATTCGGCCGAAACGGTGAGCACGCCCTCCCGTAACGCCGTAGGAGCGGCGTGCTCGGCAATCTGGTCCCCGACCACTTCCGGCCAGCGGGCGAAAACAGCGCCCTCGGCCACCCGTGGCGACCACCCGCGAGTGTTGGCCAGATCCCGGGTCAACCGGCCCAACGGTTGTGGATCGCGGGAATCCGGTCCGGGGCCCGACCAGCGCCGCCGCGTCCCGGGAGCCGACGATCGGCGCGGCGTCGGTGATCGCCGCCCCTGACCGACCTGCTTGCCCCGCTCCCGAGCGGCCGCGCGCGCATCCTCGAGAGCACGCCGCACCAGATCCATACCCGAGAGGTCCGAGAGGTGATCCGGGGGAGTGGGCTCCTCGACGTCACTCACGGTTGCACCACCTCCGACATACGACCGGACTCCTCGTCGTGCAATCTGACGCCGATACGCCGGGCATCCCATTGTTCGGGGATGTCCTCACCGACAGCTGCGGTGACGAGCACCTGCTCGGCATCGGCCGCCACGTCCGCGAGCGCACGCCGGCGCGCGGTGTCGAGTTCGGCGAAGACGTCATCAAGGATGAGCACTGGCTCGCTGCCTTCTGTGCGCAACAACTCATAAGCGGCCAAACGCAACGATAACGCCATCGACCATGACTCTCCGTGGCTGGCGAAGCCCTTGGCAGGCTGGTCGCCGAGGCGTAACTCGAGGTCGTCACGATGTGGACCGACAAGACACATGCCGCGTTCGAGCTCGGCGTCGCGGCGCCGCGCCAACGCCGCCAATAGCGCCGCTTCGAGGTATTCGACCGAGCCGTCCCCCTCGACCGAGGGATCCCCGGCCACACCGTCGATACTGCTCCGATAGATAATGGCCGCAGGCCGGGAAGCGGGGGCCAGAAGTTGATAGGCCTTTTCCACCTCGGGTGCCAATTCGTTGACCAACTCGAGGCGAGCTGCCATCAACTGGGCCCCATGCTCGGCGAGATATCCATCCCAGACATCGAGGGTGTCGAGCACGCCGGGGTCCGATCGCAGCCGAGAACCGGCGGCCGATTTCAACAGTGCGGTGCGCTGCCGCAGCACCTTGTCGTAGTCGGCCCGTACGCCACCGATCCGCGGGCGTCGCACCGTCGCGAGTTCGTCGAGGTAACGCCGGCGCTCGCCCGGATCGCCACGAACCAGGGCTAAGTCCTCGGGCGCGAACGACACCGCTCGGACAGCTCCGAGAACTTCCCTGGTGCTGCGTACCGGTGAGCGGTTCAACCTGGCCTTGTTCGCCCTACCTGCGGCGATCTCAATATCGACCGCCAGTTCTCGGCCGTCGTTGACCACGATCGTCGACACGACCGCCCTCGGCGCGCCGCTGCGAATCAACGGCGCATCGGTCGCGACTCGGTGGGACCCCAACGTCGCGCAGTACCAGAGCGCCTCGACGAGATTGGTCTTACCGAAACCGTTGGCTCCGACGAACACCGTCCGGCCCGGACTCAACTCCAAGTCAACATTCGACCAGGAACGGAAATCGCGTAGAGCCAGGCGGCGGACGTACATGTACTACCCGGACAGCGGGATCCGTTTGACCGCGTGACCACCGAACTGATTGCGCAGGGCCGAGACCGCTTTCATCGTCGGCGATTGTTCCTGGCGGGAGGCGAAACGAGCGAACAGGGAGGCGGCGATCACCGGCATCGGCACCCTATGGTGAATCGCCTCCTCGACGGTCCACCGACCCTCACCGGAGTCCTCCGTGTAATCGGAGATATCAGCGAAATTCGGATCCTCTTTCAGAGCCTTTGCCAGCAATTGCTGCAACCAGGAGCGCACCACCGTCCCGTTGGTCCAGGCCTGAATCACCGCCTGGGTGTCCTTGATCAAGCGACTCGGCGGCCAGCAGTTCGTACCCTTCGGCATAGGCCATCATCAAGCCGTATTCGATGCCGTTGTGCACCATCTTCGCGTAGTGACCCGCTCCGACCGGCCCCGCGTGGACGAATCCGTCGGCCACATCACCGGCCGGCCGCAGGGCGTCGAAAATCGGCATCACCCGGGCGACGTCCTCGTCGCTACCGCCGACCATCAGGCCGTAACCCTCCGTCAATCCCCAAACGCCACCGGAAACCCCGGCGTCGACGAAGGAAATCCCGCGCTTGCCGAGGAGTTCGGCATGCGGGCCGTCCTCTGTGTAGCGCGAGTTGCCGCCGTCGACCACCAGATCCCCTGGGCTGAGCACCTCCGCCAGAGAGGCGATCGTCTCGTGGGTGATCGGTCCGGAGGGCACCATCACCCACACCACGCGCGGCGCAGTGAGAACCTCGGCCAGGCCGGCGAGACTCGCGGCGTCGGAAACCTCGGGCCTAGGGTCGTAACCGATCACTTCATGGCCGGCCTCGCGCATCCGCTGACGCATGTTGAAGCCCATTTTCCCCAGACCAACCAGACCCAGTTGCATTGACGGCACTCCTTGTCGACGGAAGTTTCCGGTCAGCCCGGTAGCCGGACCGGCATGAGCAGATAGACGTAGTCGCTATCGATGGCAGGGAAAGGACCGGGACCCGAGAGTTCCGTGCCGTCCTCCGCCGGACGAAGCACGGCCGGTTTGCTTGAGGTCGTGAAACCGAAGGTCACCCGGTCCGAATGCAACGAAGCCAGGCCGTCGGTGAGATAACTCGGGTTGAAGGCGATCGTCAGAGGCTCGCCGGCGAAGTCGACAGCCAGATCCTCCTCCGCGGAACCGACTCCGTCGGACCCCGCCGAAAGTCGCACCGCCCCGTCGCCGAACTCCATCCGAACCTGGGCTCCCCGGTCGGCGACCAAGGCGACACGCTTGATCGCGTCGGCCAACTCGGCGACACCGATGGTGGCAACCGCGGTGTGCTCCGTCGGCAGCAGTTGCCGATACTTCGGAAACTCGGTGTCCAACAACCGGGTGCTACTGCGCCGCCCACCACTGCTGATGCCCAGCAACCGTTCTTCACCGACGGATTCGCCGGTACCGAGAGCCAAGTGGACATCTGTTCCCGCGGTGACCGACTTAGCCACCTCGGCCAGCGTCTTGCCCGGTACGAGGACCGCAGCCTCCAAACCTGGGGTGGTGCTCGACCAGGTCAATTCCCGCACCGCCAGGCGGAACCGGTCGGTGGCGGCAAGCACGACCTTGTCTCCGCTGATCTCGACCCTGATGCCGGTCAGCATTGGCAACGTGTCGTCTTTACCCGCGGCGACCGCCACCTGGCTCACCGCCTCGGTGAACAGATCTGCCGCCACCACACCGGTCTCATCCGGCAACGTCGGCAACGTCGGATAATCCTCAACCGGCATCGCCGGCAGCGAGAATTTGGCGCTACCACAGTTCAACAACATCCGGGATCCCTCGACACCGACTTCCACCGGCTTGCCGGGCAGCGCCCGGGTGATCTCGGACAACAGCCGTCCCGAAACCAGAACCGTTCCCGGCGCGGCGATCTCCGCCGGAACCCAGGCCTCGGCGGATACGTCGAAATCGAATCCCGCAATCCGCAAACCGTCCTCGGATCCGCTGATCAGGACGCCGGCGAGCACAGGATTCGACGGCGGCTTGCTCGGCAGACTACGTGCGACCCAGGCCACGGCCTCGGCGAAGTCCTCCCTAACCAGGCGAAACTTCAAGTCGGAGCCAACCGTCATGGTCGCGTCCATGTCGTCCCTTCGTCATCCCAGCCACCGTCGGACAGCCGAGAACGGCGGTCAGTTCACCAACCGTAGAGCGTCAACCGCCATCTTGAAAGCTATTCGACCGCGGTGACAAACCGGTCTGCGGGTCATGAGGATCGCCGGTCGGTGCGGCTGTGTGCGGGCTTTCCCCAAGGGTGTTCTTCTGAGAAGAAATCATGGAAGAGATATCGGTATCAGTAATAGGGCCTGTGCAGGTTGGGGATGAATGCGTCCAACGCCTGCTCGAACGGGTCGGTTCGGTGTTGATCGAATGTGGAGGACCGCGGCAGTGGTGGGCGACTGACTGTGGAGAACCTGACCCTGTTCATTTCGGTGCCCACGATGCCGATCGGTAATCCCACCGTTATCCACATGTTGTTCAGGTAATGCGGTCTGAGGCCAGTGGTGTCGATGGTGCGGAAGTTTTTTCCCTGCCGGGTCGCGATCAACACGGATTTCAGCGCTTGGAGCGCTGCCGGATCCGGGTGGTGAGTTCCTTGACGTTGTCGAACACTTCGCGTCGGGAGGCCATTTCGCTGCGGATTTTCTTCTGGGCGTACATCACCGTGGTGTGATCGCGTCCGAAGGCCTGGCCGATCTTGGGCAGCGAGAGGTCGGTGAGCTCGCGGCAGAGATACATCGCGATCTGACGGGATTGGGCCAGGGCACGAGTCTTGCCGGGACCGCGCAGTTCCTCCACTGTGGTGTCGAAGTACTCCGCGGTGGCGGCCATGATCGTTGCGGTACTGATCTGCATGTTGCCGGCGTCGGCGATGAGATCACGCAGCACGATTTCGGCGAGTGCGACATTGATCGGCGTCTTGTTGAGCGAGGCGAAGGCCGTGACGCGGATGAGGGCGCCTTCAAGTTCGCGAATGTTGCGTTCGATACTGCTCGCGATCAGTTCGAGTACATCGTCCGGAACAGCGAGGCGTTCCATCTGCGCTTTCTTGCGCAGGATGGCAATGCGGGTTTCCAGTTCCGGGGGCTGGACGTCGGTGATCAAGCCCCACTCGAATCGGGTTCTGAGTCGGTCTTCGAGGGTGGCGAGTTGCTTGGGAGGGCGGTCCGAGGAGATGACGATCTGTTTGTTTGCGTTGTGCAGGGTGTTGAAAGTGTGGAAGAACTCCTCCTGGATGCCTTCCTTGCCCTCGATGAACTGGATGTCGTCGACAAGCAGGACATCGATATCGCGGTAACTGCGCTTGAAGGCCACCTTGCGGTCGTCACGCAAAGAGTTGATGAAATCGTTGGTGAATTCTTCGGTGGAGACGTACTTGACCCGCATACCCGGGAACAGTCGTTGGGCGTAGTTGCCGGCTGCGTGGAGGAGGTGGGTTTTCCCTAGACCGGATTCGCCCCAGATGAACAGGGGATTGTAGGCGCGGGCGGGTGCTTCGGCGATGGCAAGTGCGGCGGCGTGGGCGAAGCGGTTCGACGAGCCGATGATGAAGGTGTCGAAGGTGTAGCGGCGGTTGAGGCTGTTGCCGGCCGGCTCGGAGGCTGGGCTGGAACGTTGCCGTTCGGTGAAATAGCTGGGCCAGTTCTCCGGTGGTTGGGCCTTATCGGTGCTGGTTTCTTCGATGTCATCTGGGTCGTGATCGGTGAACGGGACATCGTGATCGGGGGATTGATCCTGATGCTCGCCGGCCGGTTCGATTCGAACTCCGAGTTCCACCCGCTGGCCCAGGCGTCGACTCAAAGCATCGACGATTGGAATCCGAAGGTGCCGCTCGATCTCGTTCTGGACGAACGGGCTCGGAACCGAAAGCAGGGCGAAGCCTTCAGCGAAGGTCAGTGGGTGAACCAGCTTGAGCCAGGCTCGTTGTTGTGGTGTCAGCGGGGGGTCAAGTGGGGCACGGTGATATTCGCCGGAGAAGTCCGGCGACCCGTTGAGTTCGGCGACCACGGAACTCCACACGGCGGCGAAGTCGGAACCGGGAACATCGGTCAACGACAGTTTCCCCCTGGTCCACACTCAGGCTGCGGTGCTCAAGTCGTCCATAACTGTCCACATGGTTATCCACAGATGTGTACAGAGTTCGGTGGTCTTTCGGTGCGCAGCGTATTGGCATTAATGGTCTACAAACAGCGAAACCGGCTAACAGTCTGTCCTAGTCTCCACTGAGCCAGAAGCTAACAGGTTTTACCCAGTGTGCCAACAGGGGCGGGGGTTGTGGGATTGCGGTGAAAATTGTGAACGGAAGACCGCGGTTTGACCTGTCTAGTCGTGGTCAGTACCCTCGAACAGTCGCCCGAACGCTGGCGACACGGCTGCGACCGGGGTACCGGGACCGCGCCGGTTCGAGCGGAGCTTAGCAACGGCAGTCGCGGGGTCCGGGGACCTGATGAATGTCCGCCGGCCGAGTCTGCCTGACGTGACAGGAGAGTGGAGCCGTGGCCAAGGGCAAGCGGACCTTCCAACCGAATAACCGGCGTCGTGCCCGGGTGCACGGATTCCGGCTGCGGATGCGCACCCGTGCCGGGCGCGCCATCGTGTCGGGTCGCCGGCGCAAGGGCCGTCGCTCACTGACTGCCTGACCCACGGGTCGAGCGGAGTGCTCCCGGTCGGAAACCGGATGACGCGGTCTGCGGAGTTCAGTCACACCGTCAGGCATGGTGTGCGGACTTCCCAGCCGGATTTGGTTGTGCATGCCTGCCGCGACAGCGGCGGTTCTTCGGCGACCCCGCTGGTCGGCTTCATCGTTTCTAAGTCGGTGGGCAACGCGGTGGACCGTCATCGCGTTGCGCGGCGGTTGCGGCATGCCGTCCGAGCGGTACTGACCGAACTGAATCCGGGCGACAGGGTTGTGGTGAGGGCACTGCCGAGTAGCCGGACCGCAGTTTCAGCTCGGTTGCGAGAGGAACTCCGCGTCGGCCTGCGTCGGACGCACGATCTGTTGGAGAGACGCCGGTGACGACCACGCGAAACACTGGAGGGTTGGCGCGCGGGCTCATCGCGATCGTCCAGTGGTACCGCCACATGATTTCGCCGCTGCGACCGCCGTCGTGTCGGTTTGTGCCCACCTGCAGCCAGTATGCCGTCGATGCACTTGCCGAGTACGGGGTGATCCGCGGGGTTTGGTTGAGCGTGGTCCGCCTGGGCAAGTGTGGTCCTTGGCACAGCGGCGGATGGGATCCGATACCCCAACGGTGTGAGCACACCGGCAACGGTCCACAACCGGAGGTCAACAGCGTAGATGTTTAATTGGTTCAGCCTCGACTTCATCTATTACCCGGTGTCGGGGATCATGTGGCTTTGGTACAAGCTCTTCGCGTTGTTCCTGGGGCCGAACAACTTCTTCGCGTGGGCCCTGACGGTCATGTTCCTGGTCTTCACCCTGAGGGCCTTGCTGTACAAGCCGTTCGTCCGGCAGATCCGGACGACGCGGCAGATGCAAGAGTTGCAGCCGCAGATCAAGGCGCTGCAGAAGAAGTACGGCAAGGATCGCCAGCGGATGGCGATGGAGATGCAGAAGTTGCAGCGCGAGCACGGGTTCAACCCCGTTCTGGGCTGTCTGCCGATGCTGGCCCAGATCCCGGTGTTCCTGGGGCTCTACCACGTGCTGATGTCGTTCAACCGGACTCAGACCGGCATCGGTCGACTGGGTCTGTCGGTGGAGGAAAACCGATCACTGGGGAACTACTTCTTCAGTGCCACCGACGTGGGCCACTTCCTGGATGCCAACTTGTTCGGAGCACCCATCGGTGCCGCGATCACTCAGCAACACGGCTTGGCCGCGTACACCGAATTCAGTCGCGTTGCGGTGGCGGGGGTCTCCATTCCGCTGATGATCGCGGCCGGTATCGCGACTTACTTCAACAGCCGAGCTTCAATCGCGCGGCAGAGCCCGGAGGCAGCTGCGAACCCGCAGACCGCCATCATGAACAAGCTGGCGTTGTATGTCTTCCCGCTCGGTGTTGTCGTGGGCGGTCCTTTCCTTCCCATCGCGATCATCATCTACTGGGTGTCCAACAACATCTGGACCTTCGGTCAGCAGCACATCGTGTTCGGCAAGATCGAGAAGGAAGAAGAGGCCAAGAAGGAGGAGGCGCTGGCTCGGCGTTCGGCCAACGCTCCGGCGCCCGGAGCCAAGCCGCAGAAAGGTCGCAAGGCGGGCGCGGCCGGTGACGTCTCCGAAGAAGGTCCCGCGGAGCCTTCGGGAGAAGTGACTAGCGGTGGTGCGGTGGCGCAGCCGCCGACGTCCCCGCCGACGGGTGCTGCCAAGGCCAAGCCGGCCACTCCGAGTCGCACACCGCGGCCGGGCGCACGGCCGAAGAAACGCAAACGCTGATCCATCGGTGAAGAGGAGAGACGATGACTGAGACTGAGGCACAGGAGGCCGTCGTGACCGAGGCCCGCGGCGGGAAGTCGGAGGACCTGGAGGACCGGTTGGTCGCCGAAGGCGAGATCGCCGGTGATTATCTGGAAGAGCTGCTGGACTTACTGGACTTCGACGGTGACATCGACTTGGACGTTGAGGGTGACCGTGCGATCGTGAGCATCGACGGCGGGGAGGATCTGTCCAAACTGGTCGGCCGGCGCGGCGAGGTGCTCGATGCCCTTCAGGAATTGACCCGGCTGGCCGTGCACCAGAAGACCGGCGAGCGGAGCCGGTTGATGCTGGATATCGCCAGCTGGCGCCGTCGGCGCCGTGATGAACTGTCGGCACTCGGTGACAAGGTCGCCCGGCGGGTGCGCGACGGCGGCGAGCGCGAGGAACTTGCCCCGATGACACCATTCGAGCGCAAAATCGTTCACGATGCGGTCGCCGCGGTCGATGGTGTGCACAGTGAGAGTGAAGGCGTCGAGCCTTCTCGGCGCGTTGTCGTCCTGAAGGACTGAAGTTACATCGGTGTAGTTCAGCGCGCGCGAAGGGAATGTTTCACGTGAAACACACCAGCGCGCCGACTGCGCCCCAAGCTGCTGCCGACCTCTTCGGTGAACGGTTGGGTGTGGCACGGGCTTACGCGGGTCTACTTGCGGTTCAAGGGGTCGAGCGGGGCCTGATCGGGCCGCGCGAGGTAGAGCGGCTCTGGGATCGTCACATTCTCAACAGCGCCGCCGTGGGTGAACTCATCGAGGTCGGTGAACGTGTGGTGGACATCGGAAGTGGTGCCGGTCTGCCCGGCGTGCCATTGGCCATCGCCCGACCGGACCTCACGGTGGCACTGGTGGAGCCCAAGCTGCGGCGTACGGATTTCTTGTCCGAAGTCGCCAGTGTTCTCGATCTGCCGGTCGAGGTCCTGCGGGGGAGAGCAGAAGAGGCAGAGATCCTGGATCGAGTCGGAGGTGCCGATGTGGTCGTTTCACGCGCCGTCGCCGATCTCGACAAATTGGCGCGGTGGAGCCTGCCGTTGTTGAGGCCGGGTGGCCGGATGCTGGCACTCAAGGGTGACCGCGCTGAGGATGAGGTCGCCGAATGGGGGGAGTCCCTGTCGAGGCGGGGCGCATCCCGTGTCGAGGTGATGAGGTGCGGCGCGGACTATCTGGACCCACCCACGACCGTGGTGGTGGCAGTGCGGGGTAAGGCCTTGAGTCCACGCGATAAGAGACCCTCGGGTCGCGAAGCGCGGAAATCCGAGAGGAGGGGATCATGACCGATCCCAGTAACCCGACCGACGATGTTTCACGTGAAACATGGCCGCGTGGTGATGAGATGGATACCCCGATCGGGGCGGCGGCCAAGCGTGCGATGCAGGTCTTACACACGGCGGCCGGCCAACTGCCACGACCGAGGGAGCCGCGGATCTTCACAGTCGCCAACCAGAAGGGCGGCGTCGGCAAAACAACCACCGCCGTGAACCTTGCAGCTGCTTTGGCTGTGCAGGGCCTAAAGACGTTGGTGATCGACCTCGATCCCCAGGGCAATGCGAGCACCGCACTCGGGGTCTCGGATCGGCAGGCGGGGACGCCGTCGTCCTACGAGGTCTTGCTCGGGGACATTCCCCTGGGAGCCGCGATCCGGAAGAGTCCGCATAGCGAACGATTGTTCTGCGTGCCGGCGACGATCGACCTTGCCGGCGCCGAGATCGAACTCGTCAGCATGGTGGCCCGCGAGAACCGGCTACGCAATGCGCTCGCAGAACTCGATCAGATGGATTTCGACTACGTGTTCATCGACTGCCCCCCGTCGTTGGGGCTGCTCACGATCAACGCTCTCGTCGCGGCCCCCGAGGTGCTGATTCCGATTCAGTGCGAGTACTACGCCCTCGAAGGTGTCTCGCAGCTCATGAAGAACATCGAGATGGTGAAGGCGCATCTCAACCCGCGACTGAGTGTGACGACCGTCGTGCTGACCATGTACGACGGGCGCACCAAACTCGCCGACCAGGTGGCGTCTGAAGTTCGGCGATTCTTCGGTGACAAGGTGTTGAAAACCGTCATTCCACGCAGCGTTAAGGTCTCGGAGGCGCCGGGCTACAGCATGACGATCATCGACTACGATCCTGGTTCTAGGGGCGCCATGAGTTATTTGGACGCCAGCCGCGAGTTGGCACACCGGCCGGCATAACGGGAGGGCAAGGGTTCATGTCGCAGTCATCACGCCGAAAAGGTGGACTCGGCCGTGGGTTGGCATCATTGATACCCACCGGTCCGGCCGATGGCGGACCGCGCCTGGGCGACGCCGCGGCCGACGTTGTGATCGGTGGGTCCGTCGTCGCGGCGGCGGAAGTGGGCGCCGTTTACCGTGAGATCGACCCGTCGGAAATCGAACCCAATCCTCGGCAGCCGAGGCAGGTGTTCGACGAGGAGGCGTTGGCCGAGCTGGTTCACTCCATTCGTGAACTGGGCGTGATGCAGCCGATCGTGGTCCGGGAGACTCCCAACGGAGACCGCCCTTACCAATTGGTGATGGGGGAGCGGCGGTGGCGCGCGGCTCAGCAGGCGGGGCTATCGGTGATCCCGGCGATAGTCCGGCAGACCACCGACGACAATCTGCTTCGGGAAGCGCTGCTGGAGAACATCCACCGCGCACAGTTGAACCCGTTGGAAGAGGCGGCGGCTTACCAGCAGTTGCTCGACGAATTCTCGGTCACCCACGAGGAACTCGCCGACCGGATCGGACGCTCTCGACCGGTCATCACGAACATGATCCGTCTGCTGCGACTGCCGGTTCCGGTACAGCGCAGGGTTGCGGCGGGTGTTCTTTCGGCCGGCCACGCCCGGGCACTGCTGGCCCTGGATGCCGGCGCCGAGGCCCAAGAGGAACTCGCCGCACGCATCGTGGCCGAAGGCCTGTCGGTGCGCGCAACAGAAGAGGCGGTCACGCTGGCCAACCGGGGAGGTTCTCGGCCGAACGGTCCGCAACGCCGCAAGCCCATCCAGATGCCGGGACTTCAGGATGTCGCCGAGAGATTGTCTGGTACCTATGACACCCGGGTGACGGTGAGCTTGGGTAAGCGCAAGGGAAAGATCGTCGTGGAGTTCGGATCGGTGGACGATCTCCAGCGAATCGTGGGTCTGATGGACCCCGCGGCCGTGAAATAACAACGACCCATCACACCAGGGCGTTACGTCACTGTGACAGATTCCCAATCCAGGCCGCGACGGTCCGGAGCGGTACCGTGAATCTGGTTCAGCGGCAAGTGATTTCATATGCGATGGGGTTGAGACGTGCCGCCAGGGCAGAATCGAACCATGGACGGCCCGGCTCTCCTATCCTGGGGATGCTGTGCGTCTCCGCACCGCCGGAAAACCGGGGGAGCTAGTGTCCGTTCACATCAGACCGCTTCGGCTCGAGGGATTCGAGCAGTTGCCAAAGCACGCCCGCCGGTGTGTGTTCTGGGAAGTGGATCCGCGGACCCTGGGTGGTGACGCTCTGCCGGACCCGGAGTTTGAGAAAGAGGCGTGGCTCTCGATGGTCATGCTGGAGTGGGGATCCTGCGGGCAGGTCGCAATCGGTCCTTCGGGCGCATCGGTCCTCGGAGAAGACGAGTCGTGTCTGGGCTATGCGCTCTACGCGCCACCGCGCGCGGTCCCGCGTGCCCAGCGGTTTCCGACCGCTCCGGTCAGCGCCGATGCGGTGCTGCTGACATCGATGGGGGTCGAGCCCGGCACCGACGAGGGTCTTCCGGCGTTGCTGCTCAGCCACGTCGTCAACGAGTTGGTCCGACGCGGGGTCCGTGCGCTGGAGGCCTTCGGTCGGACCGCGCAAGCCTCTGAATTGCTCGGTTCGGTCCCGGTTGACCAAGAATTGCAGCCGGCGATCGACGCATTGGCGGAATGTTCCATCGAATCCTGCATGATCGACGCCGACTTTCTCATGGACGTCGGCTTCACCGTCGTTGCGCCGCACCGCTATTTTCCGAGACTGCGCCTGGAACTCGACAAGGGCCTCGGCTGGAAAGCCGAGGTCGAGGCGGCGTTGGAGCGTCTGCTGGAGAGCGTTGCGATACAGCCGGTCGGCAATTGAGTCCGAACCGGAGTTCAGACCGCCGACCTGCCCTGCTCGACGGACTGCTCATGGGCGAGCAGTTCGGCGAAGGTGAAGGTCCCGGTGGGCCGGTCGTTCTTGCCGAGCAGGTAGAGGCGCTTCACCGCGGCCAGGATGCCCTCGGCGATCGCATCGCGACCTTCCCTGGTTACCACCATCGCCTGGTCGCGCGGGTTGGTGATGTAGCCGACGTCGACCTGAACAGTCGGCATCCGGGTCAGCCGCAACAGATCCCAAGTCCGCCCGTGGGTGCGGCAATCCGGTAGACCACTGCGCGCCACCACTTCCCGTTGAATGAAGTCGGCCAGATTGCGGCCGATGGTGGACACCGAACCGTGCGCGCTGCCGAAATAGAACGACGCGACACCACCGGCCGACGGGGTCTTCTGACGGTCGAAACGCAGGCTGATCATGAGATCGGCGCCGACGGTGTTGGCGGTTGCGGCGCGCTCGGCGTCCGAGGGGCTGTGATTGAACGGGCGGGACAGGAAGGTCTCCATGCCGATTGCCGCCATCCGGCCCTCGAGGCGGCTGGCGAGATCCCAGAGGATGTCCGCCTCACTCATCGGACCCTGCCGGCCGTTGACGATCAGACCCTGATCGCCACCGCCGCGGCCCGGGTCGATGATGATCCGCTTACCGGTCAGCCGTGGTCCAGAGCGGCGAACGTGTTCCTCTTCACGGATGGCGTGCAGGGAACCGCCGGTGACGCGGGAACCCAGGAAATAGAGGGAGCGCAAAGTTTCCGGGCCGCAGATGCCATCGGGGGCCAGCCCGTACTCGCGCTGATACGACATCAGACCGTTGTGGGTCTGCAGACCGAAGTAGCCGTCAACCAGTGCGGTGTAAAAACCCAGATCCTGCAGGCGCGACTGCAGTGTCGCCACATCGTCGCCGTACATCGGCGCGCCGAATTGGTGGGACAGCGTTCGCGCGCCGAGGCGGTAGGAGGCCTCCTTCAGGGCGCGGTAGGTGGCACCGCCGACGATACCGTCGACCAGCAGGCCGCGCCGTTGCTGAAAGTCCCGCACGGCGTGGTCGAGCTCGTCGTCGAACATGTCCATCGCCACGTGCCTGCCGGTGGTGGGATCCTCGTCCGGGTTGTCCAGCAATCCGAGTGCGGTGAGCGAGGCACGGATCTCCACGACCGCACCACCGCGGTCCCCACGACGCAGAGCGTCTCCGGGCGCGCTGGCCTGGCTGCCGACAGCATCGCCGTGGCCGTGGCCGGGACTCGACATGACTAGCATTGTCGCAGAAGATGGCTGGTTTCAGGAAACCGATCACGCCGAGCCTCGGGTAACGAATTCGTCGCCATCGCGGGAGCTCCCAGCCGCGGGGACCGGTTGCTAGAGGACGTCGGCGATCTCTCGCAGCAATGCGGGTTTGCTCTTGGCGCCGACGATGCGCTTGACCGGTCTCCCGCCCTTGAACAGGATCAGGGTGGGGATCGACACCACCTGGTAGTCACGAGCGGTGCCCGGATTGGCGTCCACGTCGACCTTGGCCACCGTCAGTGCGCCGGCTTTCTCCTTGGCGATCTCCTCGAGGACGGGGGCTACCATCCGGCACGGACCGCACCAGCTTGCCCAGAAGTCGACCAGGACGGGAATCGGGCTAATCAGAACCGCGTCGGAGAAACTTCCGTCCGAAACGTCGACTGTGCTCGCCTTGCTGTTCACTGGGCTCCGATCATCTCTGTGGCGGTTGCGCTGTCATGCGGATGAGCCAGCCAGCGTTCGGCGTCGATGGCGGCGGCGCACCCGCTTCCGGCGGCTGTGATGGCCTGCCGGTAGGTCCGGTCAACCAGATCGCCGGCCGCAAACACCCCGGGAAGCGAGGTTGCGGTGCCGCGGTCGCGGACCAGTACGTAACCCTCGGGATCTACCTCGACCGCATCCCGGACGAGCTCGGAGCGCGGATCGTGGCCGATCGCGACGAAAACGCCGGTGACGGGCAGGGTGGACTCCTCGCCGGAAAGCACATTGCGTACCTTCAACCCGGTCACGGTGGTGTCGCCCTCGACCGCCACCACGGCGGTGTTGGTCAGAAAGGTGATCTTCTCGTCGTTACGGGCCCGTTCCAACATGATTTTGGATGCTCGGAACTCGTCGCGGCGATGGACCAGGGTGACGGTGCGTGCGAACCGGGTCAGGAAGGTGGCTTCCTCCATGGCCGAGTCGCCGCCGCCGATCACGGCAATGTCCTGGTCTTTGAAGAAGAACCCGTCGCAGGTGGCGCAGGCGCTGACGCCGCGGCCCAGTAACTCCTGTTCACCGGGGACGCCGAGGTAGCGGGCCGCCGCGCCCATCGCGAGGATCACCGCCCGCGCGCGGTGCGTCTCGCCGCCGGCAGTGACGACCTCCTTGACCGGTCCGTCCAGCGATACGGACTCGACATCCTCCATTTGAAGATCGGCACCGAAGCGCAGGGCCTGCTCGCGCATCTCGTCCATCAGTTCCGGGCCCATGATTCCGGAACGGAAGCCGGGGTAATTCTCCACTTCGGTGGTCGTCATCAGTGCGCCGCCGAAGGCTGTCCCCTCGAATACCAGCGGCCGTAGCTCCGCACGCGCGGTGTAGATGGCGGCGGTGTAACCGGCCGGGCCGGATCCGATGACGATGACGTCATGCAAGGGTGTTTGGTCGCTCATGCCAGCCTTTCTGCGCCAATCACGCTCGACCCCGCACGAGCGGACGTCGGCATGCTTTCAGAACAACAGGGTAGGCGCGGGTGT
>JAGQTQ010000071.1:0-1586 GCA_020438905.1 Mycobacterium sp.
GCGTCGTAGACGGCCTGTTCGTCGGCGGTCATGTTGCGGTGTTCGTCGGCGGCCTTGGCGGCCACGTCGCGGGCGGCTTTCAGTTCGGGCCGGATCTCGCGGGCCTTGGCCCGCAGCATGGTTTCACGGATAGACATGTTTTCGCTCCTTGGGCGATTCCGGCCGCGCACGAAAAATGCGCGGCGTTACAGGGGGATTCGCGGGGAGACGGACGGGTCTAGGGGTGCCCGCTGCAAGGGCGTCCCGCACCGCTGGCCTACCGGCTTCCGGGGGTCCGCAGGCGGGGCGGACGGGGCCGCTGGCCCGCCTTGCAGCGGCGGACGGACGGCGCACCCGCTGGCCCACGCCTGCGGACCTCTCGGCGCTGTGTATCGACGTCCCAGCGGCCAACCGAACCGGCGGGACTGGTCCCCATTATGCCTCGGCGCGGCGGAATGGGGGTTGCGGCGCGACACGCTGACAGGGCCGTGCAGGGTCGGGCGGGCTGTCGCCGGTGTCATGGGTGGGGTGGGTGGTCGTCGTCGGCCAGCAGGGCGTCCAGGCGGGTAGATTCGATGATCTTCAGGGCGGCGGTGTCGCCGTGGACGGCGACCAGCGTGACGGCCAGGTTGCGGGCCAGCACCGCGATGGTGGCGAGGGTGCGGTCCGTGCCGGCGTGGTGCAGGTCGGCCAGGTGCTCGCCGAGCTGGTTGCCGTCGCCGCGGAGGGCGGCCTCGACCAGTTCGGCGGCGCGACGCTGGTCGGCCGGGGTGACGGCGATATCGGCGGGATCGTGTCGGGTCATGCGGGTATTCCCTTCTCGGATGGGGTGGGGTTGATTCGCCCGGCGGTGACGCCGCCGGGTCGTTGGCGGGGCGGCAGGCTGTCGACCCAGGTGCGGCAGGCGGACAGGGCGGGGCAGCGGGCACAGATCCCCATAGCGGTGCGGTGCCGGTAGTCCACGTCCTGCTCGGTCTCGCCGGTGTCGGCGGGGTCGAACGCTTCCCACATGCCGAGGCAGGCCGCCCCGTCGAGGCGAGGCGCGGCGGCGGCCAGGGCGTGCCGCAGCATGGCCGGAACGGGAGTCACCAGAGCGCCTCGGCGGTGGTGCTGGCGCAGTCGGGGTGTCGGCCGTTGTCGTCCATGCCGGGGGTAACTGGCCAGCGGCACACCGGGCACTCATCCGCCGATATTCGTGCTGGTGGGACGGTGCCAGATTTAGCGGAGGGTGCATGGGGCGGTGGGACTTGGCCTGCCCTACTTCTATTGGGGTTAGGGGTAGGTACCGCTAAATCTGGTACTGATTTCGGGTTCAGGGCGTCCGGGTCGATACCGTCGGCGAGCCGGTACTCCCAGCGCGTCACGTCTTTGCCCGCCCATGTGGTTTCGTGCTCGTCGCAGTCCAGAACGCCCAACATGTGCAGCGCCTGCAACTGCCGGTCCACGGTGGCCCTCGGCTTGCCGATCCGCTTGCGGACATCAGCCGTCGATGAGTCGGGGTGGGCGGCGATGTCGTCAATGATGGCCAGCCGCAGCGGTGGCATCGAGTCGCGGGCGCAGCGGATGGCCAGCCGCAGCGCCGTCCCGCGGTCCATGCCGATGGCGAC
>JAGQTQ010000071.1:1644-30857 GCA_020438905.1 Mycobacterium sp.
GCGTCGATCACGTCGCCGCGGTAGTCGTACTCCACGCCGGTCCTTGCGAGGGTGACCAGATCGGCGGCGGCCAGTAGCACGTCGGTTTCGGCGTCGGTGATGGTGACCGGCGCGGTGTTCATGCCGTCGATGACGCCGGCCGCCGCGGCGGCCAGCTCGGCGCGCATCTCTATTTCCTGCCCGGTGTTGCCGATGGCCCGCCGGCCCGCTTTCTGCCGTCCGGTGGTCGAGTCCATTCGCACCAGGACGAACCGGTCGCCCATCGAGGCGATGGCGGCGTGGGCTTTGTCCCAGGCGGTCGTGACCGCGCCGACCACGGCGATGCGCCCGGACCATTCCAGGGTGCGGCCGCCGTCGGTGCCGACGTTGCGCGACCACCGGCCGTCATAGACCTCGCGCAGAGCTCCGAGGACTTCGGCGCGGGCCTCACCGGACATGGACAGGATGCTGGTCACGTCCTTGATGACCAGCGTCCCGCGGGGTTCGAGCTTGCGGAGCAGCCCGCCGGTGGCGTCGGCGGCGCGTTCTTTCTTGGCCGTCGCCGACAGCAATGCGCCCTGTGAGGCGATGGTGCTGGTGATGGTGGCGCCGATGCCGTCGAGGGCTTGCACGGTCTCGGTTTTGGCGTTGCCGGACCCGGAGATGAGTAGCAGCCAGAGCGGGTCGCCGTCGAGGTGTTCGACGGCGGCGGCGGCCAGCACGGCGTCCAGGGCGTCGGTGTCGTAGTCGTCGCCGAGCCACCGCCGGAACACGGTGTGCGCCTCGGCCAACGTCATCCGCGGCGGGGCGGCGTTGCTGTAGTTGATGCTCACGCGGTCACCCCGCGTTCTGCTGATCGGAGGGTGTTCTCGATTTCCCGGTCTGGCAGGCCGGTTGATCTGGCCGCCTCGGTGAGGCCGTCGCGGATGTGGCGGTAGGCGCCAGATTCCAGCGCGCGGCAGGCGGCCCAGTACAGGACGCTGTTGCGGCTACCGTCGGTAGCAGAGGCGACGGTGTTGATGAGGCCGGTCTCCCGCTTCCCGACCTCACCGGTGAATGGTTGCGGCGGTGGGGGTTTGGGTTTGGTGGCCCGGTCGAGCAGCCAGCCGGGGGCGTGGGCGATGGGTGCTTGGTTGGTCCACCGGTACCGCTGGCCGTTGGGGTGAATGCTCGGTGGCGCGACGAGGTAGCCGGTCGCTGTTTTCAGATCCACGCCGACGGCGATGGTGGCCCGCCAGGGCCGGGGGTGGGCGCGAAGCCAGATGTGCAGGCCGCCGGATCCGGTTTCGCATGTCCAGGTGCGCGGTAGTCGCCCCCGGAGTGTGAGGTCGCCGCCGTTGCGGGGGTCCACGTCGACCACCAGCACCCCGGTGGGAGGACGGATGCCGATGTTGTGGTGCGGGTGTCGGGTCCACCAGTCGCGGATCTGCTCGGCGTCGAGGGTGGCGTCGTCCTTGCCGTGCCGGGTTGCCGGCTCTTTGGCCCGTGTCCGTAATGGCAGCACGGGCAGGCCGGCGGCGGCGTAGGCCAGGGCGTGATCGAGGAAACCCCTCACTGGCTCACCGCCTCGGCGTCGAGCTTCGCTCGGCACACCGGACCCAGATGGGCGGCAACGGATTTCGCTGCGACAACCCATTGTCCGCAGCGGGTGCAGCGGACGGCGATGGCGAATCCGCGGGCTTTGGCCGCGTCGATGACCTCGGCGTCGAGGCGGTCGTCGGGGGTGGGTGCGCTGTAGCCGTCCTGGCGGTGGTGCAGGCTAGACTCGGGGTGCAGCGTGGTGGTTGTCGAGGTGGCCCGGTCGGAGACGGCCGGGCGCTTTCGTGTCCGGGTCACGCGGCACCGCCCACCGGCTGGATGAGGGCGTCAACGTCGCGGGCGTTGACCTTGAGCAGGCGGGGGCCGACCCGGACGGCGTTGATACGTCCGGCGGCGATCCAGCGGCGAACGGTCCGGTAGGAAACGTCGCAGCGGTCAGCGGCCTCTTGCAGGCCGATTAGTTCGGTAGTGCGCGTTTTGTTGCGCTTCGTGGACAAGACGAAACAACTCCTTGGTTGTTTCGGCTGTCCCGGCCGTTCCCCTAACGGGTTTCGCGCACCGCGTGGACTCTGATTGTCAGCCTACGCCACGGTTCGCCCAGTATGTCCGCTTAGGCCTGTGCGTGTCCGCAGCGAACGCGGCCAGCGCCTCGACATCAACGCCGATCTCGCCGTGCTCGCGGCAGACGTAGTAGCTCAGATGTTTGATGGGTGCGACCAGATTCGGCCATGCGGCCCGCTTCTGTATGACGCGGCCGCCCCCAGATGCGCGGAGTAACTTGGCGTTGTGGTCGATGAGCTCCTCGACATCAGCGATCAGTTGGTCGATGTCGTCGTGCGACGCCGCCAGGTGGGCCCGCAAACGATCGTCGACGGCCGGCGGTTTCGGTGCTTCGCTTTCGGGATGGACCTCGACACTCATAGCCAGCACGCAGCCGTCGTCGCTTCGCTTGACTTCACCAATTGCGTTTAGGCACTTCGGTTCACCAACAGCGTGACGACCGCAGCGAATCACTACCAACGGCGGCGTATCCAAACGGTCCAGCCACCATTGCGCCATCCATGGGGTACGTCCGACGTAGGTCACGCCCCGGCTCCGCGCTCCGCCGCCGCCAGCGCCGACAACCTCTCGGCGATGAGCGCGTCACGGTTCTCCGCGACGTGCTGATAGCGCAGCGCCATCGACGGCGTGGTGTGGCCGAGGCGGTGCATCAACTCGGCGGTCGTCGCGCCGGACTGGGCGGCCAGCACGGCGCCGACGTGGCGCAGGTCGTGCACGCGCAGGGTCGGCTTGTCGATGGCGGCGCGGGCTTTCTCCCAGTGGGTGCGGTACTGGTCGCCGCGCAGGTGACCGCCGTCGTCTCCGGGGAACAGCAGCGACTCGGCGCCCTTGCCGACGTGGTTCTTCAGGTGCGCTTGCAGCGTCGGCCGGATATGCGGCGGCACCGCGACGTCGCGGATACCGGCGGCGGTCTTGGGTTCCCCGACGCTGAACTCCCCATCCCGGTAGGTCACGGCTCGGCGTATCCGCAGCACGGCGGCGTCGGCGCTCACGTCCTTGCGGCGCAGCTCGGAGGTTTCACCCCACCGCAGACCGCACCACGCGGCCAGGACAACGCTGGCCGAAAGCTCGGCGGGCATGGCGGCGGCCAGGGCGTCAACCTGAGCGGGGGTGAGCACGTCCACGTCGCGCTTACGTTTGGTCTGCATGGCCGCCCGGATGCGGCACGGGTTCGCGTCGAGCACCTCGTCAGCGACGGCGGTGGCGCAGATAGCGTGAAGCAGCGCGTACGCGTGGGCGTTGCGGGTCGGATGGGCGGAGCCGAGGCCAGCGTGCCATTCCCGCACACGGGCCGGGGTCAGCTTCACCAGCTTGATATCGCCGAGGTCGGGCAGGATGAGCCGCTTCAGCATGGATTCGTAGTGCTTGCGGGTCCGGGTCCGCAGGTGCCGTTGCTCTATCCAGCGGTCGGCATAATCACGCAGGGTGATGCCGTCGGAGCGCTCGACCGCACCCCACGTTTCGAGGTCGATCTTGCGGCGTTCGGCGGCCAGCCAGCCCTCGGCGTCGTGTTCGTTGGCGTAGGTGCGCGGTGCTGTGTGTAGCTTCGTGTCGGGGCCGATATAGGCCGCCTGCCAGCGCCCTGAAGGCAGTTGCCGCAGCCGCCCGAATCCCCGCCGTTTTCTGCTCATGGCCTCCCCCGTCCGTGCAATGTTCGTGCAACATTACTGCCGCAAGTGTCCGAATATGGCCTATACTAGCGGGGCGGGGTAAGGGTGGATAGCAGCAGCTAGAGGCCATAAACCGCATGTCAACTCAATAGCCGCGCCGGAACCTCAGTCAGGTTCGAATCCTGCCGGGGGCACCAGCCAATCCCGCCTTGGATCGCCTACACGCTCAGCGGGTCGCCCTCAGTCACCGGAGCGCCGATCACCTTGCGGAAGCCGTACCGCAGGCTGGCGATCAGTTCCTCGCGGTCCTGGACGGCCGCGTCATCGCTGCTGATGCCAAGGCTCGCGGTATCGGTGTAGGTCAGCATCGTGACGTTGATCGCCGCACCGACAGTGCCGACCAGCGGGTACATCCGCACCACCTTCGCCCCGGCCAGCCACACCGGAACCGGCAGACCAGGCACATTGGACGCGGTCAGGTCAGAGGTCTGAGCGGCCGCCGACACCAGCTCCGGGGGCAGGAATCGGCTGAGCTCGGCGAGGTAGTCGGCCAGCTTGAGTGCCGGTTCCGCCCGCCAGGCGCGCACGGTGTCGGCTGCCGTCTCCAGCACATCGTCGATGGCGTTGCTCACCGGGATCTCGAAGCGGGCGATGGTCACCGCGTTACTCTCCTCCGCCGAGGTGCGCAGCGAGATCGGCATGTTCATCCGCAGCTCATCGACCGGGTGCCCCATCTTCTCGTGATAACGGCACATGCCGACGCTGATCGCAGCGAGGAACAGGTCGTTGACGGTCCGGTCCCGCTTCTTGGCAGCCGCCTTGAACTTCACGAAGTCGAGGTCGATGGTGTCGAAGTGGTAGTTGATACTGCGACCCCGAAGGATCGGGGACAACGGCTCGACCGACACTTTGGTGAATCGCGCCACGGATTCGGCTGTGCCCCTCACCTTTCCGATCAAGGTGCGTGGATGGCGGATCGCTGAGAGCGCCAACGACGGGAGGCCCTTGATCGCCTCCTCGGCGGTCTTGGCGACCCAGCCGACGTTGTTGCGAATCACCGCCTGCATGAAGCCCTTCGTGTCGAGGACCACCGGCGCCGGCGCCGGCGGCATCGGACCAAGATCCGCGCCCTCCGGGGTGAAGTCGAGCAACGCCAGGCCGAGTTGCACCGCACCCTGGCCGTCGGCGATGGCGTGGTGCAGTTTCTGCACCAGTACGGACTTCCCTTCGGGTAGCCCCTCGAGCAGGGTCACCCGCCACAGCGGCCGGTCCTTGTCGAAATCCGCCATGCTCTGTCTACGTGCCTCTTCAAGCACATCGGCCCACGTCGATCCCTCCGGCATACGGAACCGGCGCATGTGGAAGGACAGGTCGAAGTTGGGATCGACCACCACACGCGGTGTCTCGAAACCGGTCGGACCCTCGACGATCACCGAACGCAGCACCGGGGCCAGTCGGGTGGCCCGCTCGTAGCGCTCGCGCAGCTTGCCCCAGTCCGGGCCGCTCTCCAGCACGAGCAAACCCAGAATGGTCGATCGCATCACCGGATCGTCGGTGGCCATCCGCCAGGTCGCGAAATCCCAACCGCCGAGGCGCCGGGCCTCGGTGATGGTCTCTCCGCCCCGGAGGGTCTTGGCGGGCGTCTTCTGCGGCGGCACCTCCTTGGCGGGCGCCTTCTTCACGGCAGCCTTCTCGGCGGGCGCCTTCTTGGCAGGAGCCTTCTTCACGGCAGCCTTCTTGGCAGGCGCCTTCTTCACGGCAGCCTTCTTCACGGCAGCCTTCTTCACGGCAGCCTTCTTGGCGGCAGCCTTCTTGGCAGGAGCATTCGTCACGCCTGCCGTCTCGGCCGGGGCACTGCTTTCCGGGCTGTCCGCCACGGTGTCCTCCTTGATTCGGGGTCGTCCAACGCTAAACCCCGACCGCGGCTCGCGACGGGTAAATCCGGATGGCGAGCCGAGCGGGCCGGGAGCGCCCAGGCGCACCCGACATCAGCGGGGCGACAAAGTGGCCCCGAACCGAAAGGTTCGGGGCCACTTCACCGTCAGATGAAACCGTCAGATGAATTCGGTGTGGATCTGCCCTACCGGCCGGCCGCCCGGCCCGCCCGCGCGGCGCGGGCCTTGCCCGAACCGTCGGTGTCGCCGCCCTTCGCCGAGGCCGCGCCCCGACCGGCCGAACGGCCTACGCCGGCCGGATCGGCCTTGCCCGCACCGACAGCCGAGACCTCCTCGGCCACCACACCGGTGGCGGCGGCGACCACGGCAGCGGAGTCATCCGAAGCCGTTCCGACGGCAACCTCCGCGACCGGAGCGGCCTGCGATGCCGCCGAACGCGGCACCGAGACGGGCTCACTGGCAGCCGCCACCGCGGCGGACTCGGCCACCGGAGCGGCGGCAACCGCTGCTGCGGCCGGGGCCGCCTGCAGCCCGAGTTGATCGCTGACATAGGAGATCACACCGGGAAGCCCGGTCGCCGAGCCGTTGTATCCGCTGAAGTAGGCGGTGGCCAGCAGCGAGTTGCCGACGGCCACAGGCCCGATGTTGAACTGCGGCACCATCGACGTCAGACCGAGGACAACGGTCTGCACCAGATCGCCCTGGGGAGCACCGAACTGGCCGGTGACGTAGGCCAGCACTCCTTGAACTCCGGTGGCCGAGCCCTCGTAGCCGTTGTAGTAGGCGTTGGCGAGCAGGGAGTTCCCCACCGCCACCGGCCCCAGGTAGAAGGTCGGGATCATCGCGGTCACCGAGAGGACTTCGTCCTGGTTGTTGGCCAGGAAGTCGGTGATGAAGGAGCCGATTCCGCCGAAGCCACCCCAGCCGTGGCCGTCATCGTCGCCGTCGGCATGGCTGTCGTCGTAGCCGTAGCCGTAGTAGTAGTCATCGTCGTCATCGTGATCGTCATGGCCGTATCCGTAGCCGTGGCCGTTGGACAGCAACGCGATGGCAGGCGAGGCCACGGTCAGGTTCGGCATCGGGGCCGGGGCGGCGTTGGCGTTGATCGCCGGCGTGGCGAAGACCAGCGCACCGGCGCTGACCAGGGCGGTGCCGGCGAGGGAAAGGGACCATACGGATCTGGGCATTTTGCTAAACCCCTCAGGTTGAAAGAAGTCTGAAAATTTACTGAGGAAACCTAACACGCCGCCCGAGGCCTGACCAAGGTTGCCGCTCTCTTAACTGGAGTATTCTTTGTTCCCGTGGGCACGATCACCGGCGGCAACGTCTGGATCCTCGGCGGTTATCAGAGCGATTTCGCGCGGAATCTGACGCGCGAGGGCCGCGATTTCGCCGACCTGACTCAGGAGGTAGTCGACCAGACCCTGGCCGAGGCGATGATCGACGCCGCCGATATCGGCGTCGTTCACGTAGCCAATGCCTTCGGCGAATTGTTCGCCGGCCAGGGCCACCTCGGGGCGATGCCGGCCACCGTGCACGACGGTTTGTGGGACACCCCGGCGACCCGACACGAGGCGGCCTGCGCCTCAGGCAGCGTGGCGGCCCTGGCCGCGATGGCCGACCTGAGGGCCGGCAACTACCGGACCGCACTGGTAGTCGGCCTGGAACTGGAGAAGACCGTCCCCAGCGACACCGCCGCGGCTCACCTCGGTACGGCGGCCTGGGCCGGCCACGAGGGGCAGGAGGCCAAGTATCTCTGGCCGTACATGTTCGCCCAGGTAGCCGACGAGTACGACCGCCGATTCGGCCTCGACGACGCACATCTGCGCGCGATCGCCACGGTGAACCTGTCCAACGCCCGGCGCAACCCCAACGCTCAGACCCGCGACTGGCGCGTGCCCGACCTCACCGTCAACGGCGGCGACGATGCGGTCAACCCCCGTATCGAGGGACGGATCCGGCGCTTCGACTGCAGCCAGATGACCGACGGCGGCGCAGGCGTGGTCCTGGTCGGCGACGAGTTCCTCCGCGAGCACCCAGGAGTGCGTCCGATCGGACTCATCGAGGGATGGGGCCACCGCACCGTCGGCCTTGGGCTGCGTCAGAAACTCGAACGCGACGCCGGCAACCCGTATGTGCTCCCACACGTCCGCGCCGCCGTCCGGGACGCCTTCGGCCGCGCGCAGACCGATCTCGACGGCGTCGACGGCTTCGAGGTGCACGACTGCTTCACCCCCAGCGAGTACCTCGCGATCGACCACATCGGGCTGACCGGGCCGGGCGAGTCATGGAAGGCCGTGGAGTCCGGCGACATCGAGATCGGCGGCCGGCTGCCGATCAATCCCAGCGGAGGGCTGATCGGTGGCGGCCACCCGGTCGGCGCCTCCGGCATCCGGATGATGCTCGACGCCGCCAAACAGGTCAGTGGGCTGGCCGCCGACTACCAGGTGGACGACGCACGGCGGTTCGGCACCCTCAACATCGGCGGAAGCACCGCCACCACGGTCAGTTTCGTCATCGGGTCCGCCGAGGACCCCGCCCGATGAGAGACACCGCCTGATGAGAGACACCGCCTGATGGGAGCCCGAAATGGACGTTGAGATCGTCGGAAAGTTCCTGTCCACCCTGCCCGACGACGACGACCACCCCTACCGGACGGGGCCGTGGCGGCCGCAGAACACCGAGTGGAAAGCGGACGACCTGAGGGTGGTCGCCGGCGAGGTTCCCACCGACCTCGACGGGCTCTACCTGCGCAACACCGAGAACCCGCTGCATCCCGCGTTGAAGTCCTACCATCCCTTCGACGGCGACGGGATGCTGCATATCGTCGGCTTCCGCGACGGAAAGGCGTTCTACCGCAACCGGTTCGTCCGCACCGAGGCCTTCGAGGCCGAACAGCAGGCCGGCGGTCCGCTGTGGCCCGGGCTGGCCGAACCGCTGTCGCTGGCCAGGGCCGACCACGGCTGGGGGGCCCGCACGATGCTCAAGGACGCATCCAGCACCGATGTCGTCGTCCACCGCGGCACGGCGCTGACGAGTTTCTACCAGTGCGGCGACCTCTACCGGGTGGACCCCTACACCGGCGACACCCTGGGCAAGGACACCTGGAACGGCGCCTTCCCCTTCGACTGGGGCGTCTCGGCACACCCGAAGGTCGATGAGCGCACCGACGAGATGCTGTTCTTCAACTACGCCAAGTCCGCGCCCTACCTGCACTATGGGGTGGTCAACGCCGACAATGACCTGGTCCACTACGTCGACGTGCCACTACCCGGCCCTCGACTTCCGCACGATATGGCCTTCACCCGTAACTACGCGATCCTCAACGACTTTCCGTTGTTCTGGCGCCCGGAACTCCTGGAGCGCAACCTGCACGTACCGCACTTCTACCGGGACATGCCATCTCGTTTCGCGGTGATCCCCCGCCGGGGCGGCAGCGCCGAGGTCCGCTGGTTCGAGGCCGATCCGACTTTCGTCCTGCACTTCACCAACGCCTACGAGGACGGCGACGAGATCGTGCTGGACGGTTTCTATCAGGGTGAGCCCGAACCCGCCGACGACGGCGCCGGGGACAAGTGGCAGCGCGCGTTCCGTTTCCTGGCACTGGACCGGATGCAGGCCCGCCTGCACCGCTGGCGACTCAACCTTGTCACCGGTTCGGTCACGGAGGAACCGTTGAGCGACACCATCTCCGAGTTCGGCATGATCAACCCGGGCCACGGCGGGGAACCGTACCGCTACGTCTACGCCGCAACCGGCAAGCCGGGCTGGTTCCTCTTCGACGGACTGGTCCGCCATGACGTGGTGGCCGGGACCGAACAGCGCATCGGTTTCGGCGAGGGCGTCTACGGCAGCGAGACCGCGATGGCCCCGCGATTGGGCAGCGCCTCGGAGGATGACGGGTATCTGGTCACGCTGACCACCGACATGAACGCCGACGCGTCCTACTGCCTGGTCTTCGATGCCGCCCGGATCGAGGACGGCCCGGTCTGCAAACTGCAACTGCCCGAACGCATTTCCAGCGGAACCCATTCGACCTGGGTCGCCGGATCGGCGGTGCGCCGGTGGCGGGAGACCGATCGCGCCGCCGAGGCCGTCGGGCTCTAGCCGACGACGAAGCGGACGGCGACGGTGGACGGGACATCCGAAGGGGCCGAACCGACCGAACTGGAACCCGGCCAGACCAATGCCATCGGCCGGATGCTGGGCCTGCTCGGCGACGAGTGGAACCTGCTCATCTTGCAGCAGTCACTGATGGGCGCCGACCGCTACAGCCACTTCACCACCGCGCTACCGGTGTCGAATTCGGTATTGGCCAAGCGGCTGCGACTGCTGGTTGACGAGGGCCTGCTGGACCGTCGGCAGAACCGGTATCTGCCCACGGCCCGGAGCCGGTCGCTGTGGCCGTTGCTGCTGTTGATCTGGGAGTGGGAGCGCACCTGGGTGAGCGCGCACCGCGAGCGGCTGCCGGCAATGCGCGACGAACGTTGCGGGGAGTTGTTTTCCCCGCTGTGGCGCTGCTCGGCGTGTGGCGCGCGGGCCGATGGCGATGAGGTCGACCTCGCCCTGGGGCCCAGCGGGCAGTGGGCGCGATCGACACCGGTCTCCGCCACCCGGCGGCGATCCGATTCGCAGACCGGAGATCGGCAGGCGGGGCTGTTCCCGGAGACCATGACCGTGCTCGGGAACCGTTGGGCGGCCGCACTGCTGCTGACCGCTTTTCTGGGGACCTCGCGTTTCACCGACTTCCAGGCCCAACTCGGGGCACCGCCGAGCCTGCTCACCGAACGGCTCCAGACGTTCTGCGCCATCGGCGTGCTGAGCACCCAACCGGCTCAGCGGGCCGGATCGGAGCGGGTGCGCTATCGACTGAGCGATAAGGGCCTGGCCTTCGGCGCCGTTCTGACCGCCGCACTCCAATGGGCGCAGCGCTGGTTCGTCGCACCAGAGGGACCGGCCGTCACGCTGCTTCACCGTGGGTGCGGGAAGGAGTTCGCCGGCGAACTGGCCTGCGACCGGTGCCAGGGGCGACTGACGGGGGCTGGGGTCCGCGTTACCGTGGCGGAAGTAGCTGGAACCCCTTGATGATCTCGTCGGAATCCTTGGCATAGGTCTGGTCGTCCGGCTTGACCGTCTGCACCGTCAGCGTCGCAACCCAGATCAGATCGCCGGCCTTGTACACCACGCCCAACTGCTTGGCGCTGCGCGGCGGGATCGCCGGAGCCTTCTTCCCCAGATTCACCTCGGGGGCGGTGTAAGTGGTCGACAGCGCGGGCGCACCGCAGACCTCGGTCGGGGTGGCGTTGAGATCGGTGAGCTTGAGCTTCTTGGCGAGCTGGTCGTTCTGGGCCTGCAGAATCTGATCGGGCCAGGCCACGTCGGAAGGCACCTTCTGCAAGGTCACCACGGCGTTCGGCGTGAAACCGTCGGCGGCTAGGCCGGGGTTGCGGATGGCGAACCGGATCTGCTCGGAGTCCATCTTGGTGCTGCGTTCCCAGCCCTGCGGCATCGGGATCCGCATCTTGGGCTCCTGGTCGGTCCGGGTGGGGATATCGGTCAGCTCAACCGAAACCTCCTGGCACTTGTCCGCGCTCGGGGTGTTGCTCGAACATCCCGCCGCCGACACCGTCAGCGCGACCGCCACGCCGATGGCCGCGGCCGCCCGGATCGGACCCACCCGGATCGGACCCACCCGGATCGGACCCACCCGGATCGGACTCAGTACTTTGCGCATCTGCTCCCCTTCGAAACCGGCAACAGCCTACCGGCGCACCTTGGCGAAGTCCGGTGTCTCGTCGGCTCACTCGCTCGACAGCGCAGAAGCCAGCGCCCACACCGAGCAGGCCAGCACTGCGAGCGCGCAGCCGGCCCCGACGTAAAACCCGTAACCCGCTGTGACCGGAGGGCTGACGTTCGCAGCGAAGTACCACCACACCAGAACCGCGACGAGCACCGAAACCACCACCGCCGCCGCCGCCGCCAGCCGCGCCGAGAGATCGCGGCCGACCAACGCTCCGAGCACGATGAGCACCGAAGACAGCAGAACGATCAACTGACCCGCGCCAAACCGGGGCGGCAAGGTGATGCTGCCGACCGTGCCGCCGATCGCACTGGCCCGGCCCCCGCCGAGCGCGCTGGTGGTCAGCCAGGGCAACCAGGAACTGATCGCCAGACCGGCGGCGCAGAACGCAACCGACCACCCGGGACGCAGGCGAGCCATCCCCAGACCCTAACGGCTACCGTGGAGCCCATGACGGAGCTACCCGCATGACGGAGCTACCCGCATGGATTGAGCCACTGGGGTTGAGCCCACATCCGGAAGGCGGCTGGTTCCGCGAGACCTGGCGCAGCGACGTGACGCTGGCCCGGTCGGCTCTGCCGCCCGGCTACGACGGCCCCCGCAGCGCCGGCACCGCGATCCTGTTCGCGTTGATGCCCGGTCAGCAGTCGGCATGGCATACCGTGCGCAGCGCCGAGTTGTGGATGCACCACCGCGGAAGCCCACTCACACTGGAGTTCGGTCCCGACCGGGACAGCGCGACACAGCTGACCCTGGGCTCGGACCTCCTCTGCGGCCACCACCCACAACTGTTGGTTCCGGCCGGCCACTGGCAGCGGGCCCGGCCGGTCGGGTCCGAACCGAGCCTGGTCAGCTGCGTCGTGGTGCCGGGTTTCGACTTCGCAGACTTCCAGCTAGACGCCGGACAGCCGGTGGAGCAGTAGCGTTCTCGGACATGCGCGGTCACATCATCGTCTGTGGTGACGATGCGCTCGCACGAAGGATCATCGACGAGCTCAACGACGCCGAACTGTCCGTCGTGCTGCTGGCAAGCCCCAACGCCCTGGACGCGGCCGGGGTGAGCACCGCGCACGCGGTGATCGCCGCCGCCGCCGAGGATGCGGTCAACCTCGAGGTGGCCCTGCTGGCCCGGCAGGCCAACCCCAGGGTCCGGGTGGTGGCTCGGCTGTCCAACACCGTTCTGCACCAGGCGATGAACGACGGCATCGGACCCGGGGTGGTGCTCGACGTCGCCGCCCTTGCGGCGCCGTCGGTGGTCGAGGCGATGCTGGGCCGGACCGCGCACTCCATCAGGGCCGGCGGGGTCGACTTCGTCGTCTCAAGCGACACCGTCAAGCGCGACGGCACGCTCCGGGAGATCTACGGCCGGCTGGCCCCGGTCGCCGTCATCCGGGGGGAGAACTCCCCGACCCCCGGCGAGGTGATCGCCTGCCCGCACCTCGACGACCCGGTGTTCGAGGGCGACCGGGCCACGGTGATGGGCCAGGCCGAGGAACTGAGCCGACGGGGCCTGAAGGTGGGGCTCGAGGAAGACGCCGAATCGGCCCACCGCTCCCCGCCGGTCCGCGCCTTCGACGGCGCCCGCGCGTTCCACGAGGACGTCAACCCGATGTTCTACCGCGCGCTGGCCATCGCCATGACTCTGCTGCTCGGCTCGACCGTGCTGTTGCGGTTCACCTTCGAGCCGCCCATGGGGTGGATGGATTCGCTGTCCTTCGCCACCGAGACGCTGACCACCGTCGGCTACGGAGACTTCACATTCTTCGGTCAGCACCTCTGGCTGCGGCTGTGGGGTGTGGTGATGATGCTCAGCGGCATCGCGATGATTTCGGTCATGGTCGCGTTCGTCGCCGACGTGCTGTTGTCTCGGCGGCTATACCAGGCGGCCAACCGTCAGCAGGTCAGCCATCTTCGCCGCCACTTCGTCGTCGTGGGTCTGGGGTCGTTCGGCATCCGGGTGGCCGGAATGCTCAAGGACGCCGGCCATCCCGTCGTGGTCGTCGAACGCGACGAGGACAACCGCTACCTGTCCGCCCTGGTGGAGCATCGCATCCCGGTGATCGCCGGTGATTCCACATTGCGGACCACCCTGGCCGCGGCGCGCGCCGAGCACGCCCGTGCCGTCGCGGTACTGACCGAGGACGACATAGTCAACATCGAAACCGGACTCGTCTTGCGCGAAATGACCGTTGCGCCCGGGGGCAAGGAACGGTCCGGCGTTCGCATCGTATTGCGGATCTACGACCGGGCCCTGGGCGCCGCGGTCGGCCGGCGGCTGGACTTCAACCACGTACGCTCGGTCGTCGACCTGGCCACACCGTGGTTCATCGGCGCTGCGATGGGACTGGACGTCGTGGGCACCTTCTCGGTGGGCCAACGTTCCTTCATGGTGGGTGGAGTCCTGGTCCAGCCCGACAGCGAACTGGACGGGATGCCGATTTCCGAACTGTCCACGCTGACCCGGGTGATCGCCGTCGAACGCGACGGCCAGAAGGCCGAACTGCACCCGCGCCGGGACACCCGCTTCCAGGCCGGGGACACCGCCTATCTGGTCGGTCCCTACCACGAACTGCTCGACACACTGCGCAAGGGCCAGCGGGGGGATCGTCCGCGAAAAGCCGGACCCCCGATCGGCACCGTCGAGCGGCTAGGACTCGGCGGCAGCCCCTTCGACGCCGAGTACCCGTAACGCGTTGCCTTTGAGGATGAGCGGCACAATCGCCGGGTCGACCCCGAGAGCCTCGAAATCCCGGCGCCAGCGCTCCAGCGTGATGTAGGGGTGGTCGGTGCCGAACAGCGCCTTGGTGCGCAATTGCCGACCGAGAGCCCGGACGAGCTGCGGTGGAAAGTATTTCGGCGACCAGCCCGAAAGGTCGATATAGCAGTTGGCCTTGTGGGCGGCGATCGCGATCTGGGCGTCCACCCAGGGAACCGCCGGATGGGCCATCACGATCGTCAAGTCGGGAAAATCGGCGGCGACGTCATCGAGCAGCATCGGGTCGGAGTAGCGCAACTTGATGCCGTGCCCCCCGGGCAGTCCCGAACCCAGCCCGGTCTGGCCGGTGTGGAACAGCGCGGGCACACCGGCCGCGGCGATCGCCTCGTAAATCGGGTAGAAGCGGCGCAGGTTGGGCTCGAACCCCTGCAGGCTGGGATGGAACTTGAAACCCCGGACGCCGTAGTCGCCGACCAGTTCGCTCACCCGTCGCACCGCCGCCTTGCCGGCCCACGGATCCACCGACCCGAAGGGCAGCAGCACATCGTTGTTGCGGCTGCACCCGACGACGAGATCCTCGACGGAATTGCCCGGGTGACCCGAGGCGCTCCGGGCGTCGATCGTGAACACCACCGCGGCGGTGTTGTGCCGGCGGTAGTGCTCGGCGAGATCGTCGACGCGGGAGACGTGATCGGCTCCGAGATTGAAGTAGCGGCCGGTCGCCGCGGCCAGCTTCGGGTCGTAGGCGCAGTTGCCGACCGAGTCGATGTCGACGTGGGTGTGGATGTCGACGGCTTCCACCGCGCCGAAGTCGATCCCACACTGGTAGGTCACCGGGTCAGCCTTCGACGAAGGTCGCTTTGAACCGGTTCAGCGACTCCTGAATGTCGCCACGCAGGGCCGCGGCGACCAGCATGCCGATCGGCCCGAACAAGGCGGGGCCGCCGAGATGGACGTCCATGGTGACGACCGAAGCGGCCCCGCCGTTGCCCGAGTCCCCGTTGCCGGGGCGAACCTTGCCGATCAGTTTGACCTTGACGCCCCCGACTCCGACGCCGTTGAGCGTCATCGTCTCCGGCGGGTTGAAGTGGACGATGGTCCACTTCACCCGGTTGGGCATGCCCTTGACCTCGACAATGGACTCCACAACGGTTCCCTTGCCGAGATCCTCGGGCAGCCTGGAACGCCAGACCCGGTGAATGGTCAGCCACTCGGAGTACCGGGACAGGTCGGAGGCGTGCTTCCAGGCCTCCTCGGGAGATAGCGGAACGTCTACGGAGACCGAGACCTTCGCCATCGGGATTTACTGGCCGTCGACCTTGTCGGCCACCTCGGCGGCGGCGTCCTTGGCCTTGTCGGCCACCTCGTCGGCGGCACCCTTGGCCTTGTCGGCGGCCTCGGTCACCTTGTCGACCGCGGCGTGGGCGGCGCCCTGAACCTTGTCGACGGTCTCGGAGAACTTGCCGCCGGTCTTCTCGTCGATCATGTCGCCGGCCTTGTCGATCGCGGCTTCAACCTTGTCGGCGTTCTCGCTGATGACGTCCTTGGCCTTGTCGATGTTCTCGCTGATGGCTTCTTTGGCCTTGTCGATGAAAGACATGTGTTCACCCTTTCGTGGTGTCATCCGAAACGGGTGCCGTCCGGTCATCCGGCCGGCAGCCCGGCGCCAAGCTACGCACCGTAGTCGGCCCGCCGCCACAATAGCCGGGGCTCGCCCAGGACTTTGCCCTGGATCCACCACGACGCCTCGATGAGACCGGCCGCGACAAGGCCGATGAGCACTGCTTTTGCCGTCATCGCCGGGTCGGAGGGGTCGAGCATGAACTTCTCCCTGGCCAGCGGTGAGGCGAAGATCACCAGATAGCCCGTCGCCGAGGCCGCCACCAACGCCACCCGCCACCACTGGTAGGGCCGGGCCACCACGGCGAGCACCCACAGCGAGCCGATCAGCAGGGTGATCAGCGCCGCTGTGGAGGCCTGGGTCTGCTGCACGGTGGTGCCGTAGCGGCCGGGGTAGGCCAGCAGGTAGGAAATGAAGGTGGACAGCCCGACAATCACGCCGGCGGGCAGCGCGGAGGCCATCACCCGGCGCACGAATCCGGTCTTGGCACGCTCGTTATTGGGTGCCAGCGACAGGATGAACGCCGGGATCCCGATGGTGAACCAGGCGGCGATGGTGACGTGGATCGGCTGGAACGGGTACAGCAACGGCTCTGTGTGGCCGAAGTGCGACACCAGTCCGGCAAGACCCACCAGCAGGGCCAACAGGACCGAGTAGACGGTCTTGGTGAGGAACAGGTTGGAGACCCGTTCGATGTTGCCGATGACCCGGCGGCCCTCTCCGACCACATAGGGCAGGGTGGCGAACTTGTTGTCCAACAGCACGATCTGGGCCACCGCCCGCGATGCCGGACTGCCCGAGCCCATCGCCACACCGATGTCGGCGTCCTTGAGTGCCAGCACGTCGTTGACGCCGTCCCCGGTCATCGCCACCGTGTGGTCACGCGACTGCAGCGCGTGGACCATGGCCCGCTTCTGGTCCGGGCGCACCCGGCCGAAGGTGGTGTACTCGGCCATGGTGTCGGCCAGTGCATCCGGGTCGGCAGGTAGCTCGCGGGCGTCCATCGTCTCCCCGCGCAGGCCCAGTGAGCCGGCCACCGCGCCCACCGACACCGCGTTGTCCCCGGAGATCACCTTGACCGAAACATGCTGGCCGGCAAAGTATTCCAGAGTGTCACGGGCGTCCGGACGGATCCGCTGCTCAAGGATCACCAGGGCCACCGGCGTCACCCGCCCGGGCGCGTCGGGGCTGTCGACCGGATGCTCGGAGGTGCCCAGCAGCAGCACCCTTAGACCACGGGCTCCGATCTCCTCGGCTTGTTCGGCGGCCGGCGATGCGGGGTCGAGCAGCACGTCGGGCGCTCCGATGACCCAGTTCCCGTGCTCGGAATAGGAGGCTCCGCTCCACTTGGTGGCCGACTTGAACGGCGCCACCGCCGTTGAACGCCATCCGGGCGCATCGGGATAGGCCTCGGCGATGGCCTGCATGCTGGCGTTCGGGCGGCCGTCGTCGGCGGCAAGCGAGGCCAGGACCTCAGCGACTCGGTCGGCACCGGCCTCGCCGAGTGGCCTGGTGTCCGAGAGCCGCATTCCGTTCTCGGTCAGGGTGCCCGTCTTGTCCGCGCACACCACGTCGACCCGGGCCAGACCCTCGATCGCCGGTAGCTCCTGGACCAGGCACTTGCGCCGGCCGAGCCGGATCACGCCGACCGCGAAGGCGATCGAGGTCATCAGCACCAGGCCCTCGGGCACCATCGGGACAAGGGCGCCGACCATCCGCAGCACCGACTCGCGCCAGCCGACGTGGGTGAGGAACAGCTGGGTGTAGATCGTGAGCAGACCGGCGGGCCACAGCAGGTATGTGATGAACTGCAGGATCCTGTTGATACCGCTGCGCAGTTCGGACTTCACCAGGGTGAACTTGCTGGCCTCCTCGGCGAGCCGGGCGGCATAGGCCTCCCGGCCCACCTTGGTCGCGCGGTAGGCGCCGGTGCCGGCGACCACGAAACTGCCCGACATGACCGGATCACCCACCGTCTTGGCGATCGGGTCGGCCTCCCCGGTCAGCAGCGACTCGTCGATCTCGCACCCGGCGGCTTCGAGCAGTTCGCCGTCGACGACGATCTGATCGCCCGGGCCGAGTTCGATCACGTCGTCGAGGACGACCTCGTTGGGCGGCAACTCCCGGGTACCGGACCGCCGGCGCACCGTGGGCCTGGCCTGACCGATGATGGCAAGGTTGTCCAGGGTCCTCTTGGCCCGGAGTTCCTGGATGATGCCGATTCCACTGTTGGCGACGATGAGCAGCCCGAACAGACCGTTGATCAGCGATCCGGTCGCCACGACGATGAGAAACAGCACCCCGAGGATCGCGTTGATCCGGGTGAAGACGTTGGCCCGGACGATGTCGGCCGCGCTGCGGGAGGCGCGGTTGGGCACATCGTTGGCCTTGCCCTCGGCGACTCTGGCGGCTACCTCGGCGTCGGACAACCCGGAAGCGCTACTGACCGTCAACTGATTCCTCTTTCTCGTGCGCCCTCTTTCTCCATCCAGGCGGCTCATCGGAGGAACGCCCCCATCCCGTCCTCGTCGAAGAACTCCAGCGTCAGCCTGTCAGTGTCGAAGATCGCCGTCGAAACACTGCCCGGCGGGGCGTTCTCGCCCTTGATCGGGAAGGTGAAAACCTCACCGTCCCAATGGGTCAGCCGGTACACGTCCGGACGTGGGCCCAGCGACACGGTCAGGTTCCCGTCCCTCTCGGCGACCGTGGCCGGGCCCCAGTAGGGGTTGGCGTAGGTGCCCGCATAGGACGACAACGCCCGCGCGGGTGTGGGCTTTTCCGGCGGCCGTCTGCCGGCGAGTTCGCCGAACGGCCGGTCCATCCCGGCGAAGGCATCGGCATACAGCCGGGCCCAGTCCTGGCGCACCTCACCGAATTCGAGAATGTCGCTGAACTGCGCAGTGAGAGTCTCCGGAACGCCGGTCGGCGTGGCGTTGGTGAGAACGACGATGGCGACGTCGGCGGAGGGGATGATCACGAAATTGGTCGCCGCGCCGAGGGCGAACGCTCCGGAGTGACTGAGCCGCACCCGACCGGCCGCCGACGTGCCGACGTTGAATCCGTAGCCGTAGAAGCCCGACCGCATAGCCGGTTGACTCGGCGGACTGGACACCGCCTGCGGTGTGAGGGCCGGCAACAGCGCTTCCGGCTCGATGATCCGCTCGCCGTTGTAGGTGCCGTCGGCGAGCATCATCGCCAGCCAGTGGGTCATATCGGTGACCGATGCGCTCACCCCGCCGGCCGGTGTCTGTGGGTCCGGATCACGGGTGTAGCGGGGTTCGTAGCCGCCCTCGGTGCGGACGTGGCCGACGGCCCGGTCGGGTCGGTCCCGGTAATCGGCGAAGCGTGAACTGGTCGAGGACATCGCCAGCGGACGGTAGAGCACCTGCTCGCTGAGATCCTCCCAGCTGGTGCCGGCCGCAGCGGCCACCGCTTCGGCCGCGGCGGTCACACCGAAGTTGGTGTAGGCGTAGGACGTCCGGAACTGGCCCAACGGAAGCAGTCGCAGCCTCTCCAGCACCGCACGCCGGTCGTAGCCGAGGTCCTCGAGCAGGTCGCCGGCGTGGTCGGGCAGACCGGACCGGTGTGCGAAAAGATCCCCGATCGTCAGCATGCCGCTCGCCGCGGGATCGGACAGCGTGAACCAGGGGAGTTCGTCGGCGATCCGGGTGTTCCAGCCGATCGCGCCGACACCGACCTGATGAGCGGTGACGGTGGCGGCCAGCGGTTTGGACAGCGAGGCGAGCTGGAAGACGGTGTCGGCGTCGACCTTCTCCCCGGTTCTCGTGTCGCGTACGCCGAAGCCTTTGGCATAGACGGTCTTCCGGCCATGGACGACCGCGACCGCCATGCCGGGGATTCCCGACGAAGCCATCAGGTTCTCGGCGAGACCGTCGAGCCTGGAGACGGCGGCCTCGACGGCGTCGGGCGGCAGCGGCATCGCCGGGACCAGTTGCGGCGGCTCCTGGGAGAGCGGCGGGGCGGTTTCGGACGTCTTCGCCCCGCAGGCGGTGAGAGCCGCGACCACGGCCAGCACCGCCCAGGCCCGCCCCAGCACACGCGGGCCCGCGTCGGACGGGGCCGTCACCGGTGCCGCCGCGGCATCACCGTCGCCACCAGCCGTCATCCGCCCAGCCCGCGGCGGGGGCCGCGGCGTCCACCGCCACCCGCCCGCCCGGTTTGGGGACGGCCACCTCGACACCACCGTCGGCGGCCGCCGCGACCAGGCGCTCGGCCGGTTCGGACCACGGATGCGGGGCCAGCCGGAAGGTGCCCCAGTGGATGGGCACCAGCAGGCCCGCCCCATCGGATTTCGCGTTGAGGTCCCGGTGCGAGCGGACGGCCTCTTCGGGGTTCATGTGGATATCGGGCCAGGCCCTGTCATAGGCGCCGATCGGGAGCAGGGTCAGATCGAAGGGACCGTGCCGCGTTCCGATGTCGACGAAGCCGGCGGTGTATCCGCTGTCGCCGCCGAAGAAGGCGCGATGCGCCGGACCGGCGATGACCCACGATGACCACAACGTGTTGTTGCGGGACAGGAATCGGCCCGAGAAGTGCCGGGCCGGAGTGCAGGTCAGGATCAGATCGTCGATGTGAAAGCTTTCATTCCAATCCAATTCGACGATCCGGCTCGCCGGGATGTCCCAGTGCCGCAGGTGTGCGCCCACACCCAGCGGGGTGACGAACACCGCCCGCTGGGTGCGGGCCAGCGAACGCACCGTGTCCATGTCCAGGTGGTCGTAGTGGTCATGGCTGATCACCACGGCGTCGAGTGCGGGCAGTGTCTCCAACGACACCGGCGGCGGGTGCAGCCGCTGCGGGCCCACCGCGCGCGACGGGGAAGCGCGGTCGGCCCAGACCGGGTCGGTCAGCAGCCGGTAGCCGTCGATCTCCAGCAGGGCCGTCGCGTGGCCGAGCCAGGTCACCGCCAGTGGACCGGGGTCGATTCCCGGCATCGGGTCGGCCAACGGGACGCCGGTTTTTGGCCGGCTTTCCGATCCGTTGGAGAACATCTCGAAAACCACCAGCCGGTTCTCCTCGGCGTCGAGGCGGATCGCCGCCGACGGCTCGAGATTGCGGAAGACCCCGCCCCGGTAGTTCGGCGACCCCTCGGCGACCGCCCGGATCGCCGCAGCACCGGCCCCCAAAGCCGCCGGCGTGTCACGCAGTGCCCGCAGCGCCCATCCGCCGGCCGCGAGCGAAACGGTCCCGGCCGCCAGTCGCACCGCCGCTTTACCGCCGGGCACCAGCGCCGAAAGGTTCGGGAGGCCGCCCACTACGCCCCCTGGAACCTCGCGGGGCGCTTCTCGATGCGGGCCATCTGCGCCTCGACGACGTCCCGGCTGCCCCACGCCGCGTCGAAGAGTTCCTTGTGCAGTTCGGCCTGGTGCTCGTAGGCCCCGTCGTCGTTGAGCACCCGCTTGGAATGTCGCAGTGACAGCGGCGCGAGTCCGGCGATCTCGGCCGCCCAGCTCTGCGCGTCGGCCAGGGTGCCGATCCGGTTGGCCATCCCGGTCATCAGAGCACTGTCGGCGTCCAGTTTCTCGGCGGCCAGCAGCATTCCCCGGGCGCGGCCGTAGCCGGCCAGCGACGCCAGCCTGCGAATGCTCCAGTTGTCCAGCGCCAGTCCATACCGGGCGATCGGGAATTGGAAGTAGGCATCCGGGGCGACCACCCGCAGGTCGCAGACCATCGCCAACTGGACGCCGGCGCCGATGGCGGGGCCGTTGATCGCGCCGATCACCGGTACCGGTACGGCGTCGATGGCCAGGTTCAGCGCGATGGCCTTATCGGGGAAGTCCGCAGCGAACACGTCGCCGGAGAGGTCGGCCCCCGCACAGAACACCGTTCCGGACCCGGTCAGCACGATCGCGCGCACATCGTCGGCAGCCGCCTCCTGAACCGCCTCGCGCAGCGAATCCACCAGTTCGGAGTTCAGCGCATTACGCCGCTCCGGGCGCCGCAACTCGATGGTCGTCACATCGCCGACCCGCTCGATACCGATCATGGGCATGAGCCTACTGATCGGTGTCAGGGGGCCGCCGGTCGCGGTGGGCGGCCTCGAGCAGTGCGCACACCTGTTCGTCGGGGGTCTGGGAGAAGTCGTCGTATCCCTGGCCGACTGCCCGGAAAACCCGGGGGACGACCAGGCAGACCACCTCGTCGGCGACGTCGCGCAGCCCCGCGACGGTGTCGGCGGCCCCGATCGGCGCGGCCAGCACGACCCTCGCCGCTCCCTGCGCGCGAGCCACCAGCGCCGCCGCCCTGGCGGTCGCGCCGGTGGCGAAACCGTCATCGATGATCAGCACGGTCCGGCCGGAGGGATCCGGGCCCGGCCGGCCACCACGGTAGAGCTCGATCCTGCGCTGGAGTTCGGCTCGTTGCCCGGCTTCGACGGAGGCGATATCCGCATCGTCGAGCAGCGTCTGGCGCAGCACCGCCTCGTTGAGGACCCGTACGTTCTCCCCGCCGTCGGGCCCTTCTCCGATCGCGCCGAAGGCCAACTCCGGTTGGTAGGGAACACCGAGTTTGCGGACCACCAGCACGTCCAGGGGCGCACCGAGGGCGGCGGCCACCTGATAGGCCACTGGCACCCCGCCGCGCGGCAGGCCCAGGACCAGAACGTCGCGGCCGCGGTATCCCGCAAGCGCCTCAGCCAGCCGGCGCCCGGCGTCGGAACGGTCGGCGAAACGCTTCATGACTCGATTCTCGCGCAAAAAACCTCGCGCGTGGTCGTGGTGGCCGGCGTTGATCGCGGTCTGCCGTCCGGACCGCATCCGTGCCGGTGCAGACGGTGGACCACCCGGACCGCGGCGTTACGCCAGCGAGTCGATCCACGCCCGGTGCAGCGCGGCGTAACGACCGCCCGAACCGATGAGGTCCTCGGGCCGACCGTCCTCCACCACCCGGCCGTCTTCAACGACCAGCACCCGGTCGGCGATCGCGACGGTGGACAACCGGTGCGCGATGATCAGCGCTGTGCGTCCGGCCAGGACGGTCCGCAACGCGCGCTGGACCAGGCGTTCGCTCGGGACGTCCAGCGACGACGTCGCCTCGTCGAGAATCAGCACCGCGGGGTCGGCAAGGAAAGCACGGGCGAAGGCGACCAGTTGACGCTGTCCGGCAGACAACCGCCCGCCCCGTTTGGCAACGTCGGTGCCGTACCCGTCGGGTAGTGCAGCGATGAACTCGCCGGCCCCCACCGCAACGGCCGCGGCACGAACCTCGGCGTCGGTGGCCCAGGGCCGGCCGAACCGGATGTTGTCGGCCACCGTGCCGGAGAACAGAAAGTTCTCCTGGGTCACCATCACGATGTGGCGCCGCAATTCGCTCTGGTTCAGGCACCGCAGGTCGACGCCGTCGAGGGTGATCGATCCCGCATCGGGGTCGTGGAAGCGAGCGATCAGCCTGGCGATGGTCGTCTTGCCGGCACCGCTGGTGCCGACCAGCGCCACCGTTTGACCGGCAGGCAGGTGCAGCGTCATCTTGGCCAGCACCGGACGTTGCGGCAGGTAGCCGAAGCGCACGTCGTGCAGGGCGATATCGCCGCGCACCCGCTCCCGCCGTACCGGATGGTCCGGATCGGCGATAGCCGGTTTCTCGGCCAGCACGCCGGCGATCTTCTCCAGCGCCGAGGACGCCGACTGGAAGGTGTTGAAGAACTGCGAGATCTCCTGCATCGGCTCGAAGAACATCCGCAGGTAGAGCAGGAACGCCGTCAGCGTGCCGATCGTCATCTGGTCGTGCATAACCCGGTAACCGCCGTAGATCAGCACCAGCCCGGCGGTCAGGTTGCCGACCAGTTTGACCGCCGGCATGAAAATGGCCAGCAACCGGAAGGCCCGCTCGTTGACGGCCCGGTAGTCGTCGGCCAAGCCGTCGAAGATCTCTTGGTTTCGCGGCCCACGCCGGTAGGCCTGGACGGCCTTGATACCGGTCATCGTCTCGACGAACTGCACGATCAGCAGGGCCGCACTCTCGCGAACCTTGCGATAGGTCGCGGCCGATGCGGCGGCGAACCAGCGCACCAGGACCGCCAGCACCGGGACCGCCGCCAGACACATCAGGCCCAGCCGGACGTCGAGGGCCACCAGCAACACCGCGGTGCCGGCCAACGTGAGCACCGCCATCACCAGACTGTCGAACCCGGTCTCCAGCATCTCCTGGATGGCCTCGACGTCATTGGTGGAACGGCTGACCACTCGACCCGAGGTGTAGCGGTCGTGGAACCCGATGTCGAGGTTCTGGAATTGGCGGAACAACCGGCGGCGCAGTTCCAGCAGCACCCGCTGACCGATCCGCCCCGAGCCGTTGAGGAAGGCCATCCTGGCAACCGCCTGAACGACCACCAATCCGCACAACGCGGCCACCACTGTGACCAACTCACGTGCCGGCCCGCCGGCCAGCAAGGGCGGTATCACCTGGTCGATTCCTCGTCTTACCAGCAACGGAATCGTCAGGCGCGCAGCGTTTTCGACGATCACCACCATCGCCAGCGCGGCCAGCGCCAGCCGGAACGGCCGCAGCAGCGAACCCAGCAGCGCGCGCGCGTCCCGGCGTCGGCCCGCCACGTCGCGGGACGGCAGATCCTCGTCCCGCTCGTCGAGCCGCCCGCGCCACTCGTTCATCGGAGGTGGTCCTCGGGTGTCGGGTATCCGGCGGGCCGCAAACCGGCCGAGGACTCCCCCCACGCCTCCTCGCGAGCATGGTCCAGTCGTCGGCGCTCGGTGTCGTCCTCCCAGAGCGGACGGGGCGCGCAGCCGTCGTCGAGTTCGTCGTCGGCGGCCAACAGATATCGGTAACGCGGAACTTCCGCCAGCAACTGCTCGTGGGTACCGATATGCGTGATGGTGCCGACACCGTCCCGCACGTCGAGCAGTGCCACCCTGTCGGCCAGCAGAACCGTGGAAGCGCGATGCGCCACGACGATCGCGGTGACACCGGCCAACACCCGTCGAAGCGCCGTGCGGACGGCGGCCTCGGTGTGCACGTCCAATGCCGACAGGGTGTCGTCGAGCACCAGCACCCGGGGATCGGAAACGAGGGCCCGGGCCAGCGCCAGCCGTTGGCGCTGGCCGCCCGACAGGCTCATCCCCTGTTCTCCGATCCGGGTCTGCAAGCCGTAGGGCAGTTCACGCACGAACTGCGCCGCTGCGATGTCGATCGCGCGCTCGACGTCGTGATCGCTCGCCTGGGCTCGCCCGAGGCGGAGATTTTCCTCCACGGACATCGAGAACAGTGTCGGATCCTCGAACGCGACGACCACCGCGCGCCGCAGCGCGTCCAGCGACAGCTCGCGGATATCGGTGCCGTCGAGGCGGACCGCGCCCTCGGCGACGTCGTGGAGCCGTGGCAACAGCGCTGCCAGCGTCGACTTGCCGGACCCGGTCGCACCGACCAGGGCCAGCGTCTGCCCCGGTTCGACGGTGACGCTGACGTGCCGGAGCACCCAGTCCCCGCCGGGGTGCCGGAAGCCCACGTCATCGAGTTCGAGGCGCCCGGCTCCCGGCGTCGGCCGTCGGGGTCCGTCGACGATCTCCGGCGGTTCGTCGAAGATCTCGGCGATCCGATTTGCCGCCGTCATCGCCTCCTGGGTCATCGACAACAGGAAGCCCAACGACGCAATCGGCCAGACCAGGGACAACATCATGGTGATGAAGGCGACCAACGTGCCCATCGTCATCTGACCGTGGCCGGCCGCCCAGGCACCCAGGCCCAGGACGACGATCAGTGTGACGTTGGGGATGATCTCCAGCAGCGTCCAGAACCGTGCCGAAACCGACACCTTGCGTACCTGGGTTCGAAACAGCGTGGTGGCCTGCCGGTCGAAGCGGTCGTAGACGTAGTCCTCCCGGCCGAAGGCCTTCACCGTCCGCAATCCCAGCGCCGATTCCTCCACAACGGTGGCGACGTGGCCGGCCTGATCCTGCGCCGAGCGCGAAAGCCGGGTGAAACGGCGCTCGAAACGCAGCATGGTGACGGTGACCGGAATGACGGACGCTGCGACCACCACCCCGAGCGGCCAGTACATCGATAGCAGGATGGCCGTGACAGCGACGATCTGCAGGAAGTTCAGCAGGAGAAAGATCAGCCCGAACGACAACAGCCGACGGATCGTGCCCAGGTCGTTCATGATTCGGGAGAGCAGCTGCCCGGACTCCCAGCGGCCGTGGAACGACATCGGCAGAATCTGCAGCCGGGCGTACAGGTCCTTGCGAATGTCGGCCTCCACCCCCATCGTGGCGCGCGCCACCAACCAGCGGCGGAGAAACCACAACGCCGCCTCGGCGATGCCGAGTGCCACTGCCGCCGTGCCCAGAATCCACAGGCCGTGCAGGTCGCGGCGGTGCACCGGCCCGTCGATCACCGCCCGCGTCATCAGCGGAATGGCGACCGTGGCGAACAGGCTGGCGACCGCCACAACCACCATGGCTATCCACCGCGCCCGATAGGGCAACAGATAGGGCCCCAGCCGCAGCAGGTCCCTCGCTCTATCGTCACCGAGCCGGTCCACTCCCGAATCGTCTCCCGCTTCTCACTCGCAGCGCTGACGACCCCCGCCGGAATCATGTCACGGCCACGCCTCCCACCGTCCGCGCGGCGATCCGGCACTATGGGGTTCATGGACACCGGTTCGGCTTCACCGCGCGTTCTGGTCGTCGACGACGACCCGGACGTGCTGGCCTCACTGGAGCGCGGGCTGCGACTGTCCGGGTTCGAGGTGTCGACCGCGGTCGACGGCGCGGAGGCCCTGCGCAGCGCTACCGAAACCAGGCCCGACGCGATCGTTCTCGATATCAACATGCCGGTACTGGACGGGGTGAGCGTGGTGACCGCGTTGCGCGCGATGGACAACGATGTGCCGGTGTGTGTGCTGTCGGCCCGCAGTTCGGTCGACGACCGAGTCGCCGGGCTGGAGGCCGGCGCCGACGACTATCTGGTCAAGCCGTTCGTCCTGGCCGAACTGGTGGCCCGGGTCAAAGCGCTGCTGCGCCGCCGCGGTGCCACCGCGACGTTCTCCTCGGAGACCATTCAGGTCGGGCCGCTGGAGGTTGACATCCCGGGGCGCCGGGCCCGGGTCAACGGCGTCGACGTCGACCTGACCAAACGCGAGTTCGACCTGCTCGCCGTGCTGGCCGAACACAAGACCGCGGTTCTGAGCCGCGCCCAACTGCTCGAACTGGTGTGGGGTTATGACTTCGCCGCCGACACCAATGTCGTCGATGTCTTCATCGGATATCTGCGGCGAAAACTGGAGGCCGGCGGAGCGCCGCGGCTGCTGCACACCGTGCGCGGGGTCGGTTTCGTCCTGCGTACTCAGTGAGCGCCTGATCAAGGTCTCCCGGTGACGCTCCCGCGCATCCTCCGCCGTACCCCGTCGCTGCGAACCCGGGTGGCGTTCGCGACGGCGATCGGCGCGGCGATCGTGGTGACGATCGTGGGGACCATCGTCTGGATCGGCATCACCAATGACCGCCTCGAGCGGTTGGACCGACGGCTGGACGAGGCCGCCGGATTCGCCGTGCCGTTCGTGCCCCGCGGGCTCGACCAGATACCGCCCTCCCCCACCATCCGCGATGTCGTGATCACAGTGCACCGCGGCAGCGAGGTTCGCTCGAACTCCGACATCGTGCTGCCCGAGCTGGGCGCCACCTACGCCACCACGGACGTCGACGGCGTGCGCTACCGGGTCCGCACCGTCGAGATCCCCTACTCGGAGCCACCGACCACGCTGCAGGTCGGCGCCACCTACGACGACACCATCGCCGACACCAACAACCTGCACCGGCGGGTGCTGGTGATCTGCGTCTTCGCCATCTGCGCTGCGGCTCTGCTGGGCTGGTTGCTGGCCGCGTTCGCGGTCCGTCCCCTGCGCCGACTGGCTCAGCAGACCCGCCAGATCGACGCCGGCGGCGGGGAACCGGAGATCGACGTCAGCGGGGCGACCGAGGCCGTCGAGATCGGCGAGGCGCTCAAGGGCCTGCTGGAGCGGATCTGGACCGAGCAGGACCGCACCAGAGCCGCCCTGACCTCAGCCCGCGACTTCGCCGCGGTGTCCGCACACGAGTTGCGCACCCCGCTGACCGCAATGCGCACCAACCTCGAGGTGCTCGCCACCCTGGAACTGCCCGAGGAGCAGCGAAAGGAGGTGCTCGGCGATGTCATCCGTACCCAGAGCCGCATCGAGGCGACGCTGACCGCACTGGAACGGCTGGCGCAGGGCGAACTGTCCACCGAGGCCGATCAGGTGCCGGTGGACGTCACCGAACTGCTCGACCGGGCCGCCCACGACGCGATGCGCGTATACCCCGATCTCGAAGTGTCGCTGGCCCCGTCGCCGACCTGCATCATCATCGGGCTGCCGGCCGGCCTGCGGCTGGCGGTGGACAACGCGATCGCCAACGCGGTCAAGCACGGCGGGGCGACCCGGGTGCAATTGTCGGCGGTGACCTCGCGCGACGGGGTCACGATCGCGGTGGACGACAACGGCAGCGGCGTGCCCGAGGCCGATCGGCGCCGCGTGTTCGACCGTTTCGCGCGCGGTTCGACCGCCTCGCACTCCGGCTCGGGCCTGGGCCTGGCGCTGGTTGCCCAGCAAGCCGAAATACACGGCGGCACGACGGCACTGGAGGACAGCCCGTTGGGCGGAGCCCGCTTGGCGCTGCGACTGCCCGCCCCCAGCTAGCCCGGCTCTACTTGAAGTTCTTGTCCCACTTGTCAAAGCCGGCGGCCCGAGCGGTGGCCTCGTCGAAGAACCACACCTCGGCGATGGTCTGCTCATAGGCAGGGCTGTCCGGGCCGTGGAAAAGCATGGAATCCGCGTTGCCCTTGATCAGCCAGCCCCGCGGACCGCTGCCGCCGGAAGCGGACTTGGCCGAACCCTTGCCGTAGGGACCGGCGGGCACCTCCTCGATGGACGCGACCGCGGCCTCGCGGCCCTTGCCGGAATCCCAGCGCAGGAAGCCGGCCACCCGAGCGGACTCCTCGTCGGCGAACCATACCTCGGCGATGGTCTGCCCGTACCACTGGCTTTCGGTGGTGTGGTAGAGCATCGAGTCGGCGTTGCCTTTGATCGTCCAGCCTGCCGGGCCGCTGCCGTCGGCACCGGCTTTCGCGGATCCCTTACCGAAAGGTCCGGCGGGAACGTCGTCGATCGAGGCGAACTTTGCGGCCCCAGCTTCGAGTGCGTCCCAGCGCAGGAACCCGGCTTTCTCGGCGCTCTCGTCGTTGAGGAACCACAGCTCGGTCTCGATCTCATCGAAGCCGGGGCTCTCGGAGGTGTGGTACCGCCTGGTCTTCTCCACACCCTTGATCCGATAGCCGGCCGGTGCGCTCCTGCGACGGGTCACCCGAATCGATCCCGACCCGTACGGAGCCGCCTCGATGATGCCGCGGCTCTCCACGGTATCGATCTTCTGGGCCAGAGTGTGGACGTCGCCGTGCACCTTCTCGGCCGCAGCGTGGACGTCGCCGTGCACCTTCTCAGCCGCAC
>JAGQTQ010000071.1:30925-66165 GCA_020438905.1 Mycobacterium sp.
GCCGCACCGCGGACGTCGCCGTGCACCTTCTCAGCCGCACCGCGGACATCGCCGTGCACCTTCTTAGCCGCGGCATGGACGTCGCCGTGCACCTTCTCGGCCGCACCGCGCACCTTCGCCGCCGCACCGCCGGTGGCAGCGGTTGTCGCCGCCGACACCGTATGGGTGACCGGCACTTCCCGGGTGACCTTGCGGATCATCATGGCGAAGGTCAGCAACAGGCCGAGCGCGAAGGCCAGCGCCATCATCCACCAGTTCACGTCACGCATCAGCGTGCTCCTATCTCTCGCGAACCGGGAAGATCGGCGATGGCCTCTTCCCTGCTGGTCCGGGGGACGGTCAGAACGGTGATCACCCAGGCCACGGCCGAACCGACCAGGAAGGCGAGCAGATACCACAACCACTGTGCGACGAAGCCCATCTCGTTTCTCCCTAGTCCACTGTGATCTCGGTGCGGCGGTTCTGGGCGCGCCCGGCGGCGGTGTCGTTGCTGGCCAACGGTTCTGCGGATCCGGCGCCCTTGCTGGTCACCGCGTCGGCCGGGATGCCCTGTGACACCAGGTAGCCGGCGACCGACTTCGCCCGGTTCTCACTGAGCGGATTGTTGATCGCGTCGGTGCCGGTGTTGTCGGTGTGCCCGATCACCGTCAACTTCACGTCCGGGCAACCCTTGACCGCCGAGACGACCGCACCCAGCTGCTGCTGGCCGTCCGTCGTCAGCTTGTCGCTTCCGGTCTCGAACTTGATCGGAGCGGCCAGGTTGGCGTCGACGGTCGCCTGAAGGTTGTCACACGACGGTGCGGCGCCCTTCAAAGCCATGTTGTTGATGACCTGCAGGCTCGGCCAGCCGGCCTTCGCCGCGGCCTCCACGGCGGCCTTGACCTCTTCCGACGGCGCGGTGCCGGTCAGTGTCAGCGTGCCGCCCTCCACGGTGAAGTGGAAGTCCGGAACGTCGACGGCCGCCTCGAACAGCGCGCTCAGTCCGGCGAAGTCGGGCGCGGTCGCGCCGGCCTCGACGTCGATCTTGTCGATCAGGTTGACCGAGGGACCGAGGGCCGCCTTGAGCGCGGCGAGCAGGCTGTTCTTCACCGACAGGTCCGGCAGGATGCCGGCCAGGGTGAAGTCGTTGCCGTTGCGCAGGATCGAGAGCGGGGAGAAGTTCAGCGACGGCACCGCCAGGCTGGGCGCAGTCACGCTGACGCTGGGAGCGCTGACGCTCACCTTGGGCTTGAGCGCTCCCCAGCCGAGCCAGCCGAACAGCAAGGGGATGAGCAGCAGACCCAATAGCCATCCCCACCCGGGCGAACGCCGGTAGTAGCGCGACTCCGCACGCCACTCGGTCGCGGTCGCGCTGATCCGCTCATCATCGGAACCCGTCATCGGCCCCCTCCTCCGCCAGTTGCTGGACGATCACTCTCCGCGACCTGAGAAACATACGACACCCCGGGAGGCAAGCCGGCTTTTTGGCGGGTTTCTCAGCCGACGCCGAGTAGGTCGATGACGAAGATCAACGTTTTTCCGGAAAGCCGGTGCCCGGCACCGGCCGGACCGTAGGCCAGCGCAGGTGGGATGACCAGTTGCCGGCGGCCCCCCACACGCATGCCGGGAATCCCGTCCTGCCAGCCCTGGATGAGGCCCCGCAACGGAAAGGAGATGGACTCCCCGCGGTTCCACGAACTGTCGAACTCATCGCCGGAGTCGAACTCGACCCCGACGTAGTGAACGTCGACGACGTCTCCGGGTTTGGCCTCTCGGCCCTCACCGACCACAAGGTCGGTGATGACCAGGTCGGCGGGGGCTGGACCGCCGGGGAACTCGATTTCGGGTTTGTCCGTCACGGGACCACCGTAACGGGCCGCCCGCAGTTTCGGGCCGACCCCGGTGGTTGCTCACCGTCGGGCACACTGATCGACGTGGGCGCCGGGGACTCGTTCGACGCCGTCGTCGTCGGCGGCGGACACAACGGATTGGTGGCGGCGGCCTATCTGTCCCGCGCCGGGCGGCGGGTTCGGGCGCTCGAGCGACTCGGTGAGGTCGGCGGAGCGGCGGTATCGGCCCGGCCGTTCGACGGTGTCGACGCCCGACTGTCGCGCTACGCCTATCTGGTGAGCCTGCTGCCGGCCCGAATCCTGCGCGACATCGGCGCGAGGGTCCGGCTGGCTCCGCGCCGGTACGCCTCCTACACCCCGGACCCGGGCGAGGGCGCACGCACCGGATTGTTGATCGGGGCACAGTCCACGTTCGCCTCTGTCGGGGCCGGCGGAGACGAGCGCGGCTTCGAGGAGTTCTACCGGCGCTGCCGGGCACTGACCGAACCGCTGTGGCCGACATTGCTCGAGCCGCTGCGGACGCGGTCCGGAGCCCGCGGCCACGTTCTGACCGCCGGCCACCCAGAGGCCGCAGCGGTGTGGAGTGACCTCGTCGAACAGCCCCTGGGCGAGGCGATCACCGCCGCGGTGTCCTCCGACCTGGTTCGCGGTGTGATGGGAACCGATGCGCTGATAGGGACTTTCGCCCGCCTCGGCGACGAATCGCTGGACCAGAACGTGTGCTTCCTCTACCACCTGCTCGGCGGCGGCACCGGGCGGTGGGACGTGCCGGTGGGCGGCATGGGAGCGGTCACCTCGGCACTGGCCGATGCCGCACGCGCTCACGGAGCCGAGATCCTCACCGGCGCAGAGGTTTTGGCCATCAGCCCGGACGGCGAGGTGCGCTACCGGTACGGCCAGGACGAACACCGGGTTCGCGCCGGGTTCGTGTTGGCCGGCGTCGGGCCAGCCGTTCTGGCCGAACTGCTCGGCGAACCCGAGCCCGAACTGGCCGGCGGCTCCCAGGTGAAGGTCAACCTGATGCTGCGCCGCCTGCCCCGGCTTCGCGACAACTCCGTCACCCCGGAGCAGGCCTTCGGCGGCACCTTCCACGTCAACGAGACCTGGTCGCAACTGGATTCGGCCTACAGCACCGCCGCCGGCGGTGCGATCCCGAATCCGCTGCCGTGCGAGATCTACTGCCACTCGCTGGCCGATCCCAGCATCCTGTCAGCCGAACTGCGTGATTCCGGCGCGGCGAGTCTGACCGTCTTCGGCCTGCACGTGCCGCACGCATTGCAGCTGGGATCGCCGGAGGGCATCCGGCAACGCCTCACCGAGGCGGTCCTGGATTCGCTCAATTCCGTTCTGGCCGAACCTGTTCAGGACGTCCTGATGAATGACGCCCACGGTCACCCGTGCGTGGAGACCAAGACGACCGTCGATCTGCAGGAAGCCCTGGCGATGACGGGCGGCAACATTTTCCACGGTGCGCTGCGGTGGCCCTTCGCCGAAGACGGCGAAGCACTGGACACTCCCGCCCGGCGCTGGGGTGTGGCCACCGAACACGAGCGGGTGCTGCTGTGCGGCTCGGGATCCCGCCGCGGCGGTGCGGTGTCGGGGATCGGCGGACACAACGCGGCGATGGCCGTCATCGAGAGCGGCTGATGGCCGCTAGTCGGCGATCAACGGGGCCAGTCGCCTCGCGGACCGCAGCGCGCGCGGCGAGGTGGAGGTGATGGCCAGCACTGTGATCACCACCCCCAGCGCGGCGCTGACCCACCACATCGGCCTGGCCGCCGCGGCGAACCCGGCGCCGGCCGGATGCAGGGCGGCCGCGGCCACCGAACCGCACAGGGCGATACCGATGCTCACCCCGACCTGGCGGCTGGTCGAGGTCACCGCCGAAGCCGCCCCGGCCCGGTCCCGCGGCATCCCGCTGACCGCGGCGTTGGTGACCGGGGCGTTCACCAAAGCGAACCCGATGCCGAACACCGCGAAGATGCCCAGGATCGCCCAGACCGGGGTGCCGGCGGTGAGGAAAGTCAGCAGCACCGACGCCACGGTGATCAGCAGCCCGGCGGCCAGCAGCGAGGGGCGGGGACCGAACCGGCCCACCATCCGCCCCGACAGCGGGGAGAACACCAGGGCGCCAATCGCGATCGGTAGGTAGAGCAGGCCGGTATAGGCGGCCGAGTACCCGCGCTCACCTTGCAGGTACAGCGACATCATGAACAGGAAAGCGCCCCACGCCGCGAAGGCGCACACCGCGGTGACGGTTGCGGAGGCGAACGGCACGCTGGCGAAGAACCGCAGGTCGATGAAGGGATCGCGGCGGCGGGACTCGAAACGCAGGAAGGTGGCCAGTGCAACCGCCGAGGCGACCGCCACCGTGACCACGACCGGGCTGCGCCATCCCAGCGCCGGGGGCTCGATCAGGACGAAAACCAGTCCGCACAAGGCGCAGACCGCGAGCACCTGTCCGACCGGGTCCATGTCCCGCATGGTCACCGACCTGCTCTCCGGGACGAACACCGCCGTAAGCAGGATGGCGGCGGCACAGATCGGGACATTGATCCAGAACACCGAGCGCCAGCCGACGAAGTCGATGAGCAGGCCCCCGACGATCGGGCCGAGGGCCATCGAGATCCCCACCACCCCGCCCCAGATGCCCAGCGCCCGGGCCCGCTCCACCCGGCCGGTGAACACCTGCGAAACGATCGACAGCGCGACCGGGTTCATCATCGAACCGCCGATGCCCTGGACCAGCCGGGCCGCGACCAGCGTTTGGATGCCGGGAGCGAGGCTGCACAGCAGGGATCCGACCCCGAAGATCGTCAGGCCCAACTGGAAGACCCGCCGGCGGCCGAACCGGTCCCCGGCGGCGCCGCCGAGCAGCAGCAGTGAGGCAAGCACCAGGGTGTAGACGTCGACGACCCACTGGATTTGAGTTCCGGACGCCCCCAGATCCGCCCGGATCGACGGGATGGCGACATTGACGATGGTCGCGTCCATCGACACGATCAGCAGGCTCAGACAGCACGAGAACAGGATGACGTTCTTGCGCCGGGCATCCGGAGCACCGCCGGTGACCGACCCGCTGCGCGCGGCCCCCGCTCTCAGCGGCCCCCGCTCTCAGCGCCCCCCGATCTCAGCGCCCCCCAGATCTCAGCGGCCACTGAGATCGGTGTAGTCGCGTTCGCGGTAACCGGTGTAGATCTGCCGCGGCCGACCGATCTTGTTGGGCTCCTCGTGCATCTCGCGCCAGTGCGCGATCCAGCCCGGGAGTCGGCCGAGCGCGAACAGCACGGTGAACATCCTGGTCGGGAAGCCCATCGCCCGGTAGATCACCCCGGTGTAGAAGTCGACGTTGGGGTACAGCTTGCGCTCGATGAAGTAGTCGTCGGTCAGCGCGACTTCTTCGAGGGACTTGGCGATGTCGAGCAGTGCGTCGTCGCCGCCGAGCTTGCCCAGAATCTTGTCGGCCTGTTCCTTGACGATGCGCGCCCGCGGGTCGTAGTTCTTGTACACCCGGTGCCCGAAGCCCATCAGCTTCACGCCGTCCTCGCGGTTCTTGACCTTGCGAACGAACTCGTGCACATCGCCACCGGCGAGGCGGATCTTTTCCAGCATCTCCAGCACCGACTGGTTGGCCCCGCCGTGCAGCGGACCCCACAACGCATTGATACCCCCGGAGATGGAGGTGAACAGGTTTGCCTGCGAGGACCCCACCAATCGCACCGTCGAGGTCGAGCAGTTCTGCTCGTGGTCGGCGTGCAGGATCAGCAGCATGTCGAGGGCCCGGACGATCTCCGGATCCGGGTGGTAGGGCTCGGCCGGCAGGCCGAAGGTCATCCGCAGGAAGTTCTCCACCAGCGTCAGGGAGTTGTCCGGGTACAAGAACGGCTGCCCGACGGACTTCTTGTACGAGTAGGCCGCGATGGTCGGCAGCTTGGCCAGCAGCCGGATGGTCGACAGCTCGACCTGGTAGTGGTCCAGCGGATCCAGTGAGTCCTGGTAGTAAGCGCTCAGCGCGTTGACAGCGCTGGACAGCACGGGCATCGGGTGGGCGTCACGCGGGAAGCCGTCGAAGAACCGCTTGAGATCCTCGTGCAGCAAGGTGTGCCGCTGGACCCTGGTGGTGAACTCCTCGAGTTGCGCCGCGGTCGGCAGCTCGCCGTAGATCAGCAGGTAACTGACTTCGATGAAGGTCGACTTGTTGGCGAGCTGGTCGATCGGGTAGCCCCGGTAGCGCAGAATCCCGGCGTCACCGTCGATGTAGGTGATGGCGCTCTTCGTCGCCGCGGTGTTGACAAACCCCTGGTCGAACGTGGTGTAACCGGTCTTTGCCAGCAGCGAACCCAGGGCTATGCCGTCGGAACCCTCAGTCGCGTGGACGATCTCCAGGTCCAGCTCTCCGCCGGGATACCGGAGGGTGGCGGTGTCGTCGGTTGCGGCCACATCAGTCCCTTCATGCGCGGTCGACGGCGCCGGACGCATCGTCATCAGGTCACGCTACTGTGCGTCGCGGACCGACCCTGCGCGTTTCACCCAACACCGTTCTTTCTAGCTGAACGTAGTCGCTACGGCCGCGGCGCGTCCGACGGGGGTTGACCCTTGGGGCGCCAGGGCTGCCAGAGCCGGGTGAAAATCGCGTAACTGGACTCGATGCGTTCACTGACCGAGACCGGGTCACTCGCGCCGCGGCCCGGGACCCCCAGGGCGGTCGCCATCAGCACCGCCCAGGTGTCGAACACGATCCGGACCGCCGGGTGCTCCACCGGCAACCCCATCCGGCGGGCGATGGCCTCGACCGTCGTCTGGGTCGGTCCGTCCAGCCGGAAGGTGAACGACGCCAGGCCCAGCATGGGTGTGCTGTTGACGATGCTGATGAAACCGCTGACCCGGTCGAACGCCATGGCGTCGGGGGCGCCACTGCCGGCGGCCCGGAGAACTTCGACGTGCGCCCGGACCAGCGCCTCGTGCTCGGTGATGTCACGGGGTTGACGAGCCAGCGCCGAGGCGACATGGTCGGAGATCTCCTCGATCAGCGCGCCGATGACCGCTTCCTTGTTGGGAAAGTAGCGGCTGAAGGTACGCGGGGAGACCTCTGCCGCGGCCGCGATCTGATCGACCGTCGTCCGCTCGTAACCCTGTTGGGCACACAGCCGGGCGGCGACGTCGACCAACGTTGCACGGGTTCGTTGCTTCTTGTGTTCCCGCAGGCCGGGGGCCGTCTTCCTGGTGCGTTGAGACACCTTCCGATCCTAGGCGCGGGAGACCGAGGACTGCCAGTTCCGTCACCGAGGTGTTACCGGGCGCGGACCGGAAATGACGTCAGCGTAAGTTGAACGGGGACTATGGGGTTCGGGAAATCAACCTGAACACCGTCCTGAAATCCGTTGAACTGGAGCAGCTTTCAGCTGCGGACTTCCACCGTGACCGACCCGGTACCTAAGGTTGCAGACGCTCCATCCGGTCGCCGGTCACGCGAATTCGGTTGTGAATCCGGTTCTCTCGGCCCTGCCAGAACTCGATCACCTCCGCTGCGATGCGGTAGCCGCCCCAGTGCGGAGGAACCGGAACCTGCTCGTGACCGGCGAAGCGTTCGGTGACCGCGGCCAGGCTGGTAATCAGGTCCTCGCGTGAACCGATCGTGCGGGACTGCTCCGAGGCCCATGCGCCGAGTTGGGAGCCGCGGGGTCTGCGGGCCCAGTACTCGGCGGTCTCCTCCGCGCTGACCTTGGTGACGGCACCGCGAACGTGGACCTGACGACCCAGCCCGTACCAGGGAAAGGTCACCGAGGCGTAGGGAACCCGCGCAAGATCCGCCCCCTTGGCCGATTCGTAGTTCGTGTAGAACGTCACCCCGTCGGCATCCACGCTCTTGCACAACACCGTTCGGCTCGCCGGCCGGCCGTCCTCGACGGTTGCCAGGACCATCGCGTTGGGCTCGGCTATCCCGGCCGCCTCCGCCTCCTCGATCCATCGATGCAGCAAGGCCAGCCAGCCGTCGGCGAGCCAGTCGACGTCCAGGTCGGCGCTGCCGTCCTTCTCGGGGGATCCGTACTCCACCCGCATCCCCGCAAGTCTGTGCGCGCCCGGGAGGGCATCTCGGTCAGCCACCGAATCACCGTACCTGGCAGAATCCGCCCCATGACCGCGCTACCGGAAGACTTCGTGCCCGGCCTCGAGGGGGTGGTGGCCTTCGCCACCGAGATCGCCGAACCGGACCGAGACGGCGGAGCACTGCGGTACCGCGGGGTCGACATCGAGGATCTCGTCGGACGCGGGGTCACCTTCGGTGACGTGTGGTCGCTGCTGGTGGACGGCCATTTCGGCGACGGCCTGAAACCCGCCGAACCCTTTCCGCTGCCGATTCACACCGGCGACGTGCGGGTCGACGTGCAGGCCGGACTGGCGATGCTGGCGCCCATCTGGGGCTATCGGCCCCTGCTGGACATCGACGACACGACTGCCCGCGAACAGCTGGCACGCGCCTCGGTGATGGCCCTGTCCTACGTCGCGCAATCGGCACGCGGGATCAATCAGCCGGCAGTTCCGCAACGCGTGATCGACGAGTGCACCACCATCACAGAGCGGTTCATGACCCGCTGGCACGGCGAGCCCGACCCCCGCTACACCGAGGCGATCGACGCCTACTGGGTCTCCGCCGCCGAGCACGGAATGAACGCCTCGACGTTCACCGCCCGGGTGATCGCCTCCACCGGCGCCGACGTCGCCGCTTCACTGTCCGGTGCGGTCGGGGCGATGAGCGGACCGCTGCACGGCGGCGCGCCGGCACGGGTCATTCCGATGATCCATGAGGCCGAACGCACCGGCGACGCAGGCGTAGTGGTCCGCGGAATCCTCGACCGCAAGGAGCGACTGATGGGGTTCGGGCACCGGGTCTACCGGGCCGAGGACCCACGCGCCCGGGTGCTTCGCGCCACCGCCAAGCGGCTCGACGCCCCGCGCTACGAGGTGGCGGCGGCCGTGGAGCAGGCAGCCCTCTCCGTACTTCGAGAGCGCCGGCCCGACCGGGCGATCGAGACCAACGTCGAGTTCTGGGCCGCGGTCATCCTGGACTTCGCCGAGGTGCCGCCCGCGATGATGCCCGCGATGTTCACCTGCGCGCGGACCGCGGGCTGGTGCGCCCACATCCTCGAGCAGAAGCGGCTCGGCAAGCTGGTTCGCCCCTCCGCTGTCTACGTGGGCCCGGCCCCCCGTTCACCGGAGTCGGTGCCGGGCTGGGACGAGATCTCCCACACGCCGTAACCGCGACAGCGGCCCGGACACCGGCTGCCGCGCCACGGCGAGCATGTCCTGCACCGAGGTGAGCTTCACCCTGGGCCGACCGGAGGCCGCCCCCCGCGCAATCTCCTCGGCGTCGATCGCCCGCCATCCGTCGCCGTCGACGACGTCGGGCTGCCGCGCTCGCACCAGGCGTCCCAGCGCCGCAGGCCGGGGTACCGGGTCGTGGAGCAGTCCGGCGTTGAAGTCGTCGGCCAGCGCCGCGACGGTCTGCATGGCACAGGACTTGTTGGTACCGATGAATCCGGTCGGTCCGCGCTTGATCCACCCCGCGACGTATGCACCGGTCACCGGGCTGCCGGTGCGCGGGTCGAGAACCCGGCCCGCCCGGTTGGGCACCACCGCCGCGGCGGGGTCGAAGGGCAGACCGGCGATCGGCTCCCCCCGATACCCGATGGAGGTGAGCACCAGCCCTGACTCGAAATTCACCGTCCCCGTGCCGCCGGTGCGCGCGAACTCGACCGCACGCACCCGGTCCGGGCCGAGGATGCGGCGGGGGGTCAGGCGGTAGGCCAGCCGGATTCGCGGACGGCGAGTTGGGCCGGCCGAATCCGGCAGCCCGGCGAGAACCTCCAGTTTGGCGCGGGTAACGGGATCCCGGGCGACCGCGAGGTCATCGGCGACCAGAGCCCGATCCCCGGCGTCGAGAACGACATCAGAGCGCGCGGCAAGCCCGATCAGTTCGGGCAGGGTGAAGGCGGAGTCGGCCGGACCGCGGCGTGCCGCCACCACCACTTCCCGCACCGACGAGCCGCGCAGGGCCCGCAGCGCGGCATCGGAGATGTCGGTACCGGCAAGGCTGTCCGGGTCGGCGGTCAGGATCCGGGCGAGGTCCAGAGCGACGTTGCCGTTGCCGATGATGACCACCCGTTCGTGGCCGAGGTCGAGCCTCCGGTCGGCGAATCGGGGGTGCCCGTTGATCCATGCGACGGTCTCGGTCGCACTGCCAACCCCCGGTAACCCCGCCCCCTCCACCTCGAGCCTACGGTCGCCGGAAGCGCCGACCGCGTAGAGCACCGCATGATGGTGGCCCAGTAGCTCGCTATGCGAAAGATGTTGCCCCACTTCGACATTGAGGAAGTAGGAGAAACCGGGCGTGGCTGCGATCCGGTCGAACAGCGCGGTGATCGCCCTGGTCTCTCGGTGATCTGGAGCAACCCCGGCCCGCGCCAGGCCGTACGGGGTGGGCAGCTTGTCGAACACGTTGACCGTGACGCCGGTCTGGGTCAGCAACTCGTCGGCGGCGTACATGCCGGCCGGGCCCGAGCCGACCACCGCCACCCTCAGACCAGGCCGGTCCATCCGCGGCGCCGGAGCCACCGGGGCCAACCGGGCCGTCAGCGGCGGCTTCTCCCCCGCCGGGCGGGGCGGGTAGTAGGCGGCGTTGACCGCGACGAAGGGCAGCTGTTCGGGTGTCAGCCGACTGTCGTGCCGGATCGCCCCAACCGGGCAGGCGGTCACACAGGCACCGCAGTCCACACAGGCCACCGGGTCGATGTGAAGCATTTCGGCATCGGCGAATCCGGGTTCGTCAGGACTGGGGTGGATGCAGTTCACCGGGCAGGAGTAGACGCAGGAGCCGTCGCTGCAGCAGGACTGCGTGATGACGTGGGGCATCGAGGCAGGGGGCGACGATCAGGCCGCGGGCAGGACGTGGCGGCGCTGGGGTTCGCTGCGGAACCGGTTGGGCGGGCCCTCGATCTGGCAGATCCGCCAGACCACCTTGGCCAACGGGTTCATCAAGCCGGTGTCGTAGCACAGCGTTCGCACGTCACCGAACATGTCGCGCAACATCTGCCGGGAATCCGGCGACCGGAAGAACAGTTCCTTGCGGATTTCCCGGGGGATGCCGAACTCGGAGAAGAAACTGCGCGGCGGGACCAGGATCGCCTGACAGAGCACCCGCATGATGATCGGGACGTTCACCGACAGCAGGAGCCGTTGGCGCCGGTTGAGCCGGGGAAGGCGCTTGCGCAGGTACTCGTGGGCAAACGAGATGTGGCGGGCCTCCTCGGCGACATGGATGGCCATCACCTTCTCCATGATGGGGTGCAGCCGGCGCCCCTCGCCGCCCTCACGCAACACCGCCTTCTGGGTGTGGTCGATGGGTTCTTCGCCGGCGATGACCCCGAAGAAGAACGGGATCGGCAGCGGTCCGGGCACCAGCGGTATCAGCGGGGACAGCCAGCGCAGCAACCGCGGCATTCCCGGCACGTCGGCCCCGACCCGGTTGACCATCTCCTGGAACATCATTGTGTGGTTGCACTCTTCGACCGCTTCGTGCATGCAGTACCGGTATTCCGGGGAGCCGTTGGGCACCCAGAACGAGTAGTTCATCAGGCCTCGAACGAGGATCGACTCGAACTGCAGACCCACCTTGGTGACGTTGGCCTGCCGCCATTGACCGATCGCGATCCGCTTGTCCACCGGCTGTGCGCGGTACCAGGGATGCCGACCGAGCGGATCGGATTCCGGCAGGATCCAGCGCTCATCGTCGCTGGTGACGGCAAACTCCGGGTCGTCCCAGTCGATGTCGGTGTAGGGGTTGAAGTTCCGGCGCACCGAACCCTCGGACAGGGCGGTCAGGGTTTCCACGTACGCGGCGTCGTCGCGGACCTCCATGTTGCGGCGCCAGCGCCTAACCATCCGGGTTCTCGCCATGGACAGCCTCCCGTGGGGTTTACATAGGGGCGCTCGATGTCCAAACGGTACCGCAGGTACCGGGTACTGTCCATACCTTGGCGGGTTTGCCGGGGCGGCCGATTTCTGCTCCCGGGGCCTCGGATCCTAGGCTTGGGGCATGGCTGATCCCGCCCGGCTCACAATTCCCACCGACCTCAAACCGGCCGACGGCCGATTCGGCTGCGGCCCGTCGAAGGTGCGGCCCGAGCAACTCGCGGCGCTGTCCAGCACCGGCGCCGCCCTGTTCGGCACCTCGCACCGGCAGGCTCCGGTGAAGAACCTGGTCGGCCGGGTGCGCGACGGACTGCGCGAGCTGTTCTCGTTGCCCGACGGTTATCAGGTCATCCTGGGCAACGGCGGCGCGACCGCTTTCTGGGACGCCGCAGCGTTCGGCCTTATCGACACCAGGTCGCTACACCTGACCTACGGCGAGTTCAGTTCGAAGTTCGCCTCGGCGGTGGCCGCCAACCCGTTCGTCGGCGAGCCGATCGTCATCAAGGCCGATGCAGGCACCGCACCGGCCCCGCAGTCCGACCCGTCGGTCGACGCGATCGCCTGGGCGCACAACGAGACCTCGACCGGCGTCGCCGTCGGTGTGCGTCGGCCCGCCGGGTCCGGTGACGCGCTGGTCCTCATCGACGCCACCTCTGGCGCCGGCGGCCTGCCCGTCGACATCACCGAGTGCGACGCCTACTACTTCGCACCCCAGAAGAATTTCGCCGGCGACGGCGGGCTGTGGCTGGCCATCCTGTCGCCGGCCGCGCTGGCCCGCATCGAGGCGATCGCCGCGTCGGGCCGCTGGGTGCCCGATTTCCTGTCGCTGCCGATCGCGGTGGACAACAGCCTCAAGAACCAGACCTACAACACCCCGGCGATCGCCACCCTGCTGCTGATGGCCGAACAGATCGACTGGATGTTGGCCAACGGCGGCCTGGACTGGGCGGTCAAGCGCACCGCCGACTCCGCGGCACGACTGTATTCCTGGGCCGAGGCCTCCTCGTTCGCCACCCCGTTCGTCACCGACCCCGCCCTGCGCTCCCAGGTCGTGGGAACAATCGACTTCGCCGACGGGGTCGACGCCGCCGCCGTCGCGGCCACGCTGCGGGCCAACGGCATCGTCGACACCGAGCCCTACCGCAAACTCGGCCGCAACCAGTTGCGGGTGGCGATGTTCCCGGCAATCGACCCCGAGGACGTCACCGCACTGACACACTGCGTGGACTGGGTCGTCGACCGTCTCTGCTGACCTCCGACGACTGGGCGTGTCCTATTCGTGATCTTTACGCGGGCTGGGTTAGAGTCCGATCAAAGGAGGTCGACGTGCGGGAAATCACTTTGATCGGTCTCGATGTCGACGGCAAGCACATCATCTGCGAGGGCGGCCAACCGTCGGACAAGTTCCTCATCCGGCTCGATGACCGGTTGCGCGCGGCGGTTCGCGGCGACCGCGTCGGTCTGCTCCAGCAGAAGAGAGACAACGAGGTCAAAGGCGTGTTGCGTCCCAAGGACATTCAGTCTCGCATCCGGGCCGGCGCATCCGTGGAGGAGGTCGCCGAGTCCTCCGGCATGGAGCTCTCAAAAGTCGAACGCTTCGCCCATCCGGTGCTACTGGAACGGCAGCGCGCCGCCGAGTTGGCCACCGCCGCCCATCCCATCCTGGCCGACGGCCCGGCGGTCGAGACGCTGTTGGAGACGATCGCCTCGGCGTTGTCAGAGCGCGGGCTGAGCACCGAGGCCACCACGTGGGACGCCTGGCGCACCGACGACGGCCGCTGGACGGTGCGGATGTCCTGGACGGCGGGCCTCTCGGAGAATTTCGCGCACTTCCGATTCACCCCGGGTGCGCACGGCGGGACGGTCACGGCAATCGACGAAGCGGCCAGCGAATTGATCGATCCCGAGTTCGAGCGTCCGCTGCGGCCGGTCGCCACGGTGGCGCAACTGGAGTTCGACCAGCCCGAACCAACCCCCACCCCCACCCCGGCCCCGGCCGCATCCGCGACGCCGCATCCGCAACCCGCCACGCCCAAGCGCGGTAAGCGCAAGCCGGAAGTGCCCGCCTGGGAGGACGTCCTTCTCGGTGTGCGCACCAGCGGCGACCGCTAGCCGGGCTGTCGGCTAGCCGGGCTGTCAGCTAGCCGAGCATCAGCGCCAGCGTCACCGTCCAGCCGACGGCCACACCTACTGCGGCGCCGAGGACGAACCAGCGCCGCACCGGCCGCCGACGCCAGTCCCACAGTGTCGGCGCGAGGCCGCCGACCGCCACCAGGTTCAGTCCGATCGACACCACCGGGTTCACCCGGTTCATCCCCAAGCTCAAGACGACGATCGCTGTGGCGGTGACCGCGGCGACAAAGGCCGCGACCGCCAGACCGGTGCCCCACGGGGTCGAGTCGTCAGCCACCGGGTCAGGCTAGCTCCTCGGCAGACCGGACCCGCTCGTAGAAGGCCAGTGCGGCGGCGGTGGCGACGTTGAGCGAGTCGGTCCCGCGCGACATCGGCACCCGGACCCGGGCGTCGCTGGCCCGCATCACGGTCTCGGTCAGACCCGGCCCCTCCGCTCCGACGAGCACCGCGACCCTGTCCCCGGCCAGCCCCGTCATCGCGTCGGCCAGTGACACCGCCTGCGGGTGCGGGGTCATCGCCAGCAGTCGGAAGCCGCCATCGCGTAACAGTTCCAGGTCCGCCGGCCAGCAGGCCGCACGGGCGAACGGCACCAGCAGGGCGTGGCCCATGGACACCCGAACGGAACGCCGGTAGAGCGGATCGGCGCAGCCGGCGCCGAACACGATTCCGTCGACACCGAGTCCGGCGGCGTTGCGGAAGATCGAGCCGAGGTTCTCGTGGTCGTTGACCCCTTCGAGCACCGCCACCGTCCGGGCGCCGTCCAGGACGGTCGAAACAGCCAGTTCCACCGGACGCCGGGCGGCGGCCAGCACGCCCCGGTTGAGGTGGAAGCCCACCACGTCGGCCATCACCTCGGCCGTCGTCCGATAGCAGGTGATGTCCAGACCGGGGGCGGCCGCAGACAGGTCGTCGGCCAGTTCTGCCAGCCGGCGGTCGGTGCCCAACAGCGCGTGCGGGATGAACCGGGAAGCGAGCATGCGCCGAACCACCAGAACACCTTCGGCGATCACCAGACCCTTACCCGTGGGAAGGTCGGGCCGACGGTCGACACTGTTCAGATCGCGGAAGTCGTCGACCCGCGGGTCATCCGGGTCGGTGATGTCGATGACCGCCTGCACGTCGACAACCTACGCCCACCTTCGGTCGGTTACGGTGATCGCAATGCCTGACCACAAGCCCGGCTACAAGCCCGGACCAATCCCCCCGGAGCTGCCGGCCGCACTCTTGGATCCGCGGCCGGTGATCGGCGCCGGGGCGGCACTGTGGTCGCTGGCCGCGCTGGCCTCCTTCACGATTCCTGCGCTGCACACCTGGCGCCCGGTGACGATGGCCGGCCTCGCCGTGAGCCTGGTTGGGGTGTCGATCTTCATCTGGCAACGCGCGGCGGCCCGACGGGGCGCCAAGGGCGCACAAACCGGACTCGAACCGACCGGACACCGAGAGAAATAGGGGAACACCATGGCAGCACCGCTCCTGACGGCCCAGATCGACATCGACGCACCGGTGAGCAAGGTCTGGGGCCTTATCTCGGATCTGAACCGGATGCCGCAGTGGAGCCCGCAGTGCCGAAAGATGAAGTTGCTCGGCGCGCTGCGACCCGGCGCGCGCACGCTCAACCTCAACCGGCGCGGCCTGCTGTTCTGGCCGACCACATCGACCATCACCGAGGTGATCCCGGAGCGCAGACTGGCCTTCCGGGTCGACATCAACCACTCGATCTGGACCTACGAATTGGAACCCACCGCCACCGGCACGCGGGTGACGGAATCGCGGCACGCCGAGAACGGGGTCACGACCGTCTCGACCGCGGTGACCAAAGCCGCGCTCGGCGGGGTGGACAGTTTCGAGAAGGAGCTCGTCGAGGGGATGAACCTCTCCCTGGCGCGGATCAAGGCCGCCGCCGAGAGCAGCTAGGTCTCTGCCTCGGGTTCGGGCCCCTCGGGTTCGGGCCCCTCGGGTTCGGGCCCCTCAGGTTCGGGCCCCTCAGGTTCGGGCCCCTCAGGTTCGGGCCCCGTCGGCGCGACGGCCTGGTCGACCTCGAGCACCCCGTCATCGAAAGGTGCGTGAGCCGGAGATCCGTGCCCCGGCGGGGCGGGTGTGTCCGAGTGCGCCCCACAGCCGAAGAAAAAGTCGACGACCTCACCGTCGGCGGATAGTTCGTTGCAGCACACCCCGAACCGCCTCCCGAGCGCCCCGGCCAGCGGCACCATGAACCCGCAGTCCCGGCAGACCCGCTTGGTGGATCGGGCCATCGCCGCCGTCGGCCCGTGGTCACCGTCGTGCCAGCGCTGGGCGGCCGCTTCGCGGCCGTAGGCACTGAGCACCCGGCGGCGGCCGAAACCGACCTCGACAGCGGTGTCGTCGATCAATGGGTCGCCCGTCGCAGCAAACCCGGGAACCAGCCGCGGGTCATCCGGCAGCGGCGCCAGCAGATCCCCCGGGCCGAGATCCCCCGGCCGGACCCGCTGATCCCAGGGCACCCACGGCGGGGCCAGCAGCGCCGTCGGCCCAGGCACCAGCACCACCTCGCTGATCGTGGCGTGCGCGGCGCCCGGATAGGCAGCCACCACCACCGCCCACTGCCAGCCCTGGTAGCCGGGCATGACGGCGAGGAACCGATGGGTGGCAGCGGCCTCGTCCTGGAATGTCACGCCAAGATAGGCACCGACCGTCTCGCCGCTGAACTCGACGATCGCCCGGCGGGCCTGTTCCACCGCGCCGCCGAGAACGGAGGCGACGGCGTCCGACGGCTCGCGCGGCTCGGCCGGGGGCGCGGATTCGTAGGTTCCGATCGAGGCGTCCATCACCGACAATCTTGCCTCACCGGGCCCGAGAGCAGCCACACCGGTCGGCTGCAGCATGCTGGCGACCGTCATGGGGGACAATCGTGGGCGTGTCTGGAAGCTGGCGTTCTTCTTCGGGCGCTGGTTCGCCCGCGGGTCCGCGCCGCGCCCATCCCGGTATGGCCAACTACCCGAGTGGGGAGTCCGCGCATCGTCGCGGCCGTTCAGCCGGGCGCGCCGACCCCAACGCCAGCGGCAACCGGTACCTGCCGCCGCTGGGTTCCGAACGCCGCAGTCCCTACAGCGAGCCCGAAGCGGACTCCGACCCCGGTGCCGAACGACCCGGTGCCGAACGACCCGGTGCCGAACGACCCGGCGCCGAACGACCCGGCGTCACCCGGGCGGCAGCCGAGATGGGCTCCCGGATGTATTCGATGGTGCACCGGGCCGCCACCGCAGACGGCGCCGACAAATCCGGCCTCACCGCCCTGACCTGGCCGGTGGTGGCCAACTTCGCGGTGGACTCCGCGATGGCGGTGGCCTTGGCCAACACGCTGTTCTTCGCCGCGGCCAGCGGGGAGAGCAAGGGCAAGGTCGCGTTGTACCTGCTGATCACCATCGCGCCCTTCGCGGTGATCGCCCCGCTTATCGGCCCCGCACTCGACCGGGTCCAGCACGGTCGCCGCGCCGCCCTGTCGATGTCCTTTCTGCTGCGCACCGGCCTGGCGGTGGTGCTGATCATGAACTACGACGGCGCCACCGGGAGCTACCCGTCGTGGGTGCTCTACCCCTGCGCACTGGGGATGATGGTGCTGTCCAAGTCGTTCTCGGTGCTGCGTAGCGCGGTGACGCCACGGGTGATGCCCCCGAGTATCGACCTGGTGCGGGTCAACTCGCGGCTGACCATGTTCGGCCTGATCGGCGGGACGATGGTCGGCGGCGGTATCGCCGCCGGGATCGAGTACGTCTTCTCGCGGTTGTTCGCCCTGCCCGGGGCGCTGTTCGTCGTGGTGTTCGTGACGCTGGCCGGCGCGTCGCTGACGATGCGGATCCCGCGATGGGTCGAGGTCACCGAGGGTGAGGTTCCGGCCACCCTGACCTACCACGGCCGCGGCGGGCAGTGGGATTGGCTCGACGATGAGCCCACCACCGTCATCACGACTGGGCCGCGGCGGCAGCCGTTGGGCCGCAACACCATCACCGCGCTGTGGGGCAACTGCACCATCAAGGCGATGGTGGGCTTTCTATTCCTCTACCCGGCGTTCGTCGCCAAGGCCCATGACGCCAGTGGCTGGGTGCAGTTGGGCATCCTCGGCATGATCGGCGTGGCCGCCGGCCTCGGGAACTTCGCCGGTAACTTCACCGCCGCCCGGCTGAAGTTGGGCCGGCCCGCGGTGCTGGTGGTGCGGGCGACCATCTCGGTCTGCGTGATGGCGCTGGCGGCCGCGGTGACCGGAAGCCTCATCGTCGCAGCGGTGGCGACTTTCGTCACCTCCGGAGCCAGCGCGATCGCCAAGGCATCGCTGGACGCCTCCCTGCAGGACGATCTCCCCGAGGAATCGCGGGCCTCCGCATTCGGCCGGTCGGAGTCGGTGCTGCAACTGGCCTGGGTGCTGGGTGGAGCGTTGGGAGTGCTGGTGTACACCGATCTGTGGGTGGGCTTCACCGCGATCACGGCGATGCTCATCCCGGGCTTGGCGCAGACCGTGGTGAGCTATCGCGGCGCCTCGCTGATCCCCGGCTTCGGCGGCAACCGGCCGGTGCTGGCCGAACCGGAGGGGGTCTCGGAGGTGTCCCAACGGTGAAGCGCCATATGGCCTGGATTCTGACCGCTCTGGTGGTGCTGGCGGCCGCCGGTGCCGGCGTCGGTGCCTGGTGGCTGGCCCGCGGCTCCGAAGGCGGCGCGGTTCCCGAGATCAGCGCGTACTCCCGGGGCACCACCGTGCGGGTGGGTCCGTTCCTCTACTGCAATGTGATCGACCTCAACGACTGCGAGCAAAACAGTGTCCAGGGCGAACTGTCGGTCAACGAGCGTTATCCGGTGCAGCTGTCGGTGCCGACCGAGATCGCCCGCGCTCCCTGGCGGCTGTTGAAGGTCTACGCCGACGAACGCGACACCACCACCGCCTCGTACCGACCCGGCACCAGGCTGGCGGTGACGGTGCCCACGGTGGATCCGCACCGCGGCCGGGTGGTAGGGCTGGTGGTGCAGCTTCTCACGCTGGTCCAAGACCAGAACGGCGAGTTACGCGACCTGCCGCACGCCGAGTGGTCGCTGCGCCTGAACTGGAACTAGGGGTTCCCCGGCCCGTTCAGGCGTCCAGTTCACGGGCCACCGCACGCACGACCTCCGAAACCCGGCGCGCGACCTTGCGGTCCGGGTAGCGGCCGCGGCGCAATTCCGGCTGCACCGCACCCTCGAGCAGCGTGATCATGTCCTCGACCATGCCGTGCAACTCGTCGGGGGTGTGCTTGTGCTCGGGCGCGGCGGCCTCGCGGCGGGTCCGCGACAGGCTCGGCGGGGGGTCGAGCAATTTCAGACTGAGGGCCTGGGGTCCGCGACGGCCGGTGGCCACCCCGAACTCGACGCGCTGGCCCGCCTTGAGTTCCTCGACGCCCTCGGGCAGAGCGGAGGCGCGCACGTAGACGTCCTCGCCGTCCTCCTGTGAGAGGAAGCCGAAGCCCTTGTCGGCGTCGTACCATTTCACCTTGCCGGTCGGCACTGGTCTCACCTGCTTGTCTGAACGTCTACGGGGCACCCGAGGCCGGGCGCGTGAGCGATCCTACTCAACCACCGGCCGGGTCAGCGGGCGACTTTGGTTAGGTAGGCTTGCCTGACCGCGGGAGGAAGATATGCGTCTGATCCTGAACATCATCTGGCTGGTTTTCGGCGGTCTGTGGTTCGCGCTCGGTTATCTCCTAGCGGCCCTGGTCTGCTTCGTCCTCATCATCACCATCCCCTTCGGCTTCGCCTCCGCGCGCATCGCGTTGTTCGCGCTCTGGCCGTTCGGGCGGACCGTCGTCGACAAGCCCGGCCCGCAGACCGGCGCACTGGTCGGCAACGTCATCTGGGTGTTGGTGGCCGGGCTGTGGCTGGCCATCGGCCATCTCATCAGCGCCGTGGCGATGGCGGTGACCATTGTCGGCATCCCACTGGCGCTGGCCAACCTCAAACTCATCCCGGTCTCGTTGATGCCCCTGGGCAAGGAGATCGTCCCGGTCGATCAGGCCAACGACTGGGTGCACACCCAGGGCAGGGCATGACCGTCACGACCCTGGGCGTGCCCACGGTCCGCACCGCCGCCCGCGACCTTCCCGACACCATGCCGCGGCAGGGACCGCTGCTGGACGCCTTCGGGAGGGCCGCCACCGACCTGCGGGTCTCGCTGACCGACCGGTGCAATCTGCGATGCACCTACTGCATGCCCGCCGCCGGCCTGGACTGGCTGCCCGGCGAGGACCTGCTCACCTTCGACGAGATCACCCGTCTGCTGCGACTGGCCGTGACCCGCCTGGGGATCACCAGCATCCGGTTCACCGGCGGTGAACCACTGCTCTACCGACGGCTCGAGGACGTGGTGGCCACCACCGCCCGACTGCGGCCCCGGCCGGAGATCGCCCTGACGACCAACGGTGTCGGACTGGCACGCCGGGCCGCCGGCCTGGCGGCCGCGGGACTCGACCGGGTCAACGTCTCACTGGACACCGTGGATGCGACGCACTTCGCCGCCATCACCCGCCGCAGACGTCTCGACGAGGTGCTCGAAGGCCTCACGGCGGCGGCCGCCGCCGGCCTGAGCCCGGTCAAGGTCAACGCCGTCGCAGACCCGGTCACCGGCATCGGCGACGTCGTCGAACTGCTGCGTTTCTGCCTACGGCACGGCTACCAGCTGCGGGTCATCGAACAGATGCCGCTGGACGCCGACCACCGGTGGCGCAGAGATGCCAGCTTGACCGCCGGCGAGATCGTGGCGGCCCTTCGGGAGCACTTCGATCTGAGCCCGGACCCGGCCCCCCGCGGCTCCGCACCGGCCGGCTTGTGGCTGGTCGACGGAGGTCCGGCGACCGTGGGCGTGATCGCCTCGGTGTCGGCCCCCTTCTGCTCGGCCTGCGACCGTACCCGGCTGACCGCAGACGGCCAGGTCCGCAGTTGTCTGTTCGCGACCGATGAGACCGACCTGCGAACCCTGCTGCGAACCGGCCGCGGCGACGCCGAAATCGAGCTGGCCTGGCGCGGCGCCATGTGGCGCAAGGCCGCCGGGCACGGCATCGGCGAACCCGGTTTCGTGCAGCCGCAGCGCCCAATGAGCGCCATCGGAGGCTGACTATGACCGAGATCACCACCACGATCACGGTGGCCGTCAGGTTCTTTGCTGCGGCCCGCGCCGCCGCCGGCACGGAGACCGCGACACTGACCCTGCAGCCGGGGGCGACACTGACCGACGCAATCTGTGAACTAAGTGGTCAAAGTGACAGAATGGCACTAGTGTTACGTAAGTGCTCTTTCCTGTGCGACGGAGTGGCGATTAGGGACAGCGCCACTGTGCTGCAGTCACGCCAGACCCTGGATGTACTGCCCCCTTTTGCCGGCGGGTAATCGTGATTTAGATCACATCACGAACAGGTCACAGCGTGGCCACAGGGTGATCAAGTCGGCCTCCCACCAGGAGTAACGCTGGGCTTTTAGAGTCCCATTAATATTTGCCAGCTGGGAAAACGCCTGTTTTCCAAAAAGGTGACGCTTTCTTAGGCACGCATTACCGTCCTTGGTGGCCCGCCCCTCACCGGGGCAGGGTCCTCTCCGCTCCTCGCGCCGAGCTCCATCCACCGGAGCGGAGGGAACAACGACACATCCCGGATGGAGACGGGGGACCCAACCGGTCCACCGAATCAGGACCAGGAGCCCCGGCTCCTAGGGGTGAAGCCGCCGGCGTCGAGGCCGCGGCCGGGCACATCCTCCCGCCCGAACCCGACAGCTGACCCCGCAGGCGCGCCCGAGAGAGGACCGATCCATGAGCGGACGGCATCGCAAGCCCACCACGTCTTCCGTCAGCGTCGCCAAGATCGCTGTGACCGGATTCGTGATCGGCGGCGGCAGCATCGGTCTGGCCGGACAGGCCCAGGCCGCCACCGACGCCGAATGGGACACCGTCGCCAACTGCGAGGCCAGTGGCAACTGGTCGATCAACACCGGCAACGGCTACCACGGCGGCCTGCAGTTCGCCCCCAGCACCTGGCTGGGCTACGGCGGCGGCCAGTACGCCTCGGCCGCCTATCTGGCCACCCGCGAAGAGCAGATCGCCATCGGCGAGAAGGTCCTCGCCGGGCAGGGCAGGGGCGCCTGGCCGGTCTGCGGCCGCGTGCTGTCCGGCCCGACGCCGCGCAACGTGACGACAACCCCGGTCGACGCCGACCTTGAGGAGTCGGCGGCCGAGGCCGAGGCGGCCGCAGCCGATCCGGTGTCCGACGGCCCCGCGCCTGCCGCCGCCCTGGACAACCCGCTGCCCGCCGCCCCGGCGCCCGCAGATGAGCCCGCCGCCCCGGCACTTGAGGACCAGCCCGCCGCCCCGGCGCCCGCGGATGAGCCCGCCGCCCCGGCGCCGCAGGAAGATGCCGCACCTGAAACCCCCCAGCCCCAGATCATCGCGATCTCGGAGACGACGAGCGGTCCCGACGACATCGTGATCGCCGATGTTCCTGCGTCCACGGCGGAAGCCACCATCGTGCAGGCCGGCCTGTCCGCCCCGCTGCCCGATGCCCCGGCAGGCCCCACCGACCCGGCTGGCCCGGCCGAGCAGGAGATCGTGGAAACCGAGGTCGTCGTCGCCGAGGCTGCGGCGACCGCGTCTCCGGCGACCGGCGACACCACCGTCGTCGCCGCCGAGCAGATCGGCGTCCCGCACCTGCCCAGCCCGGACAACCCGCCGCCGGGCACCAGCGCCGAACCGGTCGGGCCGGCGTCTAACCCGAACGTCTCCTACCTGAAGGAGCTGTGGAGCGCCCTGAAGAACCAGGAGATCGACCGCAACGATCTGTTGGTCGCCCTGGCCCAGCGCTCGTTCACCGCTCCCGTCCCCGGTGACGCGGCGACTCCGGCACCGGATCTCGCTGCCGCGCCGACCGAAGGCTAGGCGCAGTTCACCCACTCGTCGGTGCCGTCGGCGAAGAACTGGTGCTTCCACACCGGGAGCCGTTCTTTGACGGTGTCGACGAGCCTGGCGCAAGCCTGGAAGGCTGCTGCGCGGTGGTCGGCCGACACCGCCACCACCAGCGCGGCCTCACCGATGCCCAGCGGCCCGACCCGATGGCTGGCGGCGATGGCCCGCACCCCCGACGCCGTCGCCGCCACCTCGGCGAGCACCTCGAACAGAACCTGCTCGGCGTGCGGATGGGCGGAGTACTCAAGCCGCACGACCTCGCGGCCACCATCGTGATCGCGCACCACACCGGCGAATCCGACCACCGCGCCGGCCGCCCGGTGTGCGACCAGATGCTCATGCTCGGTGAGCAGGAGAGGCTGCTCGGTCACCGCTGCGCGCACAATCCTGCTCATCCGTGGTCGCCTCCGCCCAACTGATCAAGTGCGTGGTCCAGGACTCCGGCCAGCACCCCGAGTCCGTCGCGGACCCCGCCGGTCGATCCGGGAAGGTTCACCACCAGCGTCCGCCCCGCGACCCCGCACACCCCGCGGGACAGCACGGCGGTGGGAACCTTCGGCAGACCGGACCGGCGGATCGCGTCGGCCAGCCCGGGAATCTGGTAGTCCAGAACCGCCAGGGTGGCTTCCGGGGTGGAGTCGGTCGGCGAGATGCCGGTTCCACCGGAGGTGATGACGACGTCGGCACCGTCATCCAGCGCCGCCTGCAACGCCCGCGCAACCGAGGGGCCGTCGGCCACCACCACCGCGGGGGGCACCGCGAAACCGTGCAAGGTCAGCCATTCGACGAGCATCGGGCCGCAGCGGTCCTGGTAGGCGCCGGCGGCCGCTCGCGTGGAGGCGATGATCACTCGGGCCGAACGGCTCACGGCCGGGCGGTCCAGACGCCGCTCTTGCCGCCTTCTTTTCGCACCACGTGGACGTCGTCGAGTCGGGCCGCCGGGTCGACCGCCTTGATCATGTCGTAGACCGTCAGGCCGGCCACCGTGACGGCGGTCAACGCCTCCATCTCGACACCTGTGCGGCCGGTGGTGCGCACCGAGGCGGTGACGCCGACCTCGGAGGCACCGATGCGGAACTCGACGTCGACACCGTTGAGGGCAAGCTGATGGCACATCGGGATGAGGTCGCTGGTGCGCTTGGCCGCCAGAATCCCGGCCACCCGCGCGGTGGCCAGCGCATCCCCCTTCGGGAGTCCACCCGAGGCGATCATCTCCACCACCTCGGCGGTGGTGTGCACGGTGCCGCAGGCGGTCGCACTGCGGAGTGTGGCCGCCTTGGCCGTGACGTCGACCATCCGCGCCGCACCGTGGTCATCGAGATGCGAGAGACGGCGCCCTCGTTCCGGCGAGCGCTGTGGTCCCGACAGGGGGCCGTCGGTCACCGCTACCGGTTGACGACGGTGACCGGGTGCAGGTACGGCAGGGTCGAGGCGGGCACCGGGAACGTGATATCCCCGAACGGGGACAGCGGACCGACCCGGTCGGAGGCCAACTCGCTCACCGGATGGTCGTCGGGATCCCGGGTCGGCCAGCCCTTGTCGACATACCGTTGCTTGCTCGTATTCTGTGCCACCCCGTCATTCTGACACCTGCGCGCCGAACTCGCCCGAATGCCCGCTGATTTACCCTGGTCGGCGATGACAAAGCAGCCGCCGACCGAGCACTCGCCATCGCGGCGCGGCGTGCCGTTGGGCCCCTGGCTGGCGGACCTCCCCGACGAGCGACTGATCCGGCTGCTCGAGCTTCGGCCGGACCTCGCCCAGCCCACGCCCGGCAGTATCGCGGCCTTGGCCTCCCGCGCCGCGTCACGGCAGTCGATCAAGGCCGCCGCCGACGACCTGGACTTCCTTCGTCTGGCCGTGCTCGACGCACTACTCGCGCTGCGGGCCGACGAGGCCGCGGTAGCGGTCGGCGAGGTGCTGTCGCTGATCGGAGACCGGGCGCCGGCCGCGGCCGTGCGGTCAGCGCTGGACGACCTTCGTGGGCGCGCCCTGCTGTGGGGCGACGAGGAGATCCAGGTGTCGACCGAGGCCGCCGCGGCACTGCCCTGGTATCCGGGGCAGGCCGTCGCCGAGGATCCGCAGCGCGGCAGCACCGAACTGTCCGCGGCGATCGAGGCCCTCGACGGGCCCGCCCGCGACGTCCTGGAACGACTGGCGGTGGGTTCGCCGGTGGGCCGGACCCGCGATGCCGCCCCCGGCACCCCGGGCGACCGGCCGGTCCAACGCTTGCTGGCCGCCGGATTGCTGCGATCGGTGGACGACGAGACGGTGGTGCTGCCTCGCGACGTCGGTCAGGTGCTGCGCGGGGAGACCCCTGGACCGGCCGGTCTCACCCCGCCGGTCGCGACCGTCCGCACAGCTGCCGCCAAGGACGTCGATGCCTCGGCGGCCGGCGCGGCATTGGAATTGATCCGGCAGGTGGAGACCGTCCTGGACAGCCTTTCGGCGGCACCGGTACCGGAACTGCGCAGCGGTGGACTCGGGGTACGCGAGGCCAAGCGCCTGTCGAAGAGCACCGGAATCGACGAACCCCGGTTGGGACTGATCCTGGAACTCGTCGCGGCCGCCGGCCTGATCGCCAGCGGGGTTCCCGACCCGGCCCCGCCCGGTGACACCGCGAGCTACTGGGCCCCGACAGTGGCCACCGACCGATTCCTGGAGGCGTCGGCGGCGGCGCGGTGGTTGCAGCTGACCACCGCCTGGCTGGACCTGCCCTCCCGGCCCGGGCTGATCGGCCAACGCGGACCCGATGGCAAGCCCTATGCCGCGCTGTCGGATTCGCTCTACTCCACCGCCGCTCCCCTGGACCGCCGACTTCTCCTGGAACTGCTCGCGGAGTTGCCGGCAGGGTCCGGATCCGATGCCGCGCACGCCTCGGCGGCACTGATCTGGCATCGGCCCCGGTGGGCTGCCCGACTGCAACCCGAACCGGTCGGGCACCTTCTCGACGAGGCCCATGCGGTCGGACTCACGGGTCGCGACGCGTTGAGCACACCGGCGCGCGTGCTGTTGGCCGACGGCGATGAGGCCGCCCTCGCCGCGATGACCGCCGTGCTGCCCAAGCCGATCGACCATTTCCTGGTCCAGGCCGACCTCACGGTCGTGGTGCCCGGTCCGCTGCAACGGGAACTGGCCGACGAACTCGCCGCGGTGGCCACCGTCGAATCCGCGGGGGCGGCGATGGTCTACCGGGTCGGTGAAGCGTCGGTACGGCACGCACTGGACACCGGCCGCACCGCCGAAGGGCTGCAGCGGTTCTTCGAGCAGTACTCCAAGACCCCCGTCCCGCAGGGACTGCGCTACCTGATCAATGACGTCGCGCGCCGTCACGGCCAACTCCGGGTCGGCATGGCGGCGTCATTCGTCCGCTGCGACGACCCGGTTCTGCTGTCCCATGCGGTCTCTGCTCCCGGCATGGCCGCTCTCGAGGTGCGACTGCTCGCACCGACGGTCGCGGTGTCACAGGCCCCCATCGCCGAGGTACTCGCCACCCTGCGACAGAGCGGTTTCGCCCCGGCGGCCGAGGATCCCTCCGGGGCGATCGTCGACCTGCGGCGTCGGGGCGCGCGGGTTCCGGGGAACCCGCTTCGCCGGCCGGTGCGCGCCCTGCCCAGGCTCAATCCGGAGAACCTGGCCACCACCGTGTCGATCCTGCGCAGGGTTGCCTCCACACCGCTGGGCGGGGTCCGGGTGGACCCGACCGTCGCGATCGCGCTGCTGCAGCAGGCCGCCCTGCACGGCCACGAAGTACTGATCGGTTACGTCGACCCCGCCGGAGTGGCCACCCAGCGGGTGGTCCGGCCACTGGCCGTTCGCGGCGGTCAGCTGATCGGGTGGGATTCCACCCAGGGCCGTCCGCGCGAGTTCGCCCTGCACCGGGTCACCTCGGTGATCCCGTCCGAGTCCGGATAATGGGAACTATGACCTACCGGCGAGAATCGCGATGACCGACGGCCCACTGATCGTGCAGAGCGACAAGACCGTTCTGCTCGAGATCGACCATGAACAAGCCGACGCCGCGCGGGCGGCGATCGCCCCGTTCGCCGAACTCGAGCGGGCACCCGAGCACATCCACACCTACCGCATCACCTCCCTGGCGCTGTGGAACGCCCGCGCCGCCGGGCATGACGCCGAGCAGGTCGTCGATGCACTGGTCAGCTTCTCCCGCTACGCCGTCCCGCAACCGCTGCTGGTCGACATCGTCGACACCATGGCGCGCTACGGGCGGCTTCAGCTGGTCAAGCACCCCGCCCACGGCCTCACCCTGGTGAGCCTGGATCGCCCCGTCCTCGAGGAGGTCCTGCGCAACAAGAAGATCGCCCCCATGCTCGGCGCCCAGATCGACGACGACACGGTGGTGGTCCACCCGAGCGAGCGCGGTCGGGTCAAGCAGATGCTGCTCAAGATCGGCTGGCCGGCCGAGGACCTGGCCGGCTACGTCGACGGGGAAGCCCATCCGATCACCCTGGAGCAGGACGGTTGGGAACTGCGCGACTATCAGCAGATGGCCGCCGACTCGTTCTGGGCGGGCGGCTCCGGTGTGGTGGTGCTGCCCTGCGGGGCGGGAAAGACCATCGTGGGCGCCGCGGCGATGGCCAAAGCCGGGGCCACCACCCTGATCCTGGTCACCAACACCGTCGCCGGACGGCAGTGGAAGCGCGAGCTGATCGCGCGAACCTCGTTGACCGAGGAGGAGATCGGCGAATACTCCGGCGAGCGCAAGGAGATCCGGCCGGTCACCATCGCGACTTACCAGGTGATCACCCGCCGCACCAAGGGCGAGTACCGGCATCTGGAACTCTTCGACAGCCGGGACTGGGGTCTGATCGTCTACGACGAGGTACACCTGCTGCCGGCGCCGGTCTTCCGGATGACCGCGGACCTGCAGTCCCGCCGCCGGCTCGGGCTCACCGCGACCCTGATCCGCGAGGACGGACGCGAGGGCGATGTGTTCAGTCTGATCGGCCCCAAGCGGTACGACGCCCCCTGGAAGGATATCGAGGCCCAGGGTTGGATCGCCCCGGCCGAGTGCGTCGAGGTGCGGGTCACGATGACCGACAACGAGCGGATGCAGTACGCCGTCGCCGAACCCGAGGAGCGATACAAGCTGTGTTCGACGGCCCGCACCAAGATCGCGGTGGTGAAGTCGATCCTGGCACGGCATCCCGGCGAGCCGACTCTGGTGATCGGGGCCTATCTCGACCAACTCGAGGAACTGGGCACAGAACTCGACGCCCCGGTGATCCAGGGGTCGACGAAGAACGCCGAACGCGAGGCGCTGTTCGACGCCTTCCGGCGTGGCGAGATCAAGACGCTGGTGGTCTCGAAGGTGGCCAACTTCTCCATCGATCTGCCCGAAGCCTCAGTGGCCGTTCAGGTTTCGGGGACTTTCGGCTCGCGCCAGGAGGAGGCTCAGCGGTTGGGCAGGCTGCTGCGGCCCAAACAGGACGGCGGCGGGGCGGTGTTCTATTCGGTGGTCTCCCGCGACAGCCTCGACGCCGATTACGCCGCGCACCGCCAGCGGTTCCTCGCCGAACAGGGTTACGGGTACGTCATCACCGACGCCGACGACCTGCTAGGCCCGGCGATCTGAAGTTCCGGTCAGCTCAGGTTCGCCGGGTTGGTCGATGCCAGAATGCGTTCGGCGAGTTTGACGCTCGCCGGTCGCCGGGAGTGCTCGGCCTGCGCGAGATAGATCGGCCATGTCGGCGCGGGGCGGACGGGGACTGCGGGTAGATCGGGAAAGCGGTTCGCTTCACTGGCCGGCATGAACATGCTGCCGAGTCCGTGCCGTATGAGGTCGGCCGCGGTCGAGAAGTCGGCCCCCAGTTCGTAGAGTATGCGCGGCATCAGGCCGGCCGCGCTGAAGGCGTCCTCGACGACTCGGCGGAGCCCGAACTCGGCGGGCCATCCGATGAGGTCCTCGTCGGCGATATCGGTGAGGCCGACGTAGCTGTGCCCGGCCAGGTGATGGTCGGGTCGGCAGACGAACAGCAGTGGCTCCTCGGAGACGATCCGCATGTCGATGCGGGGTGGGAAGAAGTCCGGAGCCGAGACCAAAGCCAGGTCGATTGCACCGTCGGCAATGGCCGACAGATAGCCCGCCAGTCCGACATGACTTTGTCTCTGCTGCAGTCTGATTCGGACCAGGGGGTAGTCGCGGCGAAACTCTCCCAACACCTTCGGCAGGTCCAGTTGGCCGCAGGACACGAGAAATCCGAACTCGATGGTTCCGGATAGCTGACCGCGGTAGTCGCCAACCGAGTCCTTGGCCAGCTGGGCCGCGTGGATCACCTGGCGGGCATGGTCCCGGAAGAGCTCACCGGCCGGCGTAATTCTGATCTTCTGCCTGGATCGGTCGAACAGCTCGACCCCGAGCTCTTTCTCCAGTTTGCTCACCGCGGTGGACAGGGCGGACTGCACGACGTGGACCTGTTGGGCGGCCCGGGTGAAGTTCATTTCGGCCGCGACGGCGACGAAATATTCGAGCTGGCGGAATTCCACTCGTGAAGGCTATCTGATTTACAGATCATAATCATCAAAATCAGTCGTTGGACTTGATGATGTCGCGGGGCTGAAATGGGAGGTGCAAGGCCAACACAACACCGACCCCGACCCGAACAGGAGCCACCATGACCACCACCCGCTTCGCCAACTTCCTCGCCCTGCCGGTGCTCTCCGCCGGAGTCATCGGGGCCGCAGCGTTGGGCCTGGCCGGTCCAGCCCACGCCGCGACCGGCATCGTCGACAACTCGACAGTGATCAGCGCCGACAACTCAGGCAGCTACTCGTTCAAGGCCGCGCCGACCACCTACGCCCATCAGGCGCCGAACTTCATTCCGTGGGCCGCAGCTGTGGAGCAGGGACACGACGCCTACAACGCCACCAGCCTCTCCAACGATCTCGACTCGACGATTGCCCACCCCTGACCCAATCGGAACCCGACCGCGGAAGGCCCGCCACATCGCTGGCGGGCCTTCCGCTTCCCGGCGCCAACCGCGGCAAACGGAAACGGTCGGCCCGCTCAACTTCGAAGAGCCGCAATGACCTCGCGCTCGAACAACTCGATGCCGGATCGGTCGTAAGCCGCCTCTGGGAAATAGCAGATCACATACTCGCAGCCGAGATCCTTCAGAGCGCTCAGCGTTTCGACCACCTGATCCGGCGTACCGGTGGCGTTACCGGGGGCAGAGGTCATCGCGATCATCGCGTCAGCGGCCTCGGGGCCGCAGACGCCGGCCAGTCGGTCTCGGATCCGTTGCAGCCTCTGCTGCACGTCGATCTGAGTTGTCCCGATGACGGCATTGACGTTGGCCGAGCGCACGATGGCACCATATTCCGTTCCGACCTCTCGGCAGTGCCCGGCGAGAATCTCCGACTTGCGTGCGAACTCCTCGGGGGCGGCACTGAAGTTGGTGTACTGCGCATACCTGGCCGCGATCTTCAGCGTCACCTTCTCCCCACCGCCGGCTATCCACAGCGGGATCCCCTCGGGCTGAAGCGGTTTGGGCGCCACGATCGCACCGTCGACCTGATAGTGCTTTCCGGAGAAACTCACCCGGCCGTCCCGCCAGGCGTCCCGCATGATCTGAACCCCCTCGTCGAGCCTGGCCAGCCGCTCCCCCGCCGAGGGGAAGCCGTATCCGTAGGCCCGCCACTCGTGTTCGTACCAGCCGCCGCCGATGCCCATCTGCACCCGGCCGCCGGAGATGATGTCGGTGGTGGCGGCCACCTTGGCCAGATAGGCCGGGTTGCGGTAGCTCATCGCCGTGCACATCTGCCCGAGTTTGAGCCGAGAGGTGGCGGCCGCCAGCGCGGCCATCAGTGTCCAGGCCTCGTGAGTGGCCTCGTCGGTGGGGATCGGGACAGTGTGGAAGTGGTCGTATACCCACACCGAATCCCATTGCCCGGCGTCGGCGTAGCAGGCCAGATCCCGCATTGCCGCCCAATGGTTTTGCACCGGAATGCCCACTAGGTCCAACCGCCAGCCCTGCGGGACGAACAGTCCGAATCGCATCCTCCGACTCTACGGCCGAGAACCGCGCAGAAGCGGGGTTACAGTCATCACCGTGATCCGACGGCGTCCCCGGGCAGGCATCGCAGCCGCCATGTCGGTGACAGCCGCAGCGGTACTGATGGCATTCGGCAGCGATCAGCCGCGGTCGACGACTCGCGCCGAGACCATCGGTGGGCCTTACGCCCGATTGCTGGCAGAGTCGACCGATCTCGGGCCGGCCCGCTCGGAGGCGGTGCAGCTGACTGCCGCCTTGCGGCGTGCGGCTGAGCCTGTTGCACTGCGCGCGTGGGCTCGCGATCACGGACTGTCGGTCCGGTGGCATTCCGGCCAGGACTGGGCGGTCATCGAGGGTGGGGCTGCTGCCGTCGGCGACGCGTTCGGGGTCGGGGTCCGTAACTACCGCACGCGGGGCGGAAACGACCCCGGTCGTGTCTTCTACGCATCGGCGCAGCAGCCGGGCGTACCCGGGCCCGCACGGGTCGAGGTTGCCGGCGTGGGACGCATTCTCGGCTACACCCCGATCCGCGAGTCCGCGCCCATCCTGCCGCGCGATGTCCCCGACGCCGGCCTGGAGCCGCCCCAGCTGTTGAACGCCTACAACGCGACGCCGCTGGCGGACGAGGGTTTCACCGGCGCGGGCCAGACCGTGGTGGTGTTCGCCTTCGACGGCTTCGCGCAGCAGGACATGGACGCCTTCTGCGACATGTTCGGCCTGCCGCGGGTAACCCCGGAGGTGGTCGGCGGCATGCCGCAGCGCCGGGTGGGCGAGGCCAACATGGACCTGCAGGTGATTCACGCGGTCGCACCGGACGCGAAGCTCGTTCTGGTCAACGCCCGCCCGACGACCACCAACGACGGCGGTGGCGCGTTCGTGAAGCTCGGGCGGCTGATGACCGAGACGGCGGCCCGGTTCCCGGGGGCGATATGGAGTTTTTCGATCGGCTGGGGTTGCGACCGGCTGTTCGCCGCTTCGGACTTCGCTCCGGTGCGTTCTGCGCTGGCCGCCGCTCTGCGCGAGGGCACCACGGCATTCAACGCGACCGGCGATCTGGCCGGCCTGGAGTGCAAGGGCGGCCGCCGTTGGTCGGAGCCGCCCAGCCCTGAGGATGTCGGTGTGGACGCCGTCGCCTCGCTGCCGGAGATGGTGGCAGTCGGCGGCACCAAGTTGTCCACGGACGCCGACGGACAGTGGTTGTCAGAACGGGCCTGGTACAACATCCCGCTGACACTGGGCACCGCCGGCGGGGCCTCGTCACTGTTCGAACGACCGGAATGGCAGACCGTCGGGATCGGTCCAGAATTGCCCGACCGGCGCCTGGTTCCGGATGTCTCGGCGGTGGCCGACCCGTCCACCGGGGTCAAGATCGTGTTCAACCAGGAAGTCAGCGTCGGTGGCGGGACATCGCAGGCGGCCCCGATCTGGGCCGGGCTAACCGCCCTGATCAATCAGAAGCTGCTGGCCAGCGGGGCTGAACCGGTGGGTGAACTGCACCCGCTGCTTTATTCGTCGGTCGGCAATCCGGCCGCGCCACCTGGTCTGCGGGACGTCAACTTCGGCGGCAACGCCGTCAGCATTTCGGGCAAACCGGGCTATGACATGGTGACCGGTCTGGGCACTCCCAACGTCGAGAACCTGGTGACGAGCCTCCTGCTGGCCAGGACGCGCAGGTGACGGTCTCACCCGACCCGGGGTCGGCCAGGGTCGAGGGTGTCGCGGTCCCGCCCGGCCGGTACGTCGTGCAGGGAGTCCCCCGTCCCCGCACGTGGACCGTCCTGGGATTGCTGACCCTGGGCCTGGCCGCGGGCTACGCGGGTATCACGGCGTGGGACGGTGCGGTGCGCGACGCCGCCGTCTACAACTGCCCGCCGGATTGCGGCCGCCCGCCCAACGCCGTTCCGGTGGCCAACCTGCCACGTTTCACCGGCCCTGGATTCTCGGTGTCGCGTCCGCCGGACAATCCGCGGTGGCAGCTCAGCACCGGCGAGGACGGGGTGACCGCCCGTCTGGTGGACGGCGGTGGGGTGATGCGTCTGTTCGGCCAGCCGGCTTCAGGCCGCACCGCCCGCGAGGTCGTCGAGCAGCTGATGGCCGAGCAGTACCCCGGCGCCACCGTCGCCTACGAACTGCCCAACGCGATGGTGGGCTACCACCCCGGCTCCGGCGTCGTCGCCGATTTCCCGGCCCCCGGCTTCAGCACCACCTTCCGGTTGATCCTGATGGCCGCCGTCAAGAACGACCTCGCCCTCATCGCCGTCGGCGAGGGCCCCTTCCGGCGGTTCTCCCCGGACTTCGGACCCGGTCCCCCATCGGCGGCCAACCTGGAAATCGCGATGGACATGGGAACCTACATCGAAAGCTTCAGCTGGGCAGGCGACCTACCCCCATAACGCGCCGGGGCGAGCCGCCAATCTCACGAGGCCGGCTCGGCGAGTTCACGCACGGGCGGGTTCTCCGCGCGCTGACGACGGGAGGTCCGCGACGTCGCCCGCGCCGCCGATCCGCACGCCGCGCAGAACGGAAAATCCGGCACGACACGCTCACACTGCACACACAACACCGGTTCGCCCCCTGCCGGATCGGCAACCTCGTGCAGTAGCGCGATCTGCACCGCACACCGGATCAGCATCAACGCCGACAGGGCCATAACCAGTTTCACCGCACCATCGACCAGCAGTGGCAGATCCAGGGCATCGACGATCCATACTCCGAGATACAACGGAACGGCCGCGAGGGCGCAAAGGGTCAACGCCCAGCGGGCCCGGCGCCGATGGGTTCCCGGGCACTGGCGCGGCCTGAACCACAGCGCCATCCCGACCAGACCGCCTGCTGCCGTTGCCGCGATCGGGCTGACCACACCGTGGGTGATCGCGCGGTTGAACAGGCGCAATCCGCTGTAGCTGTTGACCAGTCCCTCCGTGACCTGCGGCCCGATGATCGTCATCTCCGATGCCATCAGATAGCCCAGCGCGCCCGCCGCTCCGAGGACGAACCCGTCGAGCGATTCGCGGAACGGAACCCGGAAGGCCCGGGTGACCACCGCGGGCACCAGCATCAGAACACTGCCACCCGCCGTCATCAGCAGGCCGACGTTCAGCACCCTCCTCAGCATCAGGGCCGAACCGGTCGACACGTCATAGGAATCGGCGAGCCACACCCCGAGGAGCAGCCACCAACCGACTCCCAACACCACCCCGAGGAGGGCCGACACCAGAAGAATGCGCCGGGGCAGACCGGTGAACACATCGGTCTGCCAGAGGTAGATCACGAACAACAGCGGCCAGCCGAGAATGGCGGTGACGGCCAACGGGCCTGGCACCCGGGCGACAGCGAGGACGACCATCACGATCAGAATCAGACCCAGACCTACCGAATAGGGTCGGCGCATCGCTCCCGGCAGGCGGGGCAGCAGGGTGCTGGCCATGCGGGGAAACCACACCGGCTCGCGCCGCGCCGCGGCGTAGGCCGACGGGCGCAGCAGCGTCCGCCGGGCTTTGACGGGCACCGACACCGCTGTGCCGCAATTGCCGCAGAAGTACGCAGCCGGCACGGTCGCCTGGCAGACCGGGCAATCCAAGACCGGCACGCCGTCACGGGTTGTCATCTGGTGCGTCACCATATAACGCTGCCGAGTAGCGAAAGCCCCCGAAACGCTCGTGCGTTTCGGGGGCCTTCCGCGTCATCGCGCGAGCGCGCCCTAGCCCTCCAGCGAAGCCGGCGGGTTGAAGCGGTCACCGTACTTGGCGGCCAGTTCCTTGGCGCGGGCCACGAAGCCGGCTTTGCCTCCGGGGTATCCGGTGATGAACTGCGCCGCCCCGCCGGTCCACGGCGGGAAGCCGATGCCCATGATCGAGCCGATATTGGCATCCGCCGTCGTCTCGATGACGCCCTCGTCAAAGCACTTCTGGGTCTCCAGTGCCTCGGCGAACAACATCCGGTCGATCATGTCCTGCAGCGGCGGCTTCGAGGTGCCGGAGTTGAACGTCTCCCGCAGGCCCGGCCACAACTGGGTCCGCTTGCCGTCGACGTACTCGTAGAAGCCCGCACCGGAAAGCCGCGACGGCCGGCCGATCTCGATCATCTTCTCCACGACCGCCTCGGCCGGGTGCGCGTGGTACGTGCCGCCGGCATCCTCGATACCCTTGCGGCTGGCGACGGCGATCTTGTGCATCAACTCCATGTTGAGCTCGTCGGAGAGCTGCAAAGGCGGAGCCGGGTAGCCCGCCTGTGAACCCGCGTGCTCGATCGACGCCGGCTCGACACCCTCGCCCAGCATCGCCAGCGCCTCGTTGATGAAGGTGCCGATCACGCGGCTGGTGTAGAAACCGCGGCTGTCGTTGACCACGATCG
>JAGQTQ010000071.1:66226-66479 GCA_020438905.1 Mycobacterium sp.
ACCAGCGGCATCTTGTCGACCGGGGAGAAGAAGTGGATGCCGATGAAATCCTCCTGGCGCTTCACACCCGTGGCCAGCCCGGTGATGGGCATGGTGGAGGTGTTGGAGCCCAGGATGGCGTTCGGCTCGACGATGTCCTCGATTTCCTGGAACACCTTGTGCTTGAGTTCCTGGTTCTCGAAGACGGCCTCGATAACGAAGTCCACGCCCTTGAAATCGGCCGGGTCGGCGGTCGGGGTGATCCGGCCCAGCA
>JAGQTQ010000071.1:66539-67776 GCA_020438905.1 Mycobacterium sp.
CCTTGCCCTTCTGCGCCGCCTCGATGGTGACGTCCTTGAGGACCACGTCGAAGCCGGCCTTGGCCGAGACGTAGGCGATACCGGCGCCCATCATGCCCGCACCCAGCACGCCGATCTTGGTGATCGGGGTCTTGCCGATCCCGGCCGGACGGGAGCCGCCGGCGTTGATGGCCTGCAGGTCGAAGAAGAACGCCTGGATCATGTTCTTCGCGACGTGCCCGGTTACCAGGCTGGTGAAATACCGGCTCTCAATCCGGCTGGCGGTGTCGAAGTCGACCTGCGCGCCCTCGACCGCCGCGGCCAGGATCGCCCGCGGCGCGGGCATCGGCGCACCCTTGAGCTGCTTGCGTAGCAGCGACGGGAAGGACGGCAGGATGGCCGCCAGCGCCGGGCTGGCCGGGGTGCCGCCGGGCATCTTGTAGCCCTTGACATCCCAGGGCTGGGTGTGGGACTCCGGGTTGGCCTTGATCCACGCCTTGGCGGCCGGGATCAGCTCGTCGACGTCGGAGACCAACTCGTCGACCAGTCCGGTGGCCTTGGCCTTGTCCGGGCGGAAACGGGTGCCCTGGGACAGCACGTTGACGAAGGCGTTCTGGATGCCGAACATCCGCACGGTTCGGGTGACGCCGCCACCACCGGGCAGCAGGCCCAGGGTCACCTCGGGCAGGCCGATCTGGACGCCCTTGACGTCGGCGACGATGCGCCTGTGACACGCCAGCGCAATCTCCAGGCCACCGCCGAGCGCGGCGCCGTTGATGGCCGCGACGACGGGAACTCCCAGGGTCTCCAGCCTGCGCAGGTCAGCCTTGATCTCCTCGACCTGGTCGAAGATCTCACCGGCGTTCTCCGGGCCGGCCTGGATCATCGACTTGAGGTCGCCGCCGGCGAAGAAGGTCTTCTTGCCCGAGGTGATGATCACACCGGTGATCGAATCCTTCTCGGCCTCGAGACGTTCGACCGCCTTGTGCATCGACTCCTTGTAGTGCTCGTTCATCACGTTCGCCGAGCCGGTGGGGTCGTCGAGGGTCAGCGTGACAATGCCGTCGGCATCCTTGTCCCACTGGATCGTGTTCTCTGCCATGGTTTTTCGCTAGCTCCTAGTCGTCTGTGGTCGGCGCCGTTTAAACGCGCTCGATGATGGTGGCCACGCCCATGCCGCCGCCGATGCACAGCGTGATCAGGGCGCGCTTGGCGCCCCGGCGCTCGAGTTCGTCGACCATGGTTCCGGTGATCATGG
>JAGQTQ010000071.1:67804-69756 GCA_020438905.1 Mycobacterium sp.
TGGCGCCACCGTTGACGTTGAGCTTTTCGTCGGGGATGTTCAGGTCCTTCTGGAACTTCAGCACCACCGAGGCGAAGGCCTCGTTGAGCTCGAACAGGTCGATGTCGTCGACGGTCAATCCAGCGGTGGCGAGCACTTTCTCGGTGGCCGGGGTGGGGCCGACGAGCATGATCGTGTGGTCGGCGCCGCTGGTCGCGGTGGCCACGACGCGGGCTCGGGGGGTCAGGCCGTTGGCCTTGCCCGCCTTCTCGCTGCCGATCAGCACCAGAGCGGCGCCGTCGACGATGCCCGAGCTGTTGCCGCCGGTGTGGACGTGGTTGATCCGCTCCACCCAGTGGTACTTCTGCATCGCCACGTCATCGAAGCCGGCCATCGCGGCCAGCCCCTCGAACGCGGGCTTCAGCTTGCCCAGGCCCTCGAGTGTGGTGTCGGGGCGCATGTGCTCATCGTGATCGAGGACCAGCAGGCCGTTCTGGTCGAGGACCGGCACCACGGACTTGGCGAAGTAGCCGCCCGACCAGGCCGCCGCCGCACGCTGCTGCGAGCGCACCGCGTAGGCGTCGACGTCGTCGCGGGTGAACCCCTCCAGGGTGGCGATCAGGTCGGCGCCGATGCCCTGCGGAACGATGTAGGCGTCGTAGTTGGTGGCCGGGTCGACCATCATCGCGCCGCCGTCGGAACCCATCGGGACGCGGCTCATCGACTCCACGCCGCCCGCGATCACCAGATCGTCCCAGCCCGAGCGCACCTTCTGTGCACCGGTGTTGATCGCCTCCAGACCCGAGGCGCAGAACCGGTTGAGTTGCACGCCGCCGACGGTGTCGGGCATTCCGGCGGCGATCACAGCGGTGCGGGCGATGTCGGCGCCCTGGTCACCGACCGGCGATACGCAGCCCAGGATCACGTCGCTGATCATGTTCTCGTCGAGGTTCGGGTGGCGCAGGCGCATCTCGTCGATCAGACCGGTGATGAGGTTGAGCGGCTTGACCTCGTTGAGCGCACCGTTCTTACCCTTACCGCGCGGAGTGCGGATGGCCTCGTAGATGAAGGCTTCTTCGGACATGTGGATTCCTCGGATTTCGATATGTGGATTTCCGGCACTGTGCAGCCTAGTCCTCGGTACCGACCGGTAACCAACAGCCCCGGCCAACCTGTTGGTTGAGGCCCTGTCGGTTGAGGTCCGGCGACAGTAGGCTCGGCGCCCATGACCGAACCCGATGTCGCCGGCCCCGCCAGAACGGTCCAGCGTCTGCGCCCGTATGCGGTCAACGTCTTCGCCCGGATGTCGGCGCTGGCCGCCGAACTCGGCGCGGTGAACCTCGGCCAGGGCTTCCCCGACGAGGACGGCCCCCCGGCCATGCTCGAGGCCGCCCGGCAAGCGATCGCCGAAGGCGTCAACCAGTACCCGCCGGGCCCGGGCATCGCCGAGTTGCGCCTGGCCATCGCCGCCCAGCGTGCCCGGCGCTACGGCCAGCAGATCGACCCCGACACCGAGGTGCTGGTCACCGTGGGCGCATCCGAGGCGATCGCGGCGGCGGTCCTCGGCCTGGTCGAGCCGGGCTCGGAAGTGCTGGTGCTCGAACCGTTCTTCGACACCTACGCGCCGGTGATCGCGATGGCGGGCTCGCGCCGGGTCGCGGTCCCGCTCGCCCCGGACGGCCGGGGCTTCGCCCTGGACGTCGATGCGGTACGCGCCGCGATCACCCCCGCGACCCGGGCCATCATCGTCAACTCCCCGCACAACCCGACCGGCATGGTTCTGTCCGACGCCGAACTGCGCGCGCTGGCCGCGGTGGCCGACGAGGCCGACCTGCTGGTGATTTCCGACGAGGTCTACGAGCGTCTCACCTTCGACGGCCGGCGGCACCTTCCGATCGCGACCTACCCCGGGATGGCCCGGCGCACGGTGACGATCTCCAGCGCCGCGAAGATGTTCAACTGCACCGGCTGGA
>JAGQTQ010000072.1 GCA_020438905.1 Mycobacterium sp.
CGATTCCGCCGGGAACGCGCCGCCTGGCACGACTGGTTGGCCCTTCAGGACCAGCTGCGCGGCGTCGCGGCGATCCCCGAGGACGCCGTACCGGTCCCCAACAGCCCGGTCTTCACCGACGAGGACGAGTACCTGGCCGCCGTTCTGGCCCACGCTCCCCCGCCGGCAGCGGAGATGGACGAAGACGCGGCCCTGGACCTGCTGGCTGATCTTCTAGGCGCCCGCATCGTCGCGTGATACGGCGGACGTCGGGCACGTTCGTGTTCCGTCACTGTGACAATGGGGGGTCGTGAAGGCGGCTCGCTCCCACTCCGCTGGGTGAGAGACCTGGCCCGCAAGGTCGCTCACGTCGCTACCGTGTCACACAGCGAGAGAAAGCGAAGGCCGCGATGACAACCAAGAGCACCGATCAGATCACGGCTGAAGCCGTCGACACCGTACTGACCAACAGCGGCGTCAGCACCGATGAGTTGCTCTCGGCGGCATCGGTTTTGGCGCGGATCGTTCTGGAGAACAACGGCCAGTACGGAGCTCTCGCACCGTGGAATGGCGGTCCCGCCTTCGACCACCGAGGCAATGCGCAGACGCACACCGACGAGTGGCGGCAGTGGGCGAAGGCGTCCGACTTCGTCCGCGACGCCAGCCAGGTGGCGCAGTTGATCTACGCGCACCTCGAGCGCATGGGCTACGAAGCGAACGGGTAGGGCCAAACTGAGCTCGTCCCCCGTCGAAACGTCCGCCGCTTTACCGCGGTAAAGCGATCAGCTCGACTACCCCGCTGCGCGGGTCTGCCGGCGCCGCCGCTTGAGCATGTCCTCGAGCAGGTCCGAGGCGAAATCCTGAGCCGTGAGAAGGACGTCGTCGCGCTTGGCCTCAAGCCAGGCGTCGCGCAGTGCCTGCGCTGTCGAGGGCCGAAGACGAAGAGTGCGCGGGGCCGGCGGGTGAGCCGACGGCAGCTCGGTCGGAGGCACGAGCCGCTGCTTGGGCGCCTCGGCCTCGGGCGCGGGCTTGGCCTCCGGCTGGGGCTCCGGAGCGGCCTCGGCGGCAGGTTCGGCGGCCGGCTCTTGCGCCGCGAGGTGCTCCTCCACCGGTGCAGGCGCTGGCGGTTCGACCTCCCCGGGCTCCTCAATGACCGGACGCACCGGGCGTGTGTTGGACCCGGCGGTGGACAGCATTCCGAGAACCGACTCGTTGACGTCCTTCTTAGGCATGGTGCTTTCCCTTCTGCTGTCGTTTCTCATTGATGAGCGTCATCACCTCGACGGTGAAGTGTGCGTATGCCTCGGCCAGATCGGGATCGGCCTCGGAATCGCCAATCACGTTCAGCCCGCTGATCATCCGCTCGGCGGCGGTGCGCTTCGGGATCGTGGTCTTGAACAGCGGAACCCCGTCCTGCTGCAGGCCGGCGAGGACCTCGCGGCTTGCTCGCGTATTGGGCTCGTACTTGGTCAGCAGCACCCCGAGGACCTCCGCGGAGAGCACCTGGGCCTTGCGGAGTACCTCCGACCACGCAAAGAACATGTTGACCCCGCGTCTCCCCCACTTCGTCGCGTCGGTGGGGACGACCAGCCAGTCCGCGGCGTTGAGCGCCGTGATGACCACCTGTCCGAGGTTGGGCGGTAAGTCCAGCACGATCGCGTCGTACTCGGTGTAGAGCGGCTCCAGCGCCATGGCGATCTGGTACTCGCGGCGGTGCATGGTCACGAGCTCCTGGTCCAGCTTGGCGACGGCCAGGGTGGACGGGATGAGGTCGAGGCTGTCGATCCGGGTCTGCCGGACCACCTTCCGGACCTTGTCCGGGTCCTGAATCAGGTCGTAGAGGTCGAACTCGACGTCGTCGTCGGGGTCGAACATGGTGGTCGAGTTGCCCTGTGGGTCGCAGTCGACCAGTAGGGTGCGCCATCCCCCGCGGGCCAGGCCCGTCGCCAGGCTGACGGCGGTGAAGGACTTCCCCACCCCGCCTTTGTGGTTGGCGACAGCGATCACATCTGCTTTCACGTCCGCCCCTTTCTCCGTATCGGTCTCCTCATTGAAAGGGCGCTGGGGAATCACCGAATCAGCCCGTGATGGCGTGTCGGCGTGATGTGGCCACACCGTGATCCGGTGTTGACGTCACCGAGTCATTCGGCCACCGCATCACCCGATGACGGGATCACCCGGCCACCACGTCACGACGTCACCGGATCATCCGATCGCGGAATGACCAGGTGGCCGAGTGATGCGGCGACGCTGTCACGGTGTCGCTTGGCGATGCGATCACCGCGTCACTGCGAAACCCAATCACGCCGTGACCTGGTGGCCCGATCACGGCAACACCCGGTGATCCGGAGATCCGGTCGCCGGGTGACGGTGCGACCGGGTGACCCTGCAACCGCGTGACGCGATGACGCGGTGACGCTGTGATCATGTGACCGGATCACCGCGTCACACGATCACTCGGTGGCTCGGTGGCTCGGTGGCTCGGTGACTGGGTCACCTGGCGGCGGTGTGACGTGGCGATTGGTGACACGGTGATCCGGTGCCTCGGTCGCGCAGCGATCAGCGTGCTCGGGTGATTCGGTGATCAGGTGATCACGCGACCCGGTGATTCAGCGCGAGATCGGGCCGTCGGCGCCGGCGAAGCTCACCGTCGCTCACCACATCACCGTGTGATCAAGTGACGCGATCGCCGCCCATGGGCGTTCGCTTTACCGCGGTAAAGCGGCCAGCCGCAGAAGTGTGGCCGATCCGGCGGGGGAGGAGAGCGTGTCGGCGGGAACGGCAACCGGCCGGCCGATAGCATCGGCGGGACCATCCGAAGTACCCCGCTGAGCGGGGGAAGCATACGGGAGGGCCTCTGTGGCTGTTCACGTCGTTCTCAACCAAAAGGGCGGTGTCGGCAAGAGCACCATCGCCGTCAACCTGGCCGCAGTCACCGCGGACGTCCTGAACCACGACGAAGACCCGGAGGCCGACTCTCCGGTCGCCGCGATCTCGGTGGACCCGCAGGGATCAGCAGTGTGGTGGGCGTCGCGCATCGACGACCTGCCGTTCCACATCGCCGAAGCGCACAATGACGTTGCGAACCTCAAGCGAATCCACAACATGCCCGGCATCCGGCAGGTCTTCGTCGACACCCCTGGTTGGATTGACCTCAACGCCGGCGACAACGGCGCGGACCCGCTGGGGAAGGGCCCGGCTGCGGACGCGTTGCGGGCGGTCCTCGACGTCGCCGATGACGTGATCGTGCCCATCGAGACCGAGCCGCTGAGTTTCGATCCAACCGCGCGAACCATCAACAAGGTGATTCGGCCGCGGAAGCTGCCGTACAAGGTCGTGATCAACAACTGGGACCCGCGTGATGGTGTGCATGACCTGAACCAGACTCGTGAGTTCGTCAGGGCCAACGGGTGGCCTTTGGCCAATACGGTGATCCGGCACTACAAGTTGCACGCCCGGGCCAGCGCCGACGGCCAGGTCGTCACCGAGTACCCGTCCAACCGCGTCGCCCTGCAGGCCCGCGAAGACTTCTACAAGCTCGCGCTGGAGCTCACCGCCGGGGGAGGAGCCTGATCATGGCGAGAGGAAAGCGCACCGATCTAGCGTCGCTGACCGCCGCGGTGGGGGATCACTCACCCGTCGAACAGGTCGTCGCCAGCACCTCGGCGTCGCCGCGCAAGGCGCCGCTCAGCGATCTGACCGCGAATCCCCGCAACCCGCGCGAGGATCTCGGCGACCTGTCGTCGCTGGCCTCGATCGCCGAACTGCAGCTGCAGCCGGTCACTGTCGTCACCCGCGCCGCCTACCTCAACCTCTATCCCGAGGACGACATCCAGACCCGCTTCGTCGTCATCAACGGCTGCCGCCGGCTCGCCGCGGCCCGCGAGTACGGACGCGCTGAGCTGGACATCTCGGTCAACGATGCGGTGGCACGGGATCGGGTCACGCTGATCTCGGCGGCCATCGCCGAGAACCTGGACCGTGAAGACTTCGACGTCATCGAGGAAGCCAAGGCGGTGCAGGCCCTCGTCGATGAGTGCGGCCGGGCGGACAAGGCCGCCGAGCAGCTACGCCGAAGCCCCGGCTGGGTGTCGCAGCGTCAGGCGCTGCTGCGGCTGGCGCCGGAACTTCAGGCGTCGCTGCGCCGCGGGGAGCTGGCGATCCGGGAGGCCCGATCACTGGCCCGGGTCCCGCTCGAAGACCAGGTGCTGCGCTGGCAGGCCGCCCAGGCGCGCGAACAGCAGAAGCCGGCGACACCGCCCGCACCCCGTCAACCGTCGCCCGCACGGACCATCACCACGGCCCTGACGAAGTTCGACACCGAGCCGGCGCTGCTGGTGTCGGCGTTGCGCGAGCAGCTGGGGGAGTCGGGCATCACGACGCTGCGCCAGCTGCTCGACACTGAAGCGACTTCAGCCAGGTCCAAGTAGGGGAGACCTCCGCTTTACCGCGGTAAAGCAGAAGTGACGCAAAGACCGAGACATCGTGGAGCAAGCGCAGTTGCTGTTGGAGGAACTCGGCTAGCGCGGAACAGCCGGGGCGAACGAACGACGCAGGGTACTTCACAGTTCCCAGCGCCTCGCCAACCCACGGTATTTTCTAGACGTGTCGCGGTTCATGCTAACGGCCCTAGGGTCGGGCCCCCCTGACCTCTACGCCGCACTTCCGATCGCTGGCGACACCATCGGTGTGAGGACCACTTCGCAGGGGGAGACGGTCTACTACGCCGTCCTTGACGAGCCCCTGCGTGACCGTGCTGCTGACCCCGACCAGTTCACGCCAGCACGTTGCGGGGAGGACTCGGCCGGTCGATTTGTATGGGTGTCCGACATCGTGTTCCGACCGACCACGGCAGGAAGTGGCCCGCATTTCGGCATGCGTGGGTTCCCCATCGAACTGGGTTACGTACTCGACCCGGAAATGCGCAGAAGCGACACTATCGACGAATCTATGCTGGACTTCACGGCCATCGGGTTCATCGACGACATCGACGACGCTGAGGCCGCGCCGCCAGCTGATATGGCCTCAGCGGACGTGGATTTCGACTTCGACGAACAGGCCGAGTTCGCGTTGCCCCAAGTGGGGGCATCATCGGAGCAGCCAGCGCGGCGGCCATTGATTGATCTGCCCCCGCTAGCCGATGAGTTGGAAGGTGATCGAGACCTTCTCACGGTGCCCGCCGTAGCACCGCCCGCCGCGGTCGAAGGCCGCCGTCCGTTGATAGATCTGCCCCCCCTCGCCGACGAGCTGGAGGAGGCCGAAAATAATCTGAGTCCAGTCGTCGCGCCCCCCGGCGACTCGTCGGCGCCTGCGCCGTCAAGTGGCAACCCTGAACAGTTGGGGCCAAACCGGGATCGTCTGCTGCCGCAACCTCTTCCGACTGCGGCGCCACGGCGGCCAACGCCGGCCGTGGACTCGCGCGGACCATCAGCTTCAACCGCCGCCGCCAAGTCAAGTGTCGTCAGTGAGCCGCCCGCCAGCGCGCCGGTCGAGGACCTCGCGGCCGAGCCGGTATCGCGGCGCGACCCGGCACGGCTCGCCTTGATCGCGGCAATAGGTCTGGCCGCAGCGGGGCTAATCGGCCTGATCGCGTGGTCGCTGAACCGGGATGACGACGGTCAAATTACCTCGGCCACAACCACTTCGGCCGCCATCGAGTCGTCATCGTCAGTCGCTGCAACGCCGCCGTCGCCAACGCTCGTCGCCCCGGCTGCCCCGCCAGAACAGGTGCTGCGGCTACTGCCCGTCGGTTACCCCGAGAACGCGTGCAACCCGGAAGCCGCTGTGCCGCTTGGAGCGCTGGGCGCCGTCACCTGTGGTGTCAATACCGATGCCGGTGGCCCACGTGCGGCGCGTTACACGCTGCTGGCCGACCTGCCCGCCTTGCAAAAACAATTCACCGAGATCACCTCGACCACGCGCCAGCAGATCTGCCCGGGCAACATCCAGTCGCCGGGTCCCTGGAGACACAATGCAACACCGGACCAGATCGCCGGGCAGCTCTATTGCGGTATCCGCGAGGACAGCACGCCCATCATCGCCTGGACCGACGAAGCCCGCCTATTGCTGTCAGTCGTCGACTCCGCGCCTGGCGGTGAGGTGGCGGCATTCAAATGGTGGTCCTCCCACAGCTAAGCCGTAAAAGGCGAAAGCCGGGCGCGTGACCCGGCTTTCGTCCGTTTCTATCTCGCGCGCTGTGCCTCAGCCGGCCGGAACCACGGTGGTTGTTGTCGGGGCTGTCAGCGGGGTCCCAGCACTACCTGATGCCGTGGTCGGCGCCGGCGCCGGCGCGGTCGCCGGACTGCTGGGCGTTGCCGCGGCAGGGCTGGGTGCAGCCGGTGCGGGGCTGGCCGCCGGAGACGGCGATGCCGACGCCGGGGCCTGCGTACCGGTGGCCGGGGTGCCTGAGCTACCTGACGCTGGTGTGCCGGAGCTGCCCGAAGCGGGTGTGCCGGAGCTGCCGGCGGCCGGTGGAGGAGTGGTGGCGCTGTTTTCCGCAGGGAGTGGGGTGCCGGAGCTGCCGCTCGCGGCGGGCAGCGGAGTACCGCTGCTACCCGTCGGGGCCGGGGCGGCGGGGACGGCGGGGGCGGTCACCTTCGGCGTGGCGGCAGGAGCCGCTCCCATCGAATAGGGGGCGGGGGAGTAGCCGGTCGAAGGCTGACTTGCGGGTGCGGGCGGGGGCTCGACCCATACGGCGGTGTCGTGCCCGTTCGAGTTGTACGCAACGCTGGTCGGGGCGGGGCCCACGACGTCGAAGTAGAGCTTGCCGGTCGCGGTCCCGCCTGCGGGTAGCGCTGAGGGATTGATCCCGAGGGCCGTCGGCACCGGCCACAACACCGGGTAACTGTCAGCGCCGCCGCGCGCGGCGAACCCTGGCACGACCGGCACGCCACCGTTAACCGGGGCCGCGGTGGCTGTGGCCTCCCAAAGCGTGCCCGCCGTCTGGAACGGGATCGAGTCGCGGCTGGGCTGCAGTTGGGTCACCGTCCACATTTGACCGCCTCCGACATCGGCCTGGCCGCCCAGTGTTGTCTGGGTAGCGTCGTCGGCGAGCGCGATAGGGGCCCAAGCGCACGCCGCCGCAGTGCCGAACGCAAACAATCCGAGCCGAAGTGCAGTCGACGTCTTCATCGTTGAGTGAGCCTTCCTCTGCAAACCTGGACAAGAACATCCATGGTCCGGGGGAGTTCACTTAAAGGCCCCCGGTCCTGCATGAAGTTACCAGCTGGTGGTCTAGATAACGGCCAGTCGCGCCCCGGCCGGATCATTTTCCCGAGGCATAGAACTCTGGCAGCAAGAAGTTTGCGGCCCCGCTACGGTCAGCTCCAGCGAAGCGTTCGCCCGACGGGACGATGCAGCGCCGCGATCACGGACAACCGCTGCCATCACCGTCTTCTCTATCGCCCCACCCCCCTGCGAGGGGAGCGCGGTTTGTCAATCTGCGGTGTCAATCTTCGGTGCATCAGAAGACTCAAGGGTGAGTACCGTGCCCGGCTGATTGCGCCACTGTGTCGCATAGCGGTTGTAAACATTAACCACCATGCTTAGGTTTGCAACCGAATGGGAAAAAGGCCACCACAACAGCAATCCAAGACGAAGCCGCCGCCGCAAACCACGGGGGCGCGCACAGATCAAGAGAAGGCGCGATGACCACAAATCCACTCACCCCGCAGGCGCAGTTGACCCACACCGCAGACCGCAGCTCGCACTACTGCCCAGCCTGCGCGATGGGCGGGACCGGTGAGTGGCAGATCTGCCCGGACTGCGGGACCGATTTCCCGCCCCACGCGATGCTCGACGACCTGCGGCGCAACGAGTACGTCTGCTTCGGTTGCACCACATCCACGCGCGAGGAAGCCGCGGACATCTTCGGCGAGGACGCTGTCCTGTTCGTCACCGAGATGGACGAGGGCTGCCTTCCCGGCTCCGACCAGCCCGCCGCCGGTGCGCAGCTGTTCGTGGGGGAGTGGGCCGACGGGGACTTCGGGTTCGTCGTCCAGCGTCCCGACGGCACTCAGATCACCGTCAATGTGCCACCGGATCATGCTCGTGCGCTCGCCGCCGCACTGACTGCCGCACTCGCGGCCTGACAAGGAGTCCTTTATGCCTTCCGCACCGACGCAGAACGGAAAACCCGGTCGCACACCACGTCTGGCCGTTGCCCTGCCCGACTCCGCTCGGTCCTGGGTCGACCAGGTCGCCGTATGGATGTCTCAGCCTCCGGCTGCTACCGCCGCCAGCCTTATCGAGATCCTGGCCGATCTGCTCCGCATTGAACTGCGCCGGGTTCCCCTAAGCGTCGCCGAGGCTGACGCCGTGTCACACATCCTGGGCAATGCCCCCCGACCCGACCTGACGGTCAGCTCCATGCGTGTATTCGTCGAAGCCTCAGAGGCATTCGACGTGGCCCACCAGATCGCCGGCGGCCAGTCGTCCTACGCAGCCACCTTCGGCATCGACGAGAACAGCCTGCTGGAAAAACTGCGCCGCCTCACGCCCACCGCCGACCTCGCCCTGCGCCTCGCCCTCGCCCAGGCCCGCCAACGGCAATCCAGGAAACCCGGATCGGACAATGCCGACGCGGCTGATCGCTACCGCGCCGCCGGCATCACCATCATCGACAACCCGGGGGAGAAGCCATGACCCACCTCATCGACCCCGACCCCGCCGCCACTCTGTGCGAATACCTCAGCGCCCATCCAGATTTCGACCCGCCCCACGGCATCCTCGACCTGCACCACCCCGAGACCACCATCTGCGTCGGAACATGGGCCGAGGGCTACAGCCTGTGGTGGACCGACAATGCCGCCAACGACTGGCTGGAGTGGTACCCAACCCTGTCGATGGCACTGGCTCGCACGGCTGCACTGCTGCACTGCTGCGAACACGACTGGAACATCGGCTTCACCGCGACATCCTTCCCTGAAGCCACCGCACTGTTCTTCAAGGAGGTCACCCAATGATGACGATCCGCCCACTCGGCCCCGCCGAGTGGAACACCCGATTCGAGCCCGCCGAACGGGTTCGCCAATCAGCACCCAACGGTCTGGCCGTCAGCTTCCAAGTACATGGCGGCCGGATCAGCGACCTTGAGGTCAAAGACGCCTGGACAGGTGACACCGCCATGGCTATGCCGGCCGTCACCGCCGCCGCGGTCACCGCCCTTATCGGCATCCTCTGCGACCTGACCCACCAATCTCTCTGGTAGAAAGCGACACTCGCGTGAAGTGGCTCACCCCGCTCGTCGATCACGACCAAATCCGGACCACACTGTTGGCCGCACCCGCTGAGGCCGCCCTCGTCCTGGTCCGTTGCGGTGACGGCTGGCAGGCACCCGTGATTTGGCGGGCCGCGGCGCTGAATCCCAACACACTGGGCGACTTCGACGGCGAAGCCGACGCGATCGCCAGCACCATCGACGGGCCCTTCCTGTCCCCGGTGATCGTCCTGCGCGACCCCACCCACCGCTACCGGGCCGGATGCACCACCCAAAGCCACTTCAGCGGAACCCACGCCGGGGCGGTACGCCACCTCGACTGCGACCACGCACTGGTGTCCCGGCTGCTGCACCCGGGCCGGTCACGCTCGGTCGACGGCGGCGCGGAATGACCCAACCAGTTCCGCCCGTCAGGATCGGTGACCGCGTCGCCGTCACCGCAACCCTCACCGACCCCGCACCCCTGACCGTCGGCATGACGGGCACCGTCTACTGGATCGGCAACTGGCGCAACGAGTGGACCCGCCAGATCGGTGTCCGTTGGGACGACGGACGACACCTCGTGCTCTTACCGGGCGACCCTTTCCGCGTCATCGGCAGTGCGGACTCGAACGCACTGCAGCAGAACGCTTGAGGCGGCGCCCGTCACGGCAGCCAACGCCACGTTCCTGGCGAGTAGGGGCGGCACGTCAACGGACCCGAATAGGTGTCGACTGTGCTGCCGGGAACCATGCAGATGCTTCCGGGTGGAATGTCGAGCGGCTTATCCAACGCGGGATTCTCGATGACGTCCGGGGACAGTGACCACTGGTATCCGTCCGTTCCCTCCAGGCGCGAGCAATACACAAATCGTGCCGTCTGACCACATGCCCGTGCCCCCGTGGTCAGTGCACCACTCCCCGAGAGCGCCAGCCTCGATTGCGGCGATGGTTCAACTGGTGGGGACGCCGACAGCGCTAACTCGCAGTCGATGCAGGGGGCGGCAGCGGAGGCAGCGGTAGCCAGTCGAGGTCGATCTGCGAGCTGTCGAGGAGGTGTTTGAAGGACAGGTGGCGGAAGCGGCCGCCGGTGGTGAATTCGCGATACTCGACCGCTGCGGCGCAGGCCGGGCGCAACCACACCGCGTTGCCACTCCCATCACCAGCGCGGGCGGACCGGTGTGCCCAGGGTGGTGTGGGCGCATGCATGTCGCGAAACTGGTCGGCCAGTTTTCGGCTGACGTGTGCACCGAGGCCAGCGGAAACCGTGCCGGCATAGCGCAGCTTGCCGGTGATCGGATCGTGGCCGGCCAGAATGAGCGCCCCAATCGGCATGGTCCGGCCGCGGTAGAAGCCCGCACACAACAAAGGCCTCCGATGGCGCACAGGGCTCTTTATCCAATCGCGGGTGCGGCGACCCGGCCGATACAGCGAGTCGGCCCGCTTCGAAACCGTGCCCTCAATCCCCATTTCGACGGTGATCTCGATGAGCGCGGCGGCGTCGAGGTCGCTCCATGCCGGGGCCACCGCGAGTGTTCCACTGCGGCGTGGGACGAGGTCTTCAAGGACCTCCCGGCGCGTGCGATAGGGGAGTGCAGTCAGATCATGCCCGTCGAGGTGGAGGCAATCAAACAGCCACAACCGGGCGGGGATCGTTCGGCGGTGCAACGCGGTCGGCTTGTGGGTCAGCAGCCGCCGTTGCAGCAGTGCGAAGTTCGGGAGCCCGGCGGCATCCAGGGCAACCAGTTCTCCATCGACGATGACGGTGTGGCCGTCGAACTGACAGGCCAACGCGTCGGCAATCTCGGGGAACCGTGCGGTGAATGAGTTTCCTGGGCGGCTCTGGATTGTGACCTCGCCGCCGGCGACGCGGGCCAACGCCCTCGCGCCATCAAGCTTGGCTTCGACCAGCCATTCCGGCCCCGTTCGCGGCTTACCCGGGGTCAGTAGCATCGGCCCTGACGGCATCGGGGGAGCGGTGGCGGTCACCCAGCCAGTGTGCCCAGCACGTGGCTGGTGCGCCAGGGAGGTTCGCAGCGGGCCGAACTATTGCCCAGACCGGTTCAGTGATCGAAGCGCCTGCCGCGCTTACGTACTTCCTTCGGGCACAGACGGCTGTCGCTAACCCGCGAAGGTCGTTCCAGAGGGGCGCCATCCATACTCCAAGTGCAGTCCAGGGAGGGGACGAAATCATGGGCGGTAAGTGGATCCGCGGCAATGGCCGGCTTGAGCAGTTGCTTGCTGACCCCGACAGGCGCGCTCAGGTGGAAGAGCTAGTGGTGCAGATGAGAGCCGAAGACGAGGCCCCCGAGTCGAAGTAGCGGGAGATACGCCGCCGGTCGATTCCGCTTACGATCCCCTCCATGACGCCAAGGAAGCGGCCCTAATGAGCCGCCGCTCTGGGCTGCCGTGGGCGCCGACCTCGCTACCGCCGATGCGCCGGCAGTGGTGCGACGTGCTCGCCGACGGCGTGGAGCGGCTGCGCGATCAGGTCGGCGGGGAGGAGCTGGCCGCCCAGGCCGAGGCGGACCTCGACGGGCTCCGGGCTAGTGCGATGTTCTGGGTGAGCCGCGAGATGACCGATCTGGCGACGTCGGCGGCCGAGAGCCTGCCGGAGTGGTCGCCGGCCGCGGCGATCCCCGAACC
>JAGQTQ010000073.1 GCA_020438905.1 Mycobacterium sp.
ACTTTCCCTATTTCGACACCCGCCGCTCGCCTACTTCATCGGTGGATCGAGGATTAGGGGCACAGCAGATCGACCTCGCAGTTGCCCACCTCGGCGCCTTGGGACCAGTGCCGACGTTTTTCCTAGTCGAGTGCAAGTACTGGGAGGTGCCTGTCGACAGTGCGGCGGTTGGCTACTTCTTGAATACCTGCAAAGACCGCAGGGTGAAACTTGGGGTGATCATCTCAAAGCATGGAATCACAGGTGATCCGCAAGAGGCCTCGGCAGCTCACTCGCTGGCTTTCGGAGCTTCCTTGCTGGGAGTGCACCTCGTGGTTCTCAAGGAGAGCGACCTGCTTGCGGTTACCTCCGATGGCGACTTTGTCGAGATGCTGGTGATGGCCTGGATGGAAGCCGCAGCCACGGGGGGCGTCGGCAGGCCGTCCTAGGGCCAGTCGTATTGGTATCTCACCAACGCCGACCACAGCGTCATGGCCGCTGGCGACGTGATCTCCCGGTACAACGAGCTGAGGCGTGTCGAGCGGTCATGTCGGATGTCCAAGAGCGACCTTCAGGCCCGGCCAGTGCCATGCGACCGGAACATGGGCGCCCGAAGTCCGTCGCGCTTCTTTGGAAACGAGACCCTAGAGATCGACACCGCCAGCGAACCCTTGTCATCCTCGTAATTCTGTGTGACAGTAATCGTAAGTCGTCATCCGCAATTACGGGACGGAGGGCGGTCATGGCCGTCTTGAATATCCGAGTCGATGATCAGGTCCGCGATGAACTCAAGGACATGGCTGACGCGGAGGGCGTCACCGTCAGCGAATACGTCCGCGATCTGCTCACGGCCGCGCTTGTTCCTGGTTACGAGTCCAAAGAGGACCACGGCGACCTGCCGGCGCCGGAGACGATGCGGATCGCTGATCGGCAGGTGCTCTCCCTGCTTCACCGCATCCTCGCGCGCGTCCTGCCCGAGGACAACGACGACGTGGACGGCAACGCCGGTTATCAGCTGGGGCGTGCGCGGGTGATCGAGGCGGGCTACACCGGGGAGTACTGGCGCGAAGTCGCCGGGTTCAGTCCCGAGCTGTCTAAGCGCGACTGCGGTCGCGTCCTAGACATCCTGGACATGTTCCGCATCATCACGTTCAGCATTCGGAGGCTGGAGAAGGACGGGACCACCGTCGACGAGGAACTTAAGTACAAGCTGGAATTCCGGGGCTTTGACGGTAACGACGGGCTCGAAAACCACATGGCCCACTACGTCGAGTTTCTGATGAGCGACGGCCGGTGGGCTGAACTGCACGAACAGTGGAGCAACAACGACGAGGGGAACTCCCACTCCCTCATGCTCGACACCTACATGCGCATGGTTGCTGAACACCGCCGCATCAAAGCCAGCCGCGACCGCGGATTCCACCGAGAGGAATACCTGCTGTCCCTCGACGAGCTGCAGCGGATCGCAGACGCTCGAGTTCACCCCTCTCGCCGAGGCTGACAGACGTCTCACCAACGTCAGTCCTGGATGCGGTACAGCACACGGTTGACGTAGGGGCGGAACCGGTTGCCGCCTTCGAGATCGTCGATGATGCCGGCCACCGCGACGTCGAGGCCGTCGTTGCCGCCGCCCAGGGGGAGGTAGACGCGCCCACGGTCGGCGCCGAGGTAGTTCGCCCGATGGACGAGCGCGCCGGCCCAGAAGATGTCGGCGTTCTCGACGGTGAGCGCTTGTCGGGGAACGTCGCCCACTCCAATTCCAGGTCCTCGTTGCGCCACCGGGTGCCCTTCACCTCCGGCATCCCGTAGGCCATGGTCAGGTATCGGCCGCGATCTGCTCGACGATCTTGATGATGCCTTGCAGTGCCTCGTCCTCGGTGGGTGCCAACCAGGACAGCGAGGGGAACTCGGCGACCAGGCCCACGAACTCGTTGTCCGCCGGCGACCACTCGACCCGGTAGGCGTAGTTCGGCCGGGCGGCATCCTCGGCGGTCCGCGCGTGCCGCAGATGGTTGCGGATGGTGGTGACGATGAACGCTGCCCGCTCCCGGGGGCTCTGCCCGTATCCGGGGACGTTGATTGTGCCGGCGGCGATGAGGTCTCCCTTGGTGATGCCGGGCTGCTGCTCGTGCGGGTCCAGTTCGATGTCCCAGTCCCCGCTCCGTTCGCGGAAGTAGAAGCTGTGCCCGTCGACCTGGCCCTCCCACTGCTCGGGCATCAGCCCGCCGTGGCGGCCCACCACAACGCCCAGCTGGTCGGCCACCCAGGCCTGCAGGTCGGCCTCGGCGGCCTGTTCCTCGGCCTGGAGCTGCTGGCCTTCCGGTGACCGCCGGAACTCGTCCATGTGGTCGAGAAACCCCTGGAAGGTCTGTGCTGGTCGCCACCGCCGGTCCTCGGGTGCGTTCTCCGTGTCGTCGTGCATTAGCCGGTCACTTCTGCGGCGGGTCGAGCAGGGCGCGGGCGTCTTTGATTAACAGCAGAAGGTGCAGTGGGTCGGTGGGTGAGGGCTCGAAATCGAAGTGCGCGTAGAACGCCCGCGCCTGCTCGTGCAGCGCGTGTACCAGTAGTGCCCGCACCCCGATGATCTCCGCAGCCGCCACCGCGCGCGTGATCGCGTCGCGCAGCAGTGCAGCGCCCAGACCCTGGCCTTGTTCCTTGCGGTCAATCGCCAGCCGCGACAACAGGATCGCCGGCACCGGATCGGGCATGTTACGCCGCACCCGCCCGGGTGTGCCGGCACGCGCCACCGCCGCCGAGGCCAGCGCGTAGAACCCGACGACACGTCCGTCCCGGCACGTCACCAAGCACCGGGAGGCACCCTCGACGTGGTTGGCCAGGGCGCGTCCTTGAAGGTACTTGTCCAGGCTGGGTTCGCCGCTGTCGAAGTCGGCGACCACATCGTGCTCGCCGATCGGTCGGGGCGCGCTATAGCCGCTCACTCGTCGAAGATCGAGGGCTCCGCGAACAACTTCTCCAGCCGCGGCTTGTGCGACACCGGGGTGTCCAGCACGGACACGAACTCCGACCAGGCTGACGCATCGAGCATGAACAGCCGCCGATCGGCGAGCACCTCGCGGGCATGAGCCAACGTCGCCGTCACCGCGAAGTTGGTCAGATCGGTCCCCTCCACTTCGGCGGCACGACGAATCAGGGCGTCCTGCTCAGCGGTCAGGCGCACCGCGAATCGCTCGGTCTTCGTAGCCATGCCGTCCATTGTGTGCCTATCAGGCACACAATGCAACGGGGCTCTGATCATGCCCCCTGACCAGCATTGAAGCACTTCGTGCCTGTAAATCATGCTTTGACTCCCAGGAAGTTGTGCCGGGGCCAGTCGGGTCGCGGTGGGACGGCCACGGCTGTCTCGTCGCTTTCAACCCCTGTGAGGGGGAGGCATGTCTTCTCATCTGCTGACCGCGCTCAAGCTTCTGCTGATCACGGTAGTCGTCATCGTCACGTCCTGGCTGGCGGTGTGCGTCGTGGCGATGTTCACCGGTCATACCGATGTTCTGCCCGTCATCGGTGCGGTGCTGGTCGACCTGATCGAAGCACTCGTCACGCGCCCGCTGCACGACCTGGCCACCGAGACTATTGGGAGAGGTCGATGAGGTAGCGGCCTTGCTTTTCGGCGGCGTCGATCTTCTTGATCAGTGCGTCGACCAGGCTGATGCGTCCTTCGAAGATGAGTGCCAGGTCCTGGCCGGTCATGTATACGACGTTGCGTTTGCCGCTGACGCTTGCAAAATGCTCCAGGATTTCGTCGTTGAATCCGATCATGGAGATAAACAGTCCGCGGGTGCTTTCCAGTTTTCCATCCACTTTGACCTTGAAGTCGGCGAGATCGCCGGTTGTGGGGGGTTGGCTTCGCCAGCGTGCTTCGACGAGGTAGGTGAATCCGCGAAAATGGAAGGATCCGTCTACCTGTTCGTGCGGCTGGCGAGTCGAACCGGTGTAGTCCAGATCATTGGCCCGAAATAGATCTGCTAGCAGCGACTCCAGTTCGTAGCCGCGGGTTTGGCGTTCGGCGATGCTGCTTGGATGCTGTGCAGAAAGCGTTGCGAACCGGCCATATAACCGCTGCATTTCCTGCTGCTGTTCTCCGATTTGCTTCTGCCGCTTACTTTCCCGTGCACGGCGTTCATTGATGGCCGCTTGTTCGGCATCGATGATGATGCCCTCGCGAGAAACCACCTGCTTGAGGGCCGCCAAGGCGGCTTTGCCGGCCGCGATGTCTTCGACGCCGTTAGCTGGTCGCGTCATTCCGCATAGTTGCACCACGATTCTGCGTTGTACTGCCCAGCCCGCCGAACCGAGTTCATGCAGTTCGTCGAGCACACTGCGGGCGATCTTGACCTTGGCAATCTCGGGGTGGTCGTAGCGGTTGTACACCGCCGCCGGGACACCCGCGGTCAGCATCAATGATTTCAGGTCGTCGCGGTAGTAGAACGCGGTCCGACACACAGTGAGTACCTCGGCGCGTACCGCCGCCGACAGCGGGTGGGCCGCGCTCACTCGGTGTCCTTGGGGTGGCCAGGTCCGGCATGACGTAACCACAAGGTGCTGTTCTCGGTATCGACCAAGTACCAGATACGGCCGGCCCCGGTGACCTCATACTGCCATTGCTCCATGTCGACCCCGCGGTGTGCAGCACTGGCCAGTCGGCCCTTCAAACGATGATGCCTGCTGGTCGGCGCCAATTGCTGGGGCCTCCTCCGCAGTTCACCCCACGCTGTCGCCGTACTGGCAGCAGCTTGCTGGCAGAGCGCATCCCAACCTTTGGCCGCCTCGCTGGTGGCAAACCGTAGTTCCCACTCGCCGCTGCCGGCGGGCGGCGCGACGCGATCTCCGCGTTTGGCCGCCACCTACCCCCGGACTCCCGGCTCAGGCACTGCGCCGAAGTCGCCGTCGCTGGATCCTGACAGGACGGCAGCTAACTCGGGATCGGCCAATACCTCGGCCGTATGGCGCCACGCATCGATCACCTGGGCAACCGGTGCCGGGTTGTCGATAGAGTCTGCCGCTTTCATCGTCGAGACTAACTCGAAGACGAACTCGCGCACTTCCTCACGAGACAGAAACGCCACCCACGGAAACACCTGGGGCACGACGTCGGTCACCAGATCCCGCACGTGCGGATCGTGCTGCATCAACGCAACAAACAACCGTGAGGTCACCGACGATGCCTCACGAGCTTGCCGCGCTCTCGATGCGGTGGTTAACACCAGATCTTCGGCATCCCGACGCCGCACCACCAGAGCACGGTTGACCGACTTCTGCAGCCACGCTTCGACCGTGGCCTTACCGCGCAGCTGCAGCTCGGAAAAAGAGACCACATCCATAACATCTAAACTACTTATAAAGTGCCGATGTGTCGAGATAGCTCATGCTTCAGAACGGATACGGGCTCACTAGGTCGGCGAGCTTGTCGAGCACGTCGCGTTCCTGCGCAGGTCGCTGCGGTTTCTTTGCGCGAATGAACTCGGCGATTTCGAACGCCGCGGCATCCCATGGAGGAAGGGGCCAGCCCTGCCGAGTCGCGGCGATTCTCTGCACCCAGTCCGCCATGTCGGCAGAGCAGTCCCCCACCGGGTCGAGGATGGCCAACGCCTCACGGGCGGAGACGGGAGTGAATGTGACGTTGCCTTCGGCGTCGAACCAGAGTCCGTAGGCGACACCGAGGCGGTAGTCGCGGGGCCAGATGGCCAGATCGTCGGAATTCAGGCATGGCTCCACCCCGTCCCAGTGCACGACGAAGGTGCCACTTGCCGCGCGCTGACCGACCGCGACCCCGATCGCGCGTTGGTGTTGGGCGCTCAACGTGGGCAGATTCGCAGAGACGAGTCGGCGCTGAAGCTCACCGGACCTGAAGATCGCTCGGGGACTGCCGTTCAGGTCGTCGATCAGGGAGTCCGGCCGGCCCTCGGTGAAGTATCCGAGGCGCCGTAGCGCCCACCGCGCCCACAGCAGGCCCCCGTCGAGCGCCAACCGCACCATCTCGTCGGTGAGGACCGGGGTCCGGGCACGACCGTGCCCGCCGCCGAACTGATTGCGGATGTCGCCGAGGTTCTGGGCGATCTTGCCCGCCTGCGTTGCCATGTTGCCGAACACCGTCTGATTCGCCAACTCGTCGCCTGGCTGTCCTTTGAGGGTTGAGTTTGCCTGCGCAACAATAGAACTGAAGTTAGCGTTGGGGTCCGCGGGTGTGCCGTTGACGTCGAGGACGATGCGGGCGATGCTTTCCACCACACACTTGATGTCCGCGAGTGCCTGGGAGCCATCGTTGGATTGCAGCGAACGTTGCAGTCGGTCAGCCTCTGCACTGACAGCTGCCCAATGGTGCTCCCGGATGTAGAGCGGGCGCGGCAGCCGTACGTCGATGTCCTCGCCGGTCACAACAGGTAATCGTATGTTCAGGGCCCGGCTGGCGGCTGCTTGGCCCAGCCGACGATCATGGCGACGAGGTGCTGCAGGTTCTGAGCGCACATGATCGGTGCCGACGCTTTGAGTTCGAAACCCTGGTGGGCATGGTGGTGCGCCAGAGACTGTCGTCGGCGACGTGAGCGCCCATGTGCTTGTCGAGGTGCTGAAACAGCGCCTGGGCCCGCTGGCGTAAGCCTCGCCGGCGTCCTCACCGGGCAAGTGCAGCTTACGGTGATCTGGGGATAGTAGCCCGGGGGGTGAACTGGTCGCGCTTGCCCGGCGCGGAAAAGTTGTTTGTCACGGTGAGCTCGGTGACGATCACCGTGACCTCGGCGGCGCACTTCCTGACGCCGGGGTGCCGCCGCGAACGGCTTGAGGCCGCCAACGCGGTCAATGGCCCAGGCGGTCCGATCGAGCCTGGTCTACCCCTTAGGGCGCGGTGTCGAGGCGCTCCTCGTCCGCCTCGCACACCTGTCACCGCTGCAGGCGAGACTGGCGCGCGTGACGGACACCGAACCGCAGTGGCGGCATATCTGCGAAGTATGCGGGGTTGAGGAGATCCTGACCCCGAGCGTTGCGTTTGAACTCGGATGGGACTACCCACCGCGCATGGGCAAGTTCGGCGTCGTCAGCCCCCGATGTTGCCCTCGATGTCCGAACGTGAGAACGGTGTGGTGGGCTCTTGTGATCGATGGCTATACCGAGGACATGCTGACCGAAGCGCAGCAGGAGACTGTAAGACGGATCGCCGGCGAGCCCGAATCGATTGCGTTGTCCGACAACTAGTTTGGCATCGTTCGGTAACAGCCACCCTCGGTGAACTCGAAACATCCGCCGCACTCTGCCGGATGCGGCTGGGCAAACGGGGCGGGCTCGCCGCTTCGGCGTTGCCGAGGGCCCATTCGAGGTGGTGCGAGGTGGGCTGCGAGTCAATATGTGGCGGTCGTCCCGGGGGTCATCTCACGCAGTGTTTACTGTCAGGCGGTGGACCAGCACCTGAGCATTTTCCGGCCCTACGATCGTGATCCCAAACATGAGGATCAACTCACCAGGGCCGCATTGATCGTGATGCGGCTGGTCCCCCTATGCCAAGAGGCGTTTCTCGGCTTGGCCGACTGTCCGAGGCTTTCGGCGCTCCCGCGCCCCCGATTCGATATGCAGACCGAATCGCTCGTTGCGCTTGACATCGAAGTGGAAGACCCCACGGTTGACGAGTTGGTCAGTGTCTTCCTCGGTCCGCACGAAGACCTCGTCGCCGGAACCGACGAACTCAACGTGGCTTCGGAACGACGTGCTCGTTACGACGGCGTGATCCAGTACGGCACCGCATTGGTGGTCGTCATCGAGAGCAAGCTGTACGCCAGCGCCAGCGAGCAGCAGGCTCTGGAGATCAACACGAAACAACTTGGTCATCAAGCGAAACGATGGGTTCCGGTGCGGTGGCAGGACTTGCTCGACCGGTGGTGGAACCTTGTCGAGCTCGGTGTGCTGGGTCCGGCAGAGGCTGCGGTCCTCAATGATTTTTTCGATAACGCCGAGATGAATTTTGGGGACCTATTGCCCTACACCGATCTAGAACGCTGCGGCGACCATGCAGGCCGCCAACTGCGCCGTCTCCGCACGATCCTTGAGACGGCGACCGGGTTCACTGCCGAGGTTCGCGATGTCGGCGGGCATGCGGGTGTGAAGTTTCCACAGGATCAGGTCGTGGCCTTCGATCGGGTCAGTCTCTACATCGAAGGCGATAACGTCGTGCTCAGCGCCTGGCCGGCTGAGCTCGCTCCCCAGTACAAGCGCGTATATGCCCATCCCGATCGCGCCGAAGCGCTGATTGCGCTGACCGAGGAGCCTGGCTGGCACGTCCAAGGCAACTTTCACCTCGCCTTCTGGCGCTCCAGCGGTCCGCAGCGCTGGTATCCCACGCGGCGGCTGCCTGGCTCCACCTATGTGCGCCAATGGGTTGACGACTTCTCCGACGGCCGAGCCGGCCGACGACCGCGAAAAGAACTCAACGACAGTCTGTTCCGTGGATGGCTCATCCAGCGCGGATACGCAGCCGACGCCGAGATGGGCAGCCTCGACGAGTGGTCCGACCGACTGCCCATGGAGAAGTTCGATGTCCGTCCGAGCATTCAGGTCACTCGGTCCTGGCAGTACACCGACGCCGTTACGCGCGACCGCACCGGACAACTCACCGCTGAAGTGCGCGACGCAATCAACCGCCTGCTGTCTGCGTTGGACGAACCTCAACTGCACGACCTCACTCAGTCATACGCAGACTGAGCCCGAAAGCGGCAGCCGGTGGGGATGCAGCGGAGGACGCGCGGGTAGCGCCCGCGGCGTATCCCAGACGGGTGGGGTCGCCGGCTGTGGGTCGACGCCGGGCTGGCACCCCCTCGTGATCACCATCGACGCAGAGCTGGCCCGGCTCGACCCCCAATATCGGGTGCACCAGATCAAGGAGAAGTTCGGCACCCTGCGTTGCTACTGCCAGGCGAGCGGCGACGATCCCGATTCTCAGCTACTCGACGCCATGGACGCCATCACCGACGACGCCGAAGGCGCCTCCGCCACCGTCTGCGAACGATGTGGCCAACTCGGCACACTGCACCAGAGCCGTCACGTCCGGGTCAAAACCCTCTGCACCACGTGCGCCAACCAGCTCGGGCATACCCCCCACCCCTCCAGCGGTGACGCGGACGACGCGACGTGAGGCTTGTGGCTCCCCCGCCGCGGCGACTGCGCAGGCCCGACCGACATGTGGGCAAAACCCCTTCGTCAGACTTGTTTGCCAGCGGTACCGTCAACTTTCCCTACTGATTCACAGAGGTGTGTTGTGGCACAACGAACACCGAAGAAGGTGGTCGTGTCGGACGAGGCCCTTCGGAATGCTGGCCGTCGAGCCACGAAAGCCTCGGCCAAGCTGGCAGGCAGGGTAGTTCCGGCTGACCATCGTCGTAGTGCAGCAGTCAAGGCATATCTCGCAAGGCAGCAACCGCGGCAGGGCTGAGCTCGGAGGTCTGCCGGTCCTGGCCGGTACGGTGCCGGATGCGGTCACTTGGGAAAGGGGCGCGGATGGGTCATGACTGGCTCGCCGCGCGGCGGTTGGTGTCGGCATTTCATTGCGGTGCCGTAGACAACTTCGTCGCTGTCGTCGACGAGATAAGCACTGGTGGACGGTGGAAAGCGGTGGCGCTGGCATTAGTGGGCGAGGTGGCTGCGATCGCCAACCATGTACGCGGATCAGCAGCCCAAGATTTCCTGGACCAGCGATTGGCAGCTGCGCTCGATCGGCGATCGGCAGACAGGGGAACCCTGAAGTTAATCCCCGGTGCTATCGGATCAAGTGGTTCAGCATCGCCCGTGGCCGTTGATCTTCGTGAACTGACGCTCTTCGTCAGCGACGTCGATGCGGCCGCACAATTCTACGAAGCGATCGGATTGGCGTGGTACTGCATCGAGAAGCCGGAACATCCACGCCATTACGACGGCGAACTGGGGCTGCAGCTGTGGCCGGCGACCGCGCGGCGCCCGGTGAGCCAGTTGTAACTAGGCTTCGTGGTCGCGGATACTTCGGCCACCGTTACGCGGCTGGACGCCGTCGGAGCGCCGTGGACCTGCGACCTGCCGAACTTCGTGCGCACCTCGGACCCCGAGGGCAACAAAATCACCTTGACGCAGCGCCGATGGGGAGAAGACCCGTCAGTGTCGGCCCGCCGTGGTTACCTACCACCGGAGCGTTGTCTGTGGGGAGAACCAGAATGGCAGAGTTCGAATACACGCAGTGGCGTCATCGGTGGCCCGAAGTTGTGGTGCAGCGCCGTACCGACGAGGCCGTCGAACTGTTAACGCGTTACTACGCCGTCACCGCTGCCGGACGACCGGCCTATTCAGGGTCGCAGTTCGAGGCAATGGCCGCGCTGAACAGCGATCCCAATTCGATTGGACCCGCGGACTTCACCGCCGCCTCGATGCTCAGCGTGAACATCCCTGCCCAAGCGGCGATCCGCCTCCTGAGCCGCGATGCCAACGAGATCACCGCTCTGCTGCACCACATCCCGGTGGACGTCGACATCATCACCATCGACCGCAACGACCTTGTGCCCGGTGGGCCTGCCAGCCTGCTGTGGCAATTGCTCCGCCGAGGCAATGACGGAATGGGCAGAACCCGGACCAGCAAGCTCATCGCAGCCAAACGTCCACGGCTTATACCCATCTGGGACAGCTTCGTCGAGCAGGCCACCGGACTGGACACCTCTGACTACTGGCGACAGTTCCAAGCGGTCCTCGCCGCCGACGATCGCGCGATATGGACCTGGTTGACTCAGATCCGCAGCGCTGTCCCGAATGTGCCTGCTGCGGTGTCGAATCTGCGGATCCTTGACGTGCTGCTGTGGATGACAGTCGATCAGCAGCGTTGATGATTGTGCGACGCTAACGGGGACTGAGGCGCTACGCGTCTAGGCCAGGGCGGCTTTCCGCGGAAAACCGTTGGTACGCGACCCTACTGGCCACAGTGTGATGTACAACACATTTTGTCGGCGGTGCTGGGATCCGATATCTCCGGGTCCCGCTCCTGCTGCGGCGGGCAGTGTTGCATTTCGTAACCGGCATCTTTCGACTCCGCTGCACGTCAGCCTGCTGCCAACATTACTTTTGGTGGAAAGCTTTCCTGCAGAGGGAAATTGGCGGGTGCCGCTTTGAGTTCAGGATGCGCCGGATGCCCAGACACGCGCAGATGCTCGCTACCGCGATTATCGCAAGTACCGGTTTAGCTTCAGGCCGTGCCGGTGCTCTACCGGCAATCGAGCGGAGGCGGGCAATGGACAGACCACCCACCAGGGTGCGGGAGCGGGTCCGGGTCGAGTTGCGGCTGCCACCCCATGTGGCCCAGATGATCTACGACCGTGCGCAGCACTGGGATGTCTCACTGTCCGAGGCCGGGTCACGTCTGATCCAGATTGGCCACGACGGCTGCGACAAGGACGCTATAGACCTGTGCCGCTAGATCGCGCCGCCGCCCGCGGTGCGCCCAGGATCCATCCAGAAGTCGCGAAGTGAGGAGGAGAAGCTTCCAGAAACTGTTGACGTAAGGCACTTTTCGTCGGAAACCCGTAAGAAACGGGAAAAGCCGGGCGGCAACCCGGCTCTCCGTCCGCCGCAAATTCGCGGCGATCTCGTTCCCTTTGGAACCTTCACCAGATCCACTCAGGAGGAACTTTGTTCATTTCATCGTGTTCGCATGCGCATGTCAACGGCTTCGCCGGTGTGTCGCGGAGCGTGTGCTGATGGGCCGTCACGGCGCCATGGCGTCGGCCGCCGACGACCCGGAGCCAGCGAAGCCAGTGGCGAGGGCCAACCACGACCGGGCCGACAGCCAACGCCACGTACTCGCGCCGTTTCACCACGACGTCAACGAGGACCGCTATCGAGCGCTGGCGGGCCTCACCATCAGAGGCGTCGATCCGCGCTACCTGGTGCCCGCGCTGGAATCAGCCAAACGCCTGTGGTGCCGTCTGGGCGACTTCGCGCTGTCCACCGACCGCATCTCGGTGGCGCATCTGGCCCGCTATCTGGCGTTCGAGGCCGAACGGGTCGGCACCTTCGACTACCGAACAGCGTTGCGCCGAGCCAACGTCGACCGACATCTCATGGACATCGCCACCCGGAAGACCAACCGGTCTATGCGCACCATCAGGTGGATCCTGTATGACGCCGGACGATTGGTGCACCCCCGGGAATATCCCGAAGCTCGCACCCTGCCAGCCCCCCGCACCAAGAGAATCGACGCGGCCTCGCCGCAAGACATTCGTGACTGGTACACCCTGGCACCAACCCTGCCGCCGTGGCTCCGACGACGACTCACGCTCCTACTGGACCTCTGCTACGGCGCCGGCGCGCGGCCACCCGACTTCAAGGCCTTGCGCGGCACCTCCATCACGGGCGAGACCATCGACGGCCGACACATCGCCATCGTGCGATTGCAGAACACAGCCGGCGGAACACGGCTCGTTCCGGTAACCGACGCCGACATTTCCAACCGTCTGTTGGCGCTTGCGCAGAGCAAGGGATCGGATTACCTGTTACCGGCCGCGAAGGGAGAAGTGGAGCGCAACGCGACCAACCGCATCGGCGAGCAACTCCGCGCCCGCGGTCACGGCAGCATCAGCGCGGCCGCGCTGCGTAACCGCTGGATCCTCGACCTCGCCGACCGCGTCCCAGCAGCACTTCTGCTGCAACTCGCCGACGTGGTCGACGTTCAGGTCCTCGCCGATCAACGCACCCAACTCCCCATCTACAGCATCCATCGCGCGATCGCCCTCATGACGGAAGGCTGAACCATGATCACGGACTTCGAAAGCTCATACCGCCTGTCAGACAACCTCTTTCGTGAAGCCAAGGTCATCATCGAGCGATCACACGCGGCCGAGATGATCGACGATTTCTTTGCCCAGCATCGCGGTGCCGGCGGACAGGACTGCACCGGAATCCGCTACACCATCTCTGCCGTGCTCGTCGCAGCCCTGGGACTGTTGATGCTGGGGAGAACCCCGACCTACAAGGCCATCCAACAGGCCATCGGCGACCTCAGCCCGCGACAACTCGCCGAAGTCGGCATGGGAGGGCAAGACACCTCCCGCATCTTCGCCGACCGCGCCGAGCAACGCCGCGAGCGGACACGCTTCGTCGCCTGGCTCAACCGCCGCCTCGCACCACTGGATCCCAGCCCCGACCAACCAGCACGACGAATCACCAACGCCGAACACCGCCGCATCATCGCCCACCGCAGCACCGAACAACGCGCAGCGAGCGGAGAAGCCACCGAACGCCTGCGAACGGTCATGAATCGCATCGTCTTCGGGTCCATCGTCGATCCGCAGCCACCCGAGGCCGTCGGTGACATCGTGGCCGACGAGACGCTCTTCGACCTCGCCGGCCCCTCAGCTGGGCTGGGGATAAAACCCGACAAACAGCGCGGAGCCGCATACTTCGGCAGTTACTACTCCCGAGATAAGCACTCCACCACCGTGCATCAAGATGCCAGCGGCGGCGGAAAGCGGGGCTTCGGCGTCGGACTGACCGCCGTTATTCGCGTTGGACCACCGGAGCAGCTGCACGCGTTCGCCCCCGTCATCATCGGAATCGACGTCCATCCACCCACCTCCGGGAGCACCGAAGGACTCGACGTGGCGATCACTCACGCCAAACGCAATGGCCTCGACACGCGGCGCGCGGGACGGGCACGCCTACCCCGCCTTACCGTCGACATGGGCTACAACCCCAAAGACGGTTTCGCACGCCTCATGCTCGACCACCAGTACGCCGCCGTCGTGCGGTACCCACAGCACTGGACGCTCACCGATACCGCGGCCAATCCACCCGGCGCCACCACAGACGTCCCGCCGGGACCCATCCAGTTCGCCGGCTCGTTCTACTGCCCGGCCGCAGCCGACCTACTTGCCCAACACCACATGCCCAAAACCCGCGACCTGCTGGCCGACAACGGGTGGGAGGCGCACGACCGCCGCCTGGCAAGTGTCCTGCCCTTCCTGATGGGCCTGAACTCCCGGCCGCGACTGAGCCGACCACGTGGACGCCCACCCCTGGGAGTCGAACCACGACTCGACGTGAAGGCGGAGCTGGTCTGCCCTGCCGTGCAACTGCGCGTCCAATGCCCACTCAAACCGGCCTCGTTGACACGTGCAGCCTTCGGCGCCCCCACGGCAGCGCCGACCTGGCAAGCAGGCGACCGGCAAAGCTGCGCCCAGTCGATCGTCACCGTCACTCTCACACCCAGTCAGCTCAAGAAGGCCCAATGGGGACCGGTCGGCGCCAGCTGGGAACACACGCTGTACTTCGAGGCAGCGCGCGCTCGAACCGAGCAGACCTTCAGCATCTTCAAGTCGGCCCACGTCACCAAGCTCGTCGACCTCAAATGGGGACCCCGACGCGAACCCATGGTCAAGCTCCTGATGGCGCTCGCCGTAGCCAGCACGAATCACCGCATCCAGAAGACCTACCGGTCACGCCAGGCTCGCGAAGAATCCATCGACGTCCGCCGACGCCAGCTCCGCGACCACCTCGGACACGAACCTGCCAAGACACCGCCCCTGACCTGACGAGACCCAACCCGCAGCGGGCCGCGCGAACAACGCGCCGGCCCGCTTCGGCATGCCCAACGCGTCCAGATAAATCCCGGCCAAAAATTGCCGGTCAAGGGAAGGTCGCCGGCAGCGCTGTCTCCCGCGGCAGATCCGCGAGCCTGCATCGGCGCCGAACTCGCACAAGAAGCCGCACCATGGCCTCGTCAACCCGCACCGCAGGGTAATCCAGTTCGCGCTGGGTGCGCCGAATAAATCGCTGGAGATTCCGCAGAAAACCGCTGGAACCGATTTCGCGAAGGGCGCTCTGTACAGCCGAAACGTACCGCACACCACGAGCGGTTCTACGAACTGCGAGCACTGAGGTCACGATCTCGAAAGAGGTCGTGACCTTTGTGTTTGGCGGGTTTGGCGCTGGCAGCGGTGGTCGGTGTCCGCTGGGTGGGACTTGGACGGCGAAGTCCCACCAGGGGCTTGCGTGCGTGAGTGTGACGTCGTTGCGTCTATTTCGTTTGCTTCGTATATTGCAGATATGAGGGCCAACGAAACAGCGACTAAGAAGGTCCAGAACAAGCGAACAACGGGGGAAAGCATCGACGCAGATCTGGCGAACCACGCGCTATGCGCACTCAATCAGATTCTGGATGAGCAAGGCTCAGCGGAGGTCGTCGATGTGGCTATCGAAGGTCATCCGCAGGTTGTCCGGTTGCCGCGTGGCGTCGGTGAGATATTGCGACAGATCCTCGCAAGCGCCGCGGCCGGCCGCGCAGTTGCCGTGATGCCCGCTCATGCTGAGCTCACGACTCAACAGGCCGCTGACATGCTCAGGGTCTCACGACCGTTCTTGATCAAGCTGGTGGAAGACGGCGCGATCGAGTACCGAAAGGTCGGTTCGCACCGTCGAATTCAGGCGGCCTCCGTACACGAGTATCAACGCAAGATGGAGCTCGATGCGAAGAAGGCCGCCGACGATTTGGCGCAACTCACTGAGGACTTGGAGCTCTACTGACCTTCACTGTCATTTATGACGCGAACGTGTTGTACCCGTCCGTGTTGCGCGATGTGTTAATTCGCGTAGCGCGGATGGGCGTTAACCATGCTCGATGGTCGGACCTCATCCTCGACGAGACGTTCCGGGCGATCGCCAAGAACCGGCCGGACTTAGACGGAAACAAGCTGACTCGCACCCGGGAATTGATGTGCAAAGCGGTACCGGACTGTCTGGTGGACGTGAAAGCGATCGAGGCTCTCGTGCCTACTTTGGTGCTGCCCGATCCTGGCGATCGGCACGTGCTTGCAGCCGCGATAGTGGCCGGAGCGCAAGTCATCGTGACGACCAACTTGAAGCACTTCCCCGCTCGCGAACTCCAGGTTTTCGATGTTGAAGCAAAGCATCCGGATGCGTTTCTTCAGGACATGTACCACTTGGACGGGGCGATGATGCATCAGGCGGTGAGTGAGGCTGCGGCAGCGTACAAAAATCCAGCACGAACCGTCGGAGACCTTGTTGAGCAGCTCGATTCGCTCGGGCTGCCTATCTCGGCTTCGTTGCTCCGGAGGTAGGTCGAGAGCCGTCGACTGGAGCACCCGATGACGGTGTTCGCTGCGGCCCAGGGATTCGGCTCCCGAGATGTCCGAACAGGCGGGCCTGGTTCCCGAATCGGGCCAGTTCACAGCCACTCAACTGCCCCTGACCACGCTTTTCGTCAACACCTGCGCGCATAACAGACTTTACTCAAATTAGTGCGCACTGTTGCGGCGCTGGATTTCGTTGAGGACGTGGTCTGGTGTCATTGATGGCTTGGCAGAGTTCGGCGATCGCGGCGGTCTGTCGTGGTGTGGGCAGCGGGTCGAGCCGGATGTCCACGGTGTTGTAGGCGGCGATGCGGATGGCGTGGTGGATCAGTTTGGTTTCGGTGTCGAGGAACTGCTGGCCCGGATTGACGTCAGACAGCGGTAGCCGGGCGGGGATCGCTGCATGCGCGGCCAACGCTGCATCCAGTGCCTTCTCGGCGGTGTGGACGTCGGTGTTGATGAACCACCCCGGCTTTCGTTACTTCTGCGGCGGGTCGAGCACGGTGCGGGCGCCGTTGATCAACAGCAGCAGGTGCTGCGGGTCGGTCGGTGAGGGCTCGAAATCGAAGTGCGCGTAGAACGCCCGCGCCTGCTCGTGCAGCGCGTGCACCAGCAGCGCCCGCACACCGATGATCTCCGCAGCGGCCACCGCGCGGGTAACCGCGTCGCGCAGAAGCGCAGCGCCCAGACCCTGGCCTTGTTCCTTGCGGTCGATCGCCATCCGCGACAACAGGATCACCGGCACCTGTTCGGGCATGTTGCGTCGCACCCGCCCGGATGTGCCGGCGTGTTCCACCGTCGCCGAGGCCAGCGTGTGGAACCCGACGACGCGGCCATCCCGGCACGTCACGAAGCACCGGGACGCACCTTCGACGTGGTTGGCCAGGGCGCGGCCTCGCAGGTATTCATCCAGGCTGGGTTCGCCGCTGTCGAAGTCGGCGACCACATCGTGTTCGCCGATCGGCCGGGGTGCGCCATAGCCGCTCACTAGTCGAAGATCGAGGACGCCGCGAACAACCTCTCCAGCCTCGGCTTGTGCGACACCGGCCGGTCCAGCACCGCCATGAACTCCGACCAGGCCGACGCATCAAGCATGAACAGTCGCCGATCCGCGAGCACTTCGCGGGCATGAGCCAACGTCGCAGTCACCGTGAAGTTGGTCAGATCGGTCCCCTCCACTTCGGCGGCACGACGAATCAGCGCGTCCTGCTCAGCAGTCAAGCGCACCGCGAACCGCTCCGTCTTCATAGCCATGCCAGCCGTTGTGTGCCTATCAGGCAAACAATGCAACGGGGTATGGATCATGCCTCTGAACAGCCGTGATGCGCACCAATTTTGTGAACCGGGCTCTGAGTCTGCCGAAAATACGCCGAGGCCGCCGAGGGAGGACAAACCGGTTCGTCGTCACTGCCGCAGCACCCGGGAGACCGGCATTCGGTCGGCGGGATGCACCTGCTCGGCGAGTCCGAACCTGAGCACCAGTTGGGGGTGTCCGGAGATGCCAAGCGACTTGGCTAGCTGCCCGCGCACGACCGGAACCTCGCACGGCTGGTTCATATAAGCCGACGCGCGTCCAGCCGCCTGGGCTTCCAGCGTGAGGCGGGCCAGCGCCCGGCCGGTCGCCAGCCATCCGCCGGCGTCATCGGTGGGTGTCCAGATGACGACGAGATCCGGTGAGCCCGAGGCGAGTTCGCCGTCGCGCGCGGCCTGCATCTTGCCCATGTCGAAGGTCCGTACGGCCAGCGGAGCGAGATAAGCCGCGATCCCCCGCTGACCCAGCAGGTCGGCCTGCATGCCATCGTCGCTGGACGAGTGCTTGGGGCGCATCCAGTGGGCTAGTTCGCGGCGGAACTCCGCGGACGACATCTGCCGACGGTCGGCGTCCATGATCAACGCCACGAGCGCCTCGCGGTGGGGCGCATCCTGCAGCCACATCGACTCGACGCCGAATTCCGCGGCGGCCCGGGTGAGGGTCGATCGCAGGCCGGGGTCCATCGGCTCGTCGCGATACGCATTGCGGTTGGTGCGGCGCGTGCTCATCGCCGCGACCAGATCCGGGCGATGCTCGTAGGGTTCACCCGCGCCGGTGTGCACCCGTGCCAGCACCGCACCCTCGCCGATGCCACCCCAGCCCTCGGGCAATGTCTCGACGGTGAGCGGCATCCCGTCCATGCCCAGCCGCAACAGCAGGTGTTCCAGCGCCGCTCCGCAGCCGATGACCAGCTCGCGGCCGTCGGGGTCCGAGACGGTCAACAGCCGCGAGGTGTCGGCCCGCAGTTCGATCACGTCGTCAGCGACCGCCCACGCCCACGGCTGGGTGTTGTGCGGTGACGGGGCCAGGATCGCCCACGCCAGCAGCGCCCGCAACCGGTCGTCACCCACCGGAGGAAGGGGCCGATCAACCGCCAGATACGGATCGGACTCCAGAGGCGTCGCCATCCTCTCGATGTTAGGCCGACAATCCGGCTCCTCCGATTACGCGGCCCCGGTGGTCCGTACCGCCGCGATACGCCGGTCGACTTCGGTGAGCAGCGGCCGGACCGCCGAGTCGGGCAGCGCCTCCTCGGAGCGCAGCCGGTGCAGCTCGAGTTGCTCGGCCTCGAACATCTCCACCTGCAGCTCTCGTAGGCGTTCGTGGTCCTGTCGGGTGAACGAGCCGGCCTTGGACACCCCGACCCGGTGGACGGTTGCGGTACGCAGCGCCGCGATCGCCGCGGCCGGAAACGGATCGTCGCGCAGATCGGCGTCCGCCGTCGCGGCGTCCAGGGTCGACAGCGCCGCCCGCGCCATCGCCAACCGCAGTCGGCTCTCGACCGCGCTGGTGTCCGGCGACTGGATTTTCAGCAGGCGGGCCATCGGGGTGAGCGTGGTCGAGAGCACCAGCGTCACCGCGACCGCCAGCAGGGTGGCCGCGACCACCATGTCGCGGGCCGGAAGCGGCAGGCCGTCGGCGGTGGCCAAAGGAAGCGAGAAGGCCGCCAGTGCCGACACCGGTCCACGCGAACCGGCCCAGCCCACCAGGGTGGCGCTGCGCCATCGGTTCGGTATGTCCGTTCCGAACAGGCGGCCGAGGCCGAAAGCTCCCCAGACCACGACCATGCGCACCGCGATGAGCCCCGCCACGATGGCGGGAACGGCCCACCACAGCGTGGTGCGATCCTCGGCCGGCAGATGCCGCAGGGCCTCGGGCAACTCCAGGCCCAGAAGGAAGAAGGCGGCCGCCTGTAGCAGCACGGTGATCGCCCGCCACACCGCGGTCACCTGGAGGCGCCCCTCGTAGGCGGGATCGGCGTAGGTCGCCTGCGAGGCCATCAGTGCGGCCAGTACCACTGCCAGGATGCCCGATCCGCCCGCCGTCTCGGCGCTGAGATAGAGCGGTATGGGCGCCATGAGCAGCACGGCGCCATGCGCGGCGGTGTCGTCGCTGCGGCGTAGCAGCAACACCAGCAACCACCCCCCTAGCAGCCCGAACGCCACTCCCACCGCCACGGTCTGCACCAGTAGCGCCGCGGCCTGCCCGGTGCCGACCGACCCGGCCAGCGCGGCCAGCGTCGCGACGCGAAGGGCGGTCAGGCCGGTGCCGTCGTTGAGCAGGCTCTCCCCCTCGAGAATGCTGACCAGCCGGGGCGGGAGGTTGGCCCGTCGCGCCGAGGCCGCCACCACGACCGCGTCGGTCGGGGCCAGGATGGCTCCCACCGCCAACGCCATCGCCACCGGAATGCCGGCGATCAGCACCGAGGTCAGCCCGCCGATGGCCAGGGTCGAGATCGCGACCAGTCCAACCGCCAGGGCGAGAACCGGGCGACGTACGGATTTCAGGTCCACGTAGGACGACGACAGGGCCTCGCCGAACACCAGTGGGGCCAGGACCAGCACTTGGAGGAGCTCAGGATCATCGGGTGCTGAGGGGCCCCACGGCAGAACACCGACCACCAGCCCACAAGCCAGCAACGGGAATGCGATACCCCAACCGCGAGACCGCACGAACAAAGCGATGAGTGCGGCGATCAACGAGATCCAGACGATATTCGCCAGCGCGTCCACAGCCACCCCTCTCCTGCCGGGCTTCTCCGCCGACCCAGGGTACGGACGCTCGCTGAAGGTTTACTGGGCATAAGATCGGGGTGTGGCGCCACGGATCGGACGGTTGGTGCTGGCGACGGTCGCGGCGGCGGGGTTTCTGGTCCTGCCGGTGGTCACCGCGCCTTCGGCCGCGGCCTGCCCGAGTGGCTTCACGTCCGATCCGATGACCGGCCAGTGCTACACACCCAATTCGCTGCCGACCGTCGGCGGCATTCCCTGCATTCCGGGCAAGTCTCTGGGCACCTGCCTGGGCATCCTGCAGAACCAGTCCCCGCCGGGCGGGGGTCCCCCACCCGGCGGCTTCTGGCCGTGACCTAGGGCCCGAGGGCTCGGGGGCTTTGGACTCCACGCCAGGGCCCCCTCCCCGTGGACAATTCGTTGATGGGGTGGGGGGTTCGGAAGGTTTTCAGTGCCGCTGTTGTCGCGGTGGTGGCTACGGTGGCGGTAGGGCCGGCGGTGTGCGCGTACCCGGCGCAACGGTTGCGGTGGTCCCTCCTCGACGTTCGCTTGTTGGCGACGGACGTGTTGATCATGACCGGAACCGACATGCATTCCGTCGATCCGACATGGGTTTCCCTCGCTGTCGAGGACTACATCACACCCACCCTTGGCGGCCAGTACACGGCGATACCGCTGCTGACCCCTGCAGAATTCTGGCCCTTCGGCGGGCTCTGGGACGAGACCCTCGACGGCTCGGTCGCCGAGGGCACCGCTGTCCTCACCGCCGCGATCGCCGAAACCCGAGCCCGACACGAATCCGAGGGCAGCCCTGACGTTCCCTTCGTGGTTTTCGGCTACTCGCAGAGTGCGATCATCATTACCGCGGAAAAGCGGCGACTGGCAGAAATAACCGCCCAGGGACAGCCCACTCCCCCGGTGTCGTTTGTCCTGCTAGGTAACCCGGGTCGGCCGAACGGGGGTATCCACGCACGATTCCCCGGGCTCCGGCTGCCCGGGTGGACGTTCTCCGGCGCGACTCCGACCGACACCGGGTTTCCGACCATCGACGTCGCGCGACAGTACGACCCCTTTGCCGACTTCCCGCGCTATCCGCTCAATCCGTTCGCCTTGGCCAATACCTTGATCGCCCTGTTCTACGAGCACGACTACGGCAGAGCCAGCCTGGACCCGCACGACCCTCGTTTCGATCCCGCGACGATCGTGCAGCACTACGGGGACACCACGTACTACCTGATCCCGGCCGAGCACCTGCCGCTGTTGCAGCCGCTGCGCGACCTCGGTTTGGCCCCACGACTGCTCGACGCGGTCGAGCCGGCATTGCGGGTGTTGGTGGAGTTGGGCTACGACCGCGCCCTGCCGTACGGGACTCCCGCGCCCGCGGGCCTCAGTGCGCCCCTGGACCTGCCGAAGCTGCAGTCGGACCTGGCCGAGGCCGTTCAGGAAGGTTTCGGGCTGTGGGAGGCGGCACGCGGTAGTCACGCGGACGGCCTGCCGTCGAGCCGCCCGACGTCGCGGCGAGAACCCGACGGCCGTTCAGTCGCCCTGACTCCGGGCGGTCCCGCGCTTGGGCCGTCAGTCGTCGAAAATCGCCACCGCGCGGGCCAACCCGGCCGAGGCAGCGTGGACCTTGACCGGGAAACAGGACACCTCGAAGCCGTGCGACGGTAGCGATTCGAGGTTGGGCAGTTTCTCGATGTGGCAGTAGCCCACGGTCCGACCGGCCCGGTGTCCCTCCCAGATGATGGACGCATCGTGGTTGCCGGCATAGCGCTCGGCGGTGAAGGAGAACGGCGCGGCGCCGGGCCGTGGCCGGGCCTCAGTCCGCCCGGGCATTCGAGGACGGCCCGTCGGGATCGGTGGAGATATCCGGGGAAAACTCGTCGGGCTTGAGTGCCGCACGTGAGGTGTCGATGTCGAACTCCTCGAAAAGCGGCGGCCCGGGCTCCTCTTCCGGGGTCTTGTCCCCCTTGCCGCGCCAGTCGCGCACCAGCACGACGATGCCCGTGATGGCTAGCCCGACGACGACCAGGGCCATCCCGGTACTGCCGGTGAACAGGGCGAGCACGAGCGCGAACAGACCGGCCAGTGCCAACAGGACGACGGGGCGCACCCGACCAGTCTGCTCCCGGTCGGGCAGACGACCCAGAGGCTCATCCGAAGCGTCACGCCGCCGTTACCGGACGGCGTCCAACGGGGACGTGGACGACGGTGACGGGTGGCGGCCCGGCGGGCTGGGATTCCGAGCGGGACAGCAGCTCGGCGCTCTCCGGCAGCTCCCGCGGGTTGACCAGGCCTTCGGCGATCAGAAGCAGCACGGCATGCGCATGGGCCAATTGATGGCGCTTGCGGTACTGCCCGCCTGGCAGCTTCACCCCGGCCCAGACCCCGTACTCCTCGCCGGCCTCCACCGCGCGGCGGGCGCATTGGCGTTGTTGGGCCAGCGGGCAGCGGCGTAGGCAGATGGTCCGGGCCTGGGTCGCGGACTGCTCGTAGACGCGTGCCTTGGCGGCCCCGTCGCTGGCGTCGTCGTCGGCGTAGCCGAACCACAGGTCCGGATCGGCGGAGCACGGGCGGATGTTCACGGTGGCCTCCCTGGAAGCATTCATAGATGAAAGCGTATATGCAACGCTTCGGGAAGGTTAGCAAAACATAAACAGAAACGTATACGCGTATCGGTCTGTGTACGATTCGGCCATGCCCGGAGCCGCATCGTGAGCCGCACGGGGGCAGGCGCGGCCCTGCGAGCACTGCGGGAATCGCGTGACTGGTCGCTGGCGGATCTGGCGGCGGCGACCGGAGTCAGCATCATGGGGTTGAGCTACCTGGAACGTGGCGCTCGCAAACCACACAAAGGCACAGTTCAAAAGGTTGAAAACGGTCTCGGACTGCCGCCGGGTACCTACTCTCGGCTGCTGGCCGCCGATGATCCCAAGGCCGAATTGGCCCAGTTGACGGTAGCCGCGGGGTCCGAGCAGCCGCGCCGTTCAGGCTCCGGCCCCGTGGTGGTCACCCGTCACAGCGACGCCGACGTTCTCGAGGCGCACGCCCAAGCGCACATAGATTCGCTCAACTCGTTGATCGAGCATCTGCCGACGGAGACCTCAAACGAATACGAGACATATATTCTTTCCGTGATCGGACAGTGCGTGACCGCCGAGATGCTGACCGCCAACTCCTGGCGGGTGGCCGTCAATGCCGGAGCTGAGACCACCGGTCGATTGATGGCCCAGCTCAGGACTCTCGAGGACATCCGCACCCGGCTCCTCGGGCGGATGCCGTCCGGCATCGGCTCCCGGTTCGATCAGGCGTGCCGGAGCAGCGGCCTGCCGGCAATGGTCATCGCGGGCCTGCTGGGGGTCAGCCACGAGGAGATGTGGGACATTCGCAATCGTGGGCGGATTCCGCCCGGTGTGCTTCCCCGGGTGCGGGCGTTCGTCGAGGCCCAGGCGTGACCGGCGAACTGCAGATCCTGAGCCGCGCGCACGCGCTGTTCCCCGAGGCCGGGGACGCCGGCTCGCTGGGAGGTCAAGCCGCTCCGACGTCCGGCGTCACCCAGTCCGCGGGCGGCGCGATGGTCCCCGCCTACCACGCACTAAGCGCAGACCGTCAAGCTGACGTGCAGGGTGCCGGAAGGGTCGATGCGGAGGTGAGCGGCATCCTTGAACGTGCTCGCCGCGACCACCTCGAGGCCCGCCGCAGCACCGCGGCCGTGCTGGCGGCGGCCCAGTCCGACGCCGGAACCGTGCCCGACAACCCGATTGCGGCGCGGGAGTTGTTGCGCCGCAGGGTCCACCGACTGCGCGTTCAGCGGGCCCACGTGGTGGCCGCACGCCGGCGCGCGGCGCGGCGGCGGGCCGCTCTGCGTCGGCTGCGCTACCGGATTTCCGGACGTCCGGCGGCGGCGCGGGACGGACGTTCGGCGGTCGCGGTACGGGCGGCGCTGGGCAAGCTGGGCCGGCCCTACATCTGGGGGGCCACCGGGCCCGACAGCTTTGATTGCTCGGGCCTGGTGCAGTGGGCCTACGCGCAGGCCGGGGTGCCGCTGCGCCGCACCACCTACGAACAGATCCTCGACGGCGTCCCGGTCGCCCCGTCCCGTGTTCGGGCCGGGGATCTGGTGTTCCCGCACACCGGTCACGTCCAGATGGCAATCGGCGGCGGCCTGGTCGTGGAGGCGCCCCACGCCGGTGCGACGGTGCAGATCAGCCGGCTGGGGCCGGCCGTCGCGATCCGGCGGCCGGTGTAGGGAACCGGCGCCGCGAAACCGTGGGCGCTGAGTTGTCCTCCGCAAGGGGCCGTCGGTACGGTCAACCATATGGCGGGGGAGACGGGGGAGACGCTGCAGTCGGCGGCTGCGGCGCTGTTTGCCCGCGATGCCGAACTCGGCGCGGCTGACCGGGTGTTGGCCGATGTCGTCGCCTCGGCGTACCGGGCGGCAGCGGAATCGATCAGCCGTATCGAGTCCATCCGCGGCGAGATCGAGGCGGCCGCATCAGAGCGGTCCGTCGACCACCCGGCCGCCGGCCGTGAACTCAGCCGATTCCTCATCGCCGGGCAACGGGAAATCGCCGCCATCGTCGCCGATGCACAGAAATCGGCGCAGTCGAAAACCGTTGTGCTCCAGCAGCTAATGCAGCGCTATCAGTAATCCGCAGCGGGTTGATCTGTTCAGCGGCAATGGTGAATTGTCGGTCGCTGCGGGGCTGTCTAGAGTCACCGGCATGGGAGGCGAACGGTGGCCACGCACCACGATCTGCTCGACGCAATAGCGCGGGTCAGGGCGGCCACCGGTGATCCGGACGGCTGGAAGACGGGACTTTCCGGCGCGGACATCGCGGTGGTGACCAACCCGTTGAGCCCGCCGGGCTCGTTTGCTGCAGTGATTGCCAAGATGATCGCCACCCACCCCGCGGCGTTTCAGCCCTCGCCGCCGGCCGAGAACGCGACGGCGCCACCGGCTCGTTCCGAGGGAACGGCCGCAGAGGCCATCCGGGACGCCGAATCCGCCCTCGGACAACAGAAGACGACTGCCGCGCAGGTGGACCTCCGCGTGGTGACGGCGGTCCTCAACGCACATTCCAACCATGCCGACGGTATTGGTGAACTTGCCCGGCTGCAGCGTGACATCGAGGGCGCGGTGGCATCCCGCTCCGACTTGGACACCCCGGCGGGAGCCCGTGCCTTCCAGCGCTATCTGATCGACAAGATGCGCGATATCCGGGCGGTCGTCGAAACCGCCGGATTGGACTCCACCTCCAAAGCGGCGCTGGCCTTGGCGCTGGCCGACCTGTACGCCGCCTCCGGACCGCCGCCGGCTGCGATGGAGTCGAGACCGGAGAGCACTGATGAGGAGTCACGGTCGGCGGGTGAGTCCCCGAAGGGTAGGCCGCCGGGCGGAGTTCCCGAGCCCACCGACGACGAACGTTCCGACACCGACGGCCGGCCCGGGTCGGCGCCGGGAAACCTCCCAGTGGCTGATCCGCTGGCCGGATTCGACGACGACCCCGGACTTCTGGTGCCGCCCGACCCGGTGATGGCGACCAACCCGCCGGGCATGCCGCCCGCGGCGATGACCCCGCAGGCTGGATGGGGCGGTGGATTCCCGTCCGGAACGGGTTTCGGTGGCGGGATGCCGGCCTCGCCGCTGCCCCCGGTGCCGAACCTACTTAGCGATTCCCTGTCCCGCGAACCGTTGCTCGACCCGCTTGCGAACCCTCCGCGCTCAGAGCCCGAACCGACGGTGGAACAGACGCCGGAGGATGTCGACGTCGAGGTCCCCGACGAGGAGCCCACGCTCGAGGACACGACCACCGTTCGGTTGCCGGACGGAGAGATCGTCACCGCTGCGAGCCCGGAACTTGCCGAGGCGATCTCTGCCGCGGTCGCCGGTACGCCCATCCCGGAGGCCTTCGACCGGCAGGGCATCACGATCCCGAACCCCGGCAGTCCGGTCGCCGACCCGCTGGCGCCCGAGAGCCTGATTCCCGGGGATATCGGAGTCTTCACCGACCGGCATGCCGTGGCGCTCGGCAACGGCAAAGGGTTGCTTGATCAGCAAATCCAACCCCTTGCTGCTATGTCGGGCCCAACCTTCCTAGGCTGGCAACATCCGCCGGCGCCGCGGGAACAGATGTCGACCACCAGCCCGCCGGTTCAGACGGCCCCGTCCGGAGGAGGATTGCGTAATGACTGAACGGCTCAACGTGGTGCCCGAGGAACTGCGCCGGGCCGCCGGCGAACACCGGCGGGCCGCCGAGCAGCTGGCGGCAGCGCCCTCGGCCAACGCTGCGGTGATGGCCACCCTGGAGTCGCTGGGTCCGGTCTTCGCCGAACTGCGCGACGCCGGGCGGGCCCTGCTCGACGAGCGCCGGGTCTGCTACGAACAGCAGGCCGCGGCGCACGCCGATCTCGCCGAGCGGCTCAGCCGTGCCGCGGACGTTTGGGAGCAACAGGACGCCGACGGCGCCCACCGTCTGCGCGCGGTCACCGAGGACAGCCGGTGAGCCAGCCCGATCCCGAGTTCGACGCCGTCCATCCCGGCGGTCACCTGCTGTTTCGCTCCTGTCCCGGCGGCTATCTGCACAGCGTGGTGTTGTCCGCGCCCGCGTTGGACGGCGGGGCCGAGGCCCTCGCGACCGCGGTGCTTCGAGCGGCTGAGGTCTCCCACTTGCGGGCGGTCATGCGGATCCGCCAGGAGATCATCGAGGCCGGATTCACCCCGACAGCGGAACTGCCCACGCCCGCGGACCTCGACATCGCCGAGACCGCACTGCGGGACAGTCGACTCGGCTAGCGCGGCGCTTCGCCGCCGGCCGTCGTGCGCAGCTCCTCGGGCGGCGAGACGGGGTGATGCCCGAACAGGTCACGGGCACGTTGCAGCAGCGCCCGCACCTCGTCGAGTTGTTGCTGCAGCATCGACTCACCCATGTGTCCACGCTAACCGGGCCACCTGACCGGCACAATTCACCCGCGGGTGTCGCGCTCAGCCGCGCGGGATCTCGGCGTTGATCCGGTCCAGCAGGGCGCCGTACCGGGAGGCCTGAGGATGGCGGCCGGGCTTGCCGCTGCTGACGATTCCGACCGACGCGGCGCGCTGCGGATCCGCCCAGACCGCGATATTGGTCAGCCCGGTATGGCCGAAGGCGGCCGGCGCGTTTCTGCCGAACGGGCCGAAACGCCTGGAGCCCAACATGTAACCGGTTCCCCAGCGCAGCGGCATCAGCCCCGTTGCGACATCGGGCCGCAGCCGTCGGCACTCCCGGGTAGCGGCCCGTAGCGTCTCCGGCCGCATCACCCGCACGTCGTCGAGTTCGCCGCCGCGGCGCAGCATCTCGGCGAAGCGGGACAACTCGTCGGCTGTCGACACCGTGCTCGACGACGGCACCACGCTGGTGAGAAACATCGGGGTGTTGGAGAACGGGATGATCCGCTGCATGCTCCCGCCCAGGGCGATCTTCAATGCGGCGGCCGCTGGGGCGGGCAGCGGTTTCCCGGTGACATGACTGGGCGCCACCAACGGCACGTCGGCCTCGGCCACACCGTAGTTGGTCCACCGGAAGCCCAGGGGTTCGAGTATCTCGGTGGCGAGGATCTCTCGGATGTCGCGGCCGGTGGCGGCGGAGACGATCTCGCGCACCAGTGGCCCCCACGTCACGCCGTGGTAGATGTGCATCAGCCCCGGCGGATGGAGGGGCTTGAGCTCGCCGAGTTTCTCCCGCGCGTAGGCGCTGTCGTTCATCCGCTTCAGATCCGGGCGCGGTCCGGTGGCCAGCGGGACCCCGGCGCTGTGGGTCATCACATGCCGGATGGTGGTGCGTTCCTTGCCGTGCCCGGTGTAGCGGGGCAGGTAATCGCAGACCCGGTCATCGAGGGAGAAGGTTCCGCGTTCGACGAGCATGTGCACCACCGTGGTGGTGATCGCCTTGGCGGCCGAATACACGCAATACGGCGTGCCGGTGGTCACCGGAACGCGTTCGGCGTCCGGGGGATCGGCGGGACCGTTGCCCCGGGCGTGACCGATGGCCCGGTTGAGCACCACCTGGCCGTCGTAGCGGATGCACACCTGGATCGCCGGGTGCATCCCCGCGGAATACCAGTGTCGCGCTGCCGCCCAGATCCGGTCGGCGGCGCCGGGGGAGAGGCCACCGGGATGTTCGGCGCCGATGTCGGTGACGGTGTCGAGATCGGCGGGAACCCGGACGCCGCCGGTCGGCGTCACGGCCGGCGGTGCAGGGTCGCGCTGAGATGGTGTTGCAGCGGCTGGCCAACCGCGCCCATCTCCAGGGTGTAGCGCAGCTCGTCCGCGGCGACCCGGATCGAACGGACCACGGCCGAGACCTGTTTGGCCGTCGCGGTGAGCCCCACGGTGGTGGACCGGGCGTCGATCGTCAGTTCCAGGCCGTTGGTGACGACGGTGCCCTCGTCGACCTCGGTGACTCCGGTGGGCTGCGCGATCACCAGTTCGATCCGGCCCTGCGAGGGCATCCGGATGTAGCCGGTCTCGGCGTGCAGCGGCGACCCGTCCTCGGCGCGGGTCCGCTGGGAGTAGGTGAGGAACGGCTTTCCGGTGTGGCCGATGTCGACCTCCTCGGTGTAGCCGAACGCCTCGATGGTCGGGTAGTCACCGGATCCGCGGCCGGACCAGTTGCCGAGCAGTGGTGCCAGCGCCGCGACGGCGGGGTGCAGATCAGGCATGGCTGCCACGCTACGTGCCGGACGCGATAACGCCCCGTCGGCCACGCGGTCCTACGGTTTGATGGCCAGGGTCAGCAGATCCCAGACGCCCCGCGTCCACATCGGCCGGCGGACCCGGTGCTGGTCGGCGAGTGCGAAACCGGCTTCGGTGAACAGGGTCCGCAGCTGCTCGGGCGTGGGATTACCCGCGGGGCCGGACGTACCCTCGGAAAGCCGGCGCAGCACGGCGGGCATCGGCGGGCTGATGGTGCCCACCGCCGCCAACCCGCCCGGCGCGAGTACGCGGTGGAACTCCCGCAGCGCAGCCGGCTGGTCGAAGAAGTGGAACGCCGAGGTGCTCACCACGGCGTCCAGTGCACCGTCGTCGAAGGGCAGCTTCTCGGCGGGCGCTTTGAGCCAGCGCACGCGATCGGTGCGTGCCTTGGCCTGCTCGAGCATGCCGTCGGACATGTCGACCCCGTAGATCTCATCGGGATTCAGGTCCGTCTGGATCCGGGTGGCCATGATCCCGGTCCCGCAGGCGATATCGGCGATGCGGCGGGCCCCGTGCGCACGCAGTGCGGCGACCACCTCGTCCTGAACCGGAAGGTAAACCCAGCGCTGCAGGAACGGCAGGTCGTAGATCGGAGCGGCCAGCGTCCAGAAGCGGGTCACCGCATCGTTGAACTGCCGACCCGGTGCGCTCATGTCGATGCCTCTCCCGCTGCGGTGTGCCCAATCGGAGTATGGCAGGACCGGCTCCGGTGTGAGGGCTCCGGCGGTCAGCAGAGCCGACTGGTAGCGGTGCGGGCCAGCGCCGCGACCGCCGAGACGATGTTGGATGCGGTCGGCATGAGACCGTCGGGGTCACAGATCCGCAGCAGACGTGTCACCTCACGCCCGGGGACGAGGACCCAGTTCACGGCGTCGCGTGCACATCGGGCGTGCAGGCGGGTCAGCACGGAGTAGCCGGCGGTGCCGAAGAATTCCAGCCGGGAGAGGTCCAGCACCAACTGCCGATAACCGTCCAGATGTCGGCCGATGGCCGCTTCGAGCTTGCGCGCATTTGCCGCGTCGATCTCGCCGAACCCGGCGATCAGTACGGCGGTGGCGCTGAGTTCCCGCGAACGGACCAGATCCGGCTCGGTTCCGGTGTCCACCGAGCGTGGGATGAACAGGGGCTTCGCGGTGTTGGCGACGAGCATGGAGACCTCCGTCAATTGTGACCCGCAGAGCGATCACCCGCGCTCCGCTGGATTTACCGGGGCCTCGCCGCGTGCACAACCCCCCGCTGCGACGTCTCGGACGGCTGTGCACTCAACCTGAATGAAATCTATAACGAATTCCGTGGGCACGCTAGTGGCCACAGGCAACTCACAATTAAACAGTTCAGGCGGCATTTTATCATATGGTGAGCTGGGCTAAATAATTGAATTTGGCATCGAGTATCAGTTTATCCAACGGTATCAGCAATGACGACCCATAATTTCTGCGGATTCCGTTGTCGGCACCGCGGGCGTCCCCGCCTGACCGCCGGCCAGTATCGTCGGAGGGCACCATGACCATGCCCTACCCGCCGCAGCCCCCTGCCGTCGCGCCGGCGTGCTACCGCCATCCCGATCGGCCTACCTACATCGGCTGTACCCGCTGCGGTCGGCCGGCCTGCCCGGAGTGCCTGCGCCCCGCCTCGGTGGGCCATCAGTGCCTGGACTGCGTCCAGGCCGCCGCGCGCAGCGTGCCGCAGGTGCGGACCCCGGCCGGGGGCGTGCTGCGCACCGGAACCCCGGTCATCACCTACACGCTGATCGCGGTCAACGTCGCGCTGTTCGTTCTGGAGCAGGTATCCCCGCGTCTGCTCGGCCGGATGGCGCTGATTCCGTTCGCCGTCGCCGGCGGCGATTTCTACCGCCTGGTCACCTCGGCCTTCCTGCACTACGGGTTGCTGCACCTGCTCTTCAACATGTGGGCGCTCTACGTTCTCGGGCCGCCCCTCGAGGGGCACCTCGGACGGTTGCGTTACGGCGTCTTGTACGCGCTCAGTGCTCTGGGCGGTTCCGTGCTGGTGTACCTAATGTCGCCGATCAACGCGGCCACCGTCGGTGCCTCCGGGGCGATCTTCGGCCTTTTCGGGGCCACCTTCGTCGCCGCGCGCCGGCTACATCTCGATGTGCGCTGGCTCGTGACGCTCATCGCCATCAATCTGGTGATGACCTTCACCATCCCCGGGATCAGCTGGCAGGGCCATATCGGCGGTCTGATCACCGGGGCCGCGGTGGCTGCGGCGTTCGTCTACGCCCCAAGGGCCAACCGCAATCTGGCGCAGGCCGGGGTGAGCATCGGATTGCTGGTCGTGTTCCTCGCTCTGATCGTCCTGCGCACCGCAGCCCTGACGGGCTGAATCTCAGAAGCGGACCAGGCTGAAGGGGTAGGTGAAAGTCCCGCCGGGGGAGTTGTCGCAACCCGCCGCAAAGGAGGACTGCAGCGTTCCCCGCAGGGTGCCCGCGTCCCAGGAGTAAACGTCGCGGGTCGGGATCACCGGACCGTAGTAGACATTGCCGCAGCGCAGGCCGTCGGGCACGTCCACCGTCATCGTGTACGTCCCGTCGGCCTGATGGGCCACGGCATACCACTGGAAAGCCTTGGCGATCGGCATCGGATTGGCCGAGACGTTCGCACATTCCTCGATCCCGTCCGGTGGGTTGCACGAACTGAACGTGAAGATCCAGGTGTGGAAGTCGTAGCGGCCCTCGACGTAGGCGCTGTAATGGCCGATCTGCATTCCCGCATCGGCCGGCGGTGCGAACCCCACCGCAGCGGCGGCAAGGGCGACCCCGCACAGGCCCGCCATCGGTTTGCGCACCGCTGGGCCTCCTTTTCCTCCGGTCCGGCAAATGTATGCCCTGCGGCGTCTGCACGTGCTGCCTCGGCCGCACCGGCCCGGAATAGGCGGGGATAGCATCGTTGCTCGGCGGCGGTTCGACTCGGAACGGGGACGGTCTGTGCGGACGGACTCGGCGGTGCCGGTGGGCACACGAGGCGGATCCCTGCGCGCAGGCCTGGTGGTCGGCGCGCTCGGGGTGGTCTTCGGCGATATCGGCACCAGTCCGATCTACACCCTCCAGACCCTGTTCAACCCGGCTGACCCGCATCCGGTCCCGATCAACCGCGCCAACGTCTACGGCGTGGTGTCGCTGATCTTCTGGTCGGTGATGACCATCGTCACCCTGACCTACGTCGTGCTGGTCATGCGGGCCGACAACGACGGCGAGGGTGGGGTGATGGCGTTGATCACCCTGGTGCGCCGGCTGGGGGGCCGCTCCGGCGCGCGCGTCACCGCGGCGCTGGCCACCCTCGGAATCCTGGGTGCGGCACTGTTCTTCGGCGACTCCATGATCACCCCGGCGATCTCCGTGCTCTCCGCCGTCGAGGGCCTCAAGGTCATCGACCCGGGGCTTGCCGATTTCGTGGTGCCGTTGACCGTGCTGATCATCATCGGGCTTTTCTCCGTGCAGCGGCACGGCACTGCTGCGGTCGGGAAGTTCTTCGGACCGGTGATGATCGTCTGGTTCGTGGTGATCGGACTCCTCGGAGTGCGCGGAATCATCAGACATCCGGAGATCCTGCGCGCGCTCTCGCCGATGTACGCGTTGGAATTCATGGCCGGCCACCTCCACATCGCCTTCTTCGCCCTCGCCGCGGTCGTGCTGGCTGTCACCGGCGCGGAGGCCCTCTACGCCGATATGGGCCATTTCGGCCGGGCGCCGATCACCCTGGCCTGGGTCGGGTTGGTGCTACCCGCGCTGGTCCTCAACTACTTCGGCCAGGCCGCGCTGCTGATCGACGACCAGAGCGTGGTGAACGCACCGTTTTTCATGCTGGTCCCGGGCTGGGCGCAGATACCGGTGGTCGCGCTGTCCACCGCCGCGACGGTGATCGCCTCCCAGTCGGTGATCACCGGGGCGTATTCGGTGGCCTCCCAGGCCGCCCAACTCGGCTACCTTCCCCGACTGCAGATCGCACACACATCCGAGTCCGCCATCGGCCAGATCTACGTTCCCTGGATCAGCCGCATGCTGATGGTGGCGGTGATCGCCCTGGTGCTGGCCTTCCGCAGTTCGGCCGCACTGGGTTACGCCTACGGCATGGCGGTGACGGGGACCATCACCATCACCACACTGCTGTTCCTCTACGTCGCGCGAGTCCGTTGGCACGCACCGCTGTGGCTGGTGGTCTTCGGCGGCGGCGCACTTCTCATCGTGGACCTGATGTTCTTCGCGGCCAACCTGACCAAGCTGCTGCACGGGGCATGGCTGCCTCTGCTCATCGCCGTTCTGGCCTTCACGGTCATGACCACCTGGCAGCGTGGCCACGAGATCGCCATCGCCGCTCGCGAGAAGGCGGCCGGACCGTTGCTGGACTTCATCGGTGAGCTGGCCGAGCGCACCCCGCCGCTGCCGCGGCTGCCGGGAACGGCGGTCTTCCTGAACCGGGGCAGAGGTTCCACGCCGTTGTCGATGCGGGCCAATGTCGACCGGATCCATGTGCTGCAGCAGCACGTGATCATCGTCTCGGTCGACACCCTGCCGGTGCCGCGGGTGCCCGATCCCGACCGGATAACCATCAGCGATCTCCGGTTTCCCGACGACGGCATCGTCTACGTGGTGGCCCGCTTCGGCTACATGGAACGCCCGGATGTGCCGCGGGCGCTTGGCCTGGTCGATACGGGGCGGACCGAGGGCGTGACCGATCTCGACAATGCCACCTACTTCCTGTCCAGTGCCAACCTGTCCGCGGGTCCCGAACCGACGATGGCGCGGTGGCGCAAACGGCTGTTCATCGCGATCTCGAAGATGACGGCCGACGCCGAGTACTTCGGCCTGCCGGTGGACCGCACCGTCATCATCGGTGCTCGAATCGAGATTTGACACGAAAGGGTGATCTGATGTCGGAGACCACGACCTGCGCGATCGTCGGCGGCGGTCCCGCCGGAATGGTGCTCGGTCTGCTGCTGGCCCGGGCGGGCGTCGAGGTCACCCTGCTGGAGAAGCACGCCGACTTCCTGCGGGACTTCCGCGGTGACACGGTGCATCCCAGCACGATGAGCCTGCTCGACGAACTCGGGCTGTGGGACCGCTTCGCGGCGTTGCCGCAGAGCCGGGTGGAACATGCCGCCGTCGACGCGGGTGGGCAGACCCTGCCCATGGTGGACTTCCGGCGGCTGCGGCTGCCGCACCCCTACATCGCGATGGTCCCGCAATGGGACCTGCTCACTCTGCTCGCCGAGGCGGCGGAGGCCGAACCCACGTTCACCCTGCGGATGCGACACGAGGTCACCGGACTGGTGCGGACCGGATCCCGGGTGAGCGGGCTGCGCTTCTGCGGACCCGACGGCGACGGTGAGCTGACCGCGGACCTGACGGTGGCCTGCGACGGCCGCTGGTCGTTGTGTCGCCGGGAGGCGGGCCTGATCCCTCGCGACTGGCCGGTTCCGTTCGACGTGTGGTGGTTCCGGCTGCCCCGCGATACGAACGCCCCGTATTCGCTGATCCCGCGGACCGCCTCGGGTCGGGTCATGATCATGATTCCGCGGGAGGGCTACTTCCAGATCGCCTACCTGATCCCCAAGGGCGCTGACGCCGAGTTGCGCGCCCGCGGGCTGGATGTCTTCCGCGCCGAGGTGGCCGCTCTTGCGCCCGAGGCCGACGTGTCGGGACTGACGTCCTGGAACGACGTGAAGTATCTCGACGCGCGCCTCAACCGGCTCAAGCGCTGGCATGTCGAGGGTCTGCTGTGTATCGGCGACGCCGCGCACGCGATGTCACCGGTTGGGGGAGTCGGGATCAACATCGCCGTTCAGGATGCGGTCGGCGCGGCGACGCTGCTGGCCGAACCGCTGCGCCGTGGAACCGTGACGGATCGCGACCTCGCCGCCGTCCGGCGTCGCCGGCTTCCTCCCGCGGCGGCGACCCAGGCGCTGCAACGGCTGCTTCACCGTCGGCTGGTTGCGCCGATCCTGCACGGCCGCAGCGGTGAGCCCCCGGCGGCACTGGTCGCCCTGGTGCGGCGGCTGCCCTGGCTGGCCGCCGTGCCGGCCTACGTCATCGGGGTGGGTGTCCGGCCCGAGCATGCGCCGCCGTTCGCGCGCCGGTAACCCCATGACCGACCGCCCCGGGATACGGCTGGGTCTGCGTCCCAACCTGATTCAGTTCAGCCTGCTGGTAGGCGTCAACGCCCTCGTCGGCGGGATGGTCGGCCAGGAGCAGACGGTTCTGCCGCTGCTGGCCGAGTCGGTGTTCGGGCTCACCGGCTACACCGTCCTGCTCACCTACGTCCTGGCGTTCGGAATCACCAAGGCCGCGACCAACTATCTGGCCGGCACCTGGTCGGACCGGTTCGGCCGCAAACCGGTGCTGATCGCCGGATGGCTGTTGGCGATCCCGGTACCGCTGCTGCTGATCTGGGCGCCGTCGTGGGCCTGGGTGGTGGCCGCCAACGTCCTGCTGGGTATCAGCCAGGGACTGACCTGGTCGACGATGGTGGTGATGAAGATCGACCTCGTCGGTCCCCGACAGCGGGGGCTGGCCATGGGGTTCAACGAGGCCGCCGGCTATGGCGCGGTGGCGGTCACCGCCTGGCTGGCCGGATACCTTGCCGCGCAGCATGGTTTGCGCCCGGCACCGTTCCTGCTCGGCCTGAGCTACGCGGTGATCGGGCTGGGGCTCTCGGCGGTGTTCGTCCGCGAGACCCGCGATTACGCTCTTCTGGAGGCCGCGCACCATACCTTGGCCGATGACGCCGGTGCCCGGCTGTCGAACCGGGAGATCTTCCTGCGCACCAGCCTGGCCGAGCCGGCCCTCTCGGCAGCCAGCCAGGCCGGCCTGGTCAACAACCTCAACTTCGGGCTGTCGTGGGGCGTCTTCCCGCTGCTCTTCGCGGCCGCCGGGCTTGCCGTCGACCGGATCGGGCTGCTGGTGGCGGTCTATCCGGGCGTCTGGGGAGTGGCCCAGATCCTGACCGGGGCCCTGTCGGACCGCTGGGGGCGCAAACACCTGATCACCGCCGGAATGCTCACTCAGGCAGCGGCTTTGGTGCTGATCGCGAGCGGGAACGACTTCGGTCGGTGGCTGACCGCCGCTGCGCTGCTGGGTGCCGGTACGGCGATGGTGTATCCGACGTTGCTGGCGGTGATCGGGGATGTCGCACACCCGCTGTGGCGGGCCCGATCGGTGGGGGTCTACCGGCTGTGGCGAGACAGCGGTTACGCGGTGGGGGCGGTGGTCGGTGGGGTGACGGCCGATCTGTGGGGACTGCGTGCGGCGGTGTGGAGCGCTGCGGCGATCACCCTGGTCTCGGCATTGGTGGTCGCGGCGCGGATGTATGAGACCCACCCTCGTGGAGAGGAACGCCTCAGCCCGTGACGGTGAACCCGGCCAGCCAGTCCGCGTGCATCTCCCCGCCGATGCTGACTCGCCACTGGTAGCGCTCGCCGACCTTGAGCTGCAGTGGCGGGATGGTGGCGATGAACGGGATGGTGACCGGTGTGCCCTCCGGGTGAATCGGGTGGCGCCGAGCGTTGATGACGCTCTGCTCGGTCTGTGCGACCCGGGCACCGTCCCCGTCGACCAGTTCGGCACGGATCGGGAACTCGCGGCCGGTCTCCGACCACTCGACCTCGACGAAGACGATCAGCACGTGCTGATTGGTCGGGGTGGGGCTGGTGGTCCAACCCAGCCCGAGCGCGTGCAGGGTGCCGCTGTTGTCCAGATGCCCGCTGTGCGCGAGAAGGACTATGGCGCGCATCGGAATTCGGCCGCCAGGGCCTTCTTGTCGATCTTCTCTGTGCCGACGGTCGGCAGAGGTTCGGTGCGGACCCGCCAGCGGGTGGGAACGGCGAAGTAGGCGACTTCTCGGGCCATGTGCCGGGCAAGGTCGTCTTCGGTGGGAACCGGACCCCCGGCCCGGCAGACGACGACCGCGGCGAGTTCCTCTCCCAGATCGGGGTGCGGAATGCCGACGGCGGCCGCCTCGACGACGTCGGGGTGGCGCATGAGTGCCGCCTCCACATGCGGGCAGGCGATGTTCTCCCCGCCCCGGATCACCATGTCCTTGCTACGGCCGTCGATGAACAGGTAACCCTCGTCGTTGAGGTGGCCGATGTCGCCGCTGCGCAGCCACCCCTGAGCATCCACCGGCCCGTCTTGCACGCCGAGGTAGCCGCGCATGACGGTGGGGCTGCGGACCAGGATTTCGCCGGGGCCGCCGTCGTCGGGCTCGTCGATGCGCAGTTCGACGGTTGGCAGTGGCCGGCCCACCGTCGTCGGGAAGCGTTGCAGATCCGCGCCGGTGGCCACGGTGAAGAAACCGCCGCCCTCGGTCATGCCCCACATGTTGACCATGCCGCGGCCCTTCAACTGGGGCAGACGTCGGGCCAGCCGCTCCAGCAACACCGGCGGCACCGGTGCGCCACCGAGAGGGAAGGACCGCAGGCTGGACAGGTCGTGGGAGTCGAAGTCGGGGTGCTCGAGCAGCCGCGCGGCCATGGTCGGCACGGCTCCCCAGCGTTGTACGCGCTCGGATTCGAGCAGGCCGAGCACAGCGGCGGGGTCGAAGCGGCCGACGTTGAAGACGATCCGCCCGCCGGTGATGGTCTGGGTGAGCAGTGTCGCGAAGGCGCCGATGTGAAACAGCGGCGTGGAGATCAGGTTGACCGCCTGGGTGCCGTCGGCCGGGATCAGATGGGGCAGTTGGCCCGAGCGTGCGAGGACGTTCTGTTGGTTGGCCACCACCGAACGGAAACCGAGTTCGACCGCCTTGGGCATTCCGGTGCTTCCGGAGGTGAACAGCACGACCGCGGGATCATCCTCCGCGTCCGGTCCGGGGATCTCCGGTGGTGCCGATCCGGCATCGGCGAAGCACTCGCCCAGGCCCGCGATGTTCAGGATCGCCGCGTCCCGGAGTGAGCCGGCGACGAGATCGGGTGCGTCGGTGATGACGGCTCGCGGCGCGGTCAGCGCCATCGCGTGTTCCGCCTCCGGACGACTCCACCACCGGTTGCCGAGCACAGGGACCGCGCCGGCCGACCAGATCGCCCACAGCGCGAGCACCCATTCGGGGCGGTTGTAGGCCAGCAGCATCACCCGGTCGCCGTTCTTGATCCCCAACGGCTGCAACCGATTCCGTGCAGCCGCCACCGCACCGAAGAACTGGCCGAAGCCGATCCGGCGATCGCCGTGGACCAGGAAGGTGCGCGGTGCCCAACGTTCGACGCCGAAAAGGAATTCGGCGAAGGTTTTCGGGCGCTGCGGGTAGAGCAGTCCGGGGTGGCCGCCGTAATCCCCGGCGCGGACCTCATCACCCCATGGGGACTGCACAGTGGGTGATTTTAGGCCTCGGGATGCGGCCCTCCGCCGGCCCGGCCTCCGGAGGCTTCACGACGGTGGTTATCCCCAGTTGGGGTTGTGTCCCCAGGCTGCAGTTGGTCGGGTGATTCTGTCGGTCTGCCGCCATATTATTCGAACATGCTTTCGAGTTCAGTGGATGGGGCGGTCGACCGGATCGACGCGGCCCTCGACGCGCTCTCGTCGCTGGACCTGTCGGCCCTGAGCGCCGACGAACTGATCCGGCTGGCCGGCCGGTGTGAAACCCTGGCCCGCCGCCAAGCCGTGCTGGCCGCCGACATCGCCCTGGAAGTGAATCGCCGCGAGGCCGCCGATCTCGGCGGGGCACCACTGAAGGTGCTCGCCGACTGGCTGCGCATCACCCCCGCCCAGGCCCGCCGCCGCGCCACCCTGGCCGAACCCCTGGCCCCACGCCGCACCCTCGACGGCCAACCCC